>NZ_LT629780.1:319105-638210 GCF_900105885.1 Pseudomonas guangdongensis | reverse complement strand
GTGCAGGCCGCGCTGATTCCGCCGCTGCGCCTGGAAAGCGCCGGCCGCGCCAACGGGCCGCGTTTCGATGTCGCGGTGCGCGACATGGAGGCCCGCGAGTTCTTCCTCAGCCTGATGGACGGCGCCGGCGAGAACCTGGTGGTGCATCCGGAGGTCAGCGGGCTGATCACCTTCAGCCTGCGCAACGTCACCCTCGAGGAAGTGCTCGGCGCGGTGCGCGACACCTACGGCTACGACTACCGGCGCACCAGCTACGGCTACCGCATCCTGCCCAACCAGCTGATCACCCGCACCTACAACCTCAACTACCTCAACCTGCAGCGCCGCGGCGAAACCGACACGCGGGTCAGCTCCGGGCAGGTAACCGCCAACGAAAGCAGCCTCAACAACGGCAGCGGCGGCACCGGCAGTAGCGAAGGCAGCGGTGGCAGCGGGGTCAGCACGGTGAACGCCAGCCAGGTGGTGACCAGCAGCGAGGTGGACTTCTGGCGCGAGGTGGCCGGGGTGATCCAGGCGCTGATCGGCGAGGAGGAGGGCAACCGGGTGGTGGTCAACCCGCAGGCCAGCCTGCTGGTGGTGCGCGCCTCCAGCGCTGACCAGCAGAACGTCGAGGCGTTCCTCGAACAGGCCGAGCGCAACCTGCAGCGTCAGGTGGTGCTGGAGGCGAAGATCCTCGAGGTCAATCTCAAGGACGGTTTCCAGGCCGGGATCAACTGGTCCGATCTGGGGCGCGACCGCAACGGCAACAGCCGCTTCGGCATCGTCGGCGACTCGCTGGCCGGCCCGCAGGGCGTCGGCGGGGTGTTCAGCGCGGCGCTGACCCTCGGCGACTTCAGCGGCCTCTTGGAGCTGCTGGAAACCCAGGGGCAGGTGCGCGTGCTGTCCAGCCCGCGGATCTCCACCCTCAACAACCAGAAGGCGGTGATCAAGGTCGGCAGCGACGAGTTCTTCGTCACCGAAGTGTCGTCCAGCAACACCGTCACCTCCGGCGGCGTCTCCGAGCCGACCCAGGACGTGACCCTGACGCCGTTCTTCTCCGGCATCTCCCTGGACGTCACTCCGCAGATCAACCAGCACGACGAGGTCACCCTGCACGTGCGGCCGAGCGTCAGCCGCGTGCAGGACCAGAACAAGGTGATCAGCCTCGGCGAGGGTCGCGACCTGAACCTGCCGCTGGCGCTGTCCACTACCCGCCAGTCCGACTCCATCATCCGCGCCCGCAGCGGCCAGGTGGTGGTGATCGGCGGCCTGCTGCAGAACGCCAACGACAACCTCGATGCCGGTGTGCCCTGGCTGTCCGAGCTGCCTTTCGTCGGCTGGTTGTTCCAGCAGCAACGCAAGGATCTGGAGCGCAGCGAGCTGGTGATCCTGCTGCGCCCGCAGGTGGTCGGCGCGGACACCTGGCTGGAGGAGCTGCGCAAGAGCGCCGCCAGCTTCGGCGAGCTGGACTGATACATGTATCTGGAGTTCTTCGGCCTGCAGGCCAAGCCCTTCGCGCTGACGCCGAATCCGGCGTTCCTGGTGCAGCTGGCGCCCTATCGCGCCTGCCTGAACCTGCTGCGCGTGGCGCTGGCTGAGGGCGAGGGCTTCGTCAAGATCACCGGCGAGGTCGGCACCGGCAAGACCCTGCTGTGCCGCGCCTTTCTCAACAGCCTCAATCGCGGGCGCTACCAGCCGGCCTGGCTGCCCAACTCCGGGCTCACGCCGCTGCAGCTGCAGCAGGCGCTGCTGTGCGAACTGCAGGCGCCCGGCGAGCCGCTGCCCGAGCCCCACGCGCTGCTCGATGCGCTGAACCGCCGGCTGATCGAGCTGGCCGCCGCCGGCAAGAGCACCGTGCTGCTGATCGACGAGGCCCAGGCCCTGCCGCCGGAAACCCTCGAAGCCGTGCGCCTGCTCACCAACCTGGAGACCGAGCGGCGCAAGCTGCTGCAGGTGGTGCTGTTCGGCCAGCCCGAGCTGGATCGCCTGCTGGAGCGTCCCGAGTTCCGCCAGATGCGCCAGCGCATCACCTTTTCCTACTGCCTGGAGCCGCTGGATCGCCACGAAACCGAGCAGTACCTCAACCAGCGTCTGGCCCAGGCCGGCTACCGCGGCGCGCCGCTGTTCGCCCCCGGCGCTCTGCGCCTGCTGGTCAGCGGCAGCGGCGGCATTCCGCGGCTGATCAACATCCTCGCCAACAAGGCGCTGATGGTGGCTTTCGGCCAGGGTCGCCGCCAGGTCGGCGCCGGTCATGTGCGCCGCGCGCTGCGCGATACCGAGGGTGCGCGGCCGTTCCTGCGCCGCCTGCCGCCGCTCGCCGACCTGCTGCTCTGGGGCCTGCTGACGCTGGCGCTGCTGCTGTTCCTGCTGTCCGGCTGGCTGTGGTGGCAGGAGCGCGCGCCATGAGCCTGGTCAACGATCTGCTGCGCGATCTCGATGCGCGCCAGGCGCCGGCCGAGGAGCGCGCCGCGCTGGCCGGCCTGCAGGCGGTCGAGGAATCCTCCGCGCGCAGCCTGCGCCGCCGCCGGCGGGCGCTGCTCGGCGGCCTGCTGCTGTTGCTGCTGGCCGCCGGCGCGGCCGGGCTGTGGCGCTTCGGCATGCCGCTACAGGCGGGCGATCCGGCGCCGGCGCCCGCGGCAGCCCCCGTGCCGGCACCGGTCGTCCCGGCCGCGCCGGCCCCGAGCACGGCTCCGCCTGCGCCGGAGTTTGCCGCGCCGGTCGACCCACCGCTGCGCCTGCTCGCCGTGCTGCCGCAGCACGCCCGCCAGGGCTTCACCCTGCAGCTGCTGCTGGATGGCGCGCCGAGCTACCGGCGCAGCGAGCAGAGCGGGGTGGTCGCCCTGCATCTGCCGCATCTGCGCCTGCCCGCCAGCGGCGCCCGCGAGGGACGCTTCGAGCGCGACGGGCGCAGCCTGGCCTGGAGCCTGGAAGCGCAGGAGGAGGGCGTCGAGCTGCTGCTGGTCGGCCTCGGCGATCAGCTGCAGGTGCATGACCGCCTGGAGCCGGCCGGCGAGCGCTGGCAGCTGTGGGTCGAGGTGCCGTTCGAGACGCCGCAGGCGCTGCCGGTCGAGCTGGACGACCTGCCGGTGGCGGGCGAGCCGCTCCCCGGCGCGGCGCCGCCGCATGATCCCTCGCTCGCCGCCGCCCCCGCCGTGCGGCAACTGCCGCCCGCGCCGCCGGTGGTGGCGGTGCAGGCCGCCGGCATCGCGCGCCAGCCGCAGGTGAGCATCGCCAGCCACCGACCCGATCCCCTGGCCCGCGCCCGGCGCGCGCTGGCCGAGGGCGATGCCGCCGGCGCCCTGGCCCTGCTCGAACCGCTGCAGCGCCAGCAGCCGCACAACCTCGATCTGCTGCGTACCCTGGCGCGCGCCTGGCTGGCTGCCGGCCAAAGCGCGCGGCTGCTGGAGGAGCTGCCGCCACGGCTGGCCGACTTCCCCGCCGACCATGAGCTGCCGCTGCTGCTGGCGCGCGCCCAGCTGCAGGGCGGCGACAGCCCGGCCGCGGTGGCCACCCTGCGCCGCAACCCGCCGCCGCTGGCCCGCGATCCGGCCTGGCATGCGCTGCTCGCCGCCGCCTACCAGCAGACCGGGCAGTGGCCGGAAAGCGCCGCCACCTATCGCCAGCTGCTGGCCCTCGGTACCCCGCGTCCGGCCTGGCAGCTCGGCCTGGCCATCGCCCTGGAGCGCCTCGGCGAGCGCGCCGAGGCCGCCCGCCACTACCGCCAGGCCGCCCAGGGCGCCGGCCTCGACGACAACAGCCGCCAGTTCGCCCGCGAGCGCGCCCTGGCCCTTGGAGATGCCCCGTGACCGACACCCCCGCCACTCCCCAACGCAAGCTGCGCCTCGGCGACCTGCTGGTGCAGGCCGGGCTGATCAGCGACAACCAGTTGCAGATGGCCCTGCTGGAGCAGAAGCGCAGCGGCGCCAAGCTCGGCCGCGCGGTGGTCGACCTGGGCTTCATCTCCGAACTCAAGCTGCTCGAAGCGCTGTCGCGCCAGCTCAACATCCCCTATGTCGACCTGCGCCAGTTCAAGCTCAGCGAGGGGCTGATCCAGCGCCTGCCCGAAGCGGTGGCGCGGCGCTTCCGGGTCATCTTGCTGGTCGAGGAGCCCGATGGCCTGCTGGTCGGCATGGCCGACCCGCTCGACATCTACGCCCTCGACGAGATCGGCCGTCTGCTGCGCCAGCCGCTCAAGCCGGCGGTGGTGCGCGAAGGCGACCTGCTCGACAGCCTCGACCGCTTCTACCGCAACACCCGCGAGATCGAGTCGCTGGCCGGCGAGCTGGACGAGCGCCTAGAACAGAGCGACTTCGACTTCGGCGGCCTGAGCCTGGACAACAGCGACGCGCCGGTGGTGCGCCTGCTGCAGATGCTCTTCGAGGACGCGGTGAAGATGAAGGCCTCGGACATCCACATCGAACCCGACGAGAAGGTGCTGCGCCTGCGCCAGCGCATCGACGGCGTGCTCAACGAGCAGTTGATCAAGGAAACCCGCATCGCCTCGGCGCTGGTCATGCGCCTGAAGATCATGGCCGGCCTGGACATCTCCGAGAAGCGCCTGCCCCAGGACGGCCGCTTCAACATCCGGGTCAAGAACCACAACCTCGACGTGCGGGTTTCGACCATGCCGGTGCAGTTCGGCGAGTCGGTGGTCATGCGTCTGCTCGACCAGAGCGGCGGCGTCGCCAGCCTCGACAAGAGCGGCATGCCGGCGGAGATGCTGGCGCGCTTCCGCACCCTGCTGCAGCGCCCCCACGGCATCGTGCTGGTCACCGGGCCGACCGGCTCGGGCAAGACCACCACCCTCTACGCCGGGCTGGCCGAGCTGAACAGCCCGGAGAAGAAGATCATCACCGTCGAGGACCCGGTGGAATACCGCCTGCCGCGGATCAACCAGGTGCAGGTCAACGCCAAGATCGACCTGACCTTCGCCCGCGTGCTGCGCGCCGCCCTGCGTCAGGACCCGGACATCGTGCTGGTCGGCGAGATGCGCGACCAGGAAACCGCCGAGATCGGCCTGCGCGCGGCGATCACCGGCCACCTGGTGCTCTCCACCCTGCACACCAACGACGCCCTGACCTCGCCGCTGCGCCTGATCGACATGGGCACCGAGCCGTTCCTGGTCGCCAACGCGCTCAACGCCGTGCTGGCCCAGCGCCTGGTGCGCAAGGTCTGCGAGCACTGCCGCGAGGCCCACGAGCCGGACGAGCGCGAGCTGCGCTGGCTGGAGGCGATCCAGAACCAGACGCTGGGCGGGCGGCGCTTCGTGCGCGGGCGCGGCTGCCACCAGTGCCACAACACCGGCTACCTCGGCCGCGTCGGCGTCTACGAACTGCTGGAAATCGACGCCGCGCTGGCCGCCGCGCTGCGCCGCAACGATCCGCAGGGCTTCATCGACACCGCCCAGGCCCAGCCCCATTACCGGCCGCTGGCGGCCAGCGCCCTCGACCTGGCCCTCGCCGGGGTGACCAGCGTCGAGGAGGTGCTGCGGGTCAGCGCCAGCCTCAGCGACGAGCGGGTGGGCTGATGGCCCGCTTCCGTTTCAGCGGCCGCGACGCCCAGGGCCGCAAGGTTTCCGGCACCCGCCAGGCCGCCAGCGCCGAGGCGCTGGCCGGCGAGCTGCTGGCCGAGCGCATCACCCCGCTGAGCATCGACGCCCAGGCCGAGAAAGCGCCGGCCGGCGCCGGCAGCGCGGACGCCCTGCTGCGCAAGCTGAACCAGCTGCTCGGCCGCGAGCGGGTGCGCCTGGAGGAGCTGATCATCTTCTGCCGGCAGATGTTCAGCCTCAGCAAGGCCGGCGTGCCGATCATCCGTGCCATCGGCGGGCTGGCCGAGTCGAGCCGCAACCCGCACTTCCGCGAGGTGCTGCAGCAGGTGCGCAACGACCTGGAGGCCGGCAACGCCATGGCCGTGGCGCTGTCCGCCCATCCCAAGGTGTTCGGCCAGCTGTTCGTCAGCATGGTCAACGTCGGCGAGAACACCGGCCAGCTCGACCAGGCGTTCCGCCAGCTCGCCGCGCACCTGGAACTGGAGCGCGAGACCCGCAAGCGCATCAAGCAGGCCACCCGCTACCCGCTGTTCGTGCTGATCGCCATGGGCGTGGCGCTCACCGTGATCAACCTGCTGGTGATCCCGGCCTTCGCCAAGGTGTTCGCCCAGTTCCAGGCCGACCTGCCGCTGCCGACGCGCATCCTGATCGGCTTCTCCGAATTCATGCAGAACTGGTGGTGGCTGCTCGGCATCGCCCTGGCCGCGGTGCTGTCGGGATTCTTCCGCTGGATCGAGACCGACGCCGGCGCGCTGACCTGGGACCGCTACAAGCTGCGCCTGCCGATCGTCGGCCCGGTGTTCGAGCGCATCGCCCTGGCACGCTTCACCCGCACCTTCGCGATGATGTACCGCGCCGGCCTGCCGCTGCTGCAGACCCTCAACATCACCAGCAGCTCGGTGGGCAACCGGCATATCGGCCAGGCGATCGTCGCCATGCGCGAAGGCGTCGAGCGTGGCGAGGCGCTGACCCGCGGCGCCGCCGCCACCGGGCTGTTCACTCCGCTGGTGCTGCAGATGATGGCGGTCGGCGAGGAAACCGGCGCGATGGACGACCTGTTCATCGAGGTGGCCGACTTCTACGAGCAGGAGGTCGACTACGACCTCAAGCAACTGGCCGACGCCATCGAACCGATCCTCATCGTCGCCATGGGCATCATGGTGCTGGTGCTGGCGCTCGGCGTGTTCCTGCCGATGTGGGAACTGTCCGCCGCAGCCAAGGGCGGACGCTGAAGGACGAGGGCGCCACGATTGCGATAAAATGGTCAAAAAGCCGACCATGCACGGACGAACGGTGAACCAGGGAGCAAGAATGATTGCGAAAATGTCGCACCAGCGAGGCTTCACCTTGATCGAGCTGATAGTGGTGATCGCGGTGATCGGTATCCTGGTGGTCGTCGCCCTGCCGCGTTTCCTGAACTCCGCCGACGATGCCCATGCGGTGTCGGTGCGCAGCACCGGCAGCGCGCTGGCCGGCGGCGTGATCCTGGCGCGCGGCCAGTGGGAAATGAACCGTGCCCGCGGTACCCAGGACGCCCGCGGGCGGATTCTCGGCTTCGGTGCCGACGACATGCTCGCCAGCCCCGCCGGCTGGCCGCAGGGCAGCGGCGGCAGCGGCATCGCCGCCTGCATGGAGGTGTGGCGCGGGGTGATGCAGGGCCCGATCCCCACGCTCGCCGGCGATGCTGGCCAGGCCGACTACCAGGTCAGCCGCAGCGGCAGCCTCTGCCGCTACGCCTACAGACTCGATGGCCGCACGGCAACCCCGCGCACCATCACCTACGACACCGTAAGTGGTGTGGTCGACATCAGGGCCGATTGAGGCCGTTTAAAACCCGTAAGAAAGGACAGGACGATGAAAAGACAGCAAAGCGGTTTTACCCTGATCGAGCTGATCATGGTGATTGTGGTACTGGGGATTCTGGCGGCGTTTGCGTTGCCGCGGTTTGCGAATTTTGGTGGTGATGCGCGCCTGGCTGCACTGCAGGGGGCTCTGGGAGCTGCAAAGTCTGCCGTGGCGATTGCACACTCGCAGGCGCTGATTACTCCGCCGGATGCAAACTCGGAGATCACTCTCGAGGGCGAGAAAATCAAGATGACGGGTACCTATCCGGCGGCCAATGCGAACGGCCTTACCAAGGCTGCGCAGCTGAGCACTGCGGATTTCGATATTACGCCCAGTGCAGCTGCCGATGGCACTGGGACATATACAGTCGCTGCCAAGGGTAAGGCCGCCTGCGCTTTCACCTATAGTGTGACCGCTGTTGCCAGTGGCGTTCAGGCAGCGCCTACTTGGAATGCAGCTGGACTGACGGCGGCGAACTGTAACTGAGACATCATGTTAGGTGGATAACTCGCACAGCGCTTGTCCAACGCACGGCTCGCCGCATGCTTGGTTATAGGGTGTCTCGTATGTTAGTTCGTAGGAACTAAGCCGTTCGGGAAAGCCGCCTTTTCTCACGTTCGACACATCGCCCCGCCCATCGCCGGGCGGGGCGATGCGGGTCTGGTCTACAGCAGTGTTCACCCGACATTGCAAACAGGGCGCCATACAGGAAGGCCCAGGCGCTCACCGACAAGGAGACAGTCATGCCACGCCACCAGCGCGGCTTCACCCTGATCGAGCTGATCATGGTCATCGTCCTGCTCGGCATCCTCGCCGCCTTCGCCCTGCCGCGCTTCGCCGATTTCGGCAAGGACGCGCGCATCGCCGTGGTCGAGAACGCCATGGGCGCGGCGCGCTCGGCGGCTCTGATCGCCGGCTCCGCGCAGCGCACCGCCGGCGGCGACCGCGCTGCCAGCGTCCTGCTCGAAGGCGTCACCATCAAGATGCAGAACGGTTACCCCGAGCCCAGCCCCAGCCAGCCCGGCGACACCACCGGCGGCATCATGCTGGCCGCGCGGCTGACCGACGACTTCGAGGGCGAGCGACAGACCACCGCCACATATGACCTGTTGCTGGTCAAGCTCAAGGACGCCCCCGACCCGGACACCTGCTATTTCGTCTACGAAGCCCCCGCCGCCGACAGCCAGCAGCCCCCGGCGATGCAGTTGTGGGGCGATGCATTCGACGGCTGCTGAGCCACGCTGCCGGTCGCCCGGCCCGACAACCAGGAGGGTTGCATGTCGCGCTCCCAGAACGGATTCACCCTGATCGAGCTGATCATGACCATCGTCCTGCTCGGCATCCTGTCGGCCTTCGCCTTGCCGCGCTTCGCCAGTTTCGGCGGCGCCGCCAAGCTGGCCGCCTTGCAGGGCGCCCTCGGCGCGTTCAAGTCGGCCGCCGCGACTGCCCACCTGCAGGCGCAGGTCACCCCGCCGGTCGAGGTCGGCGGCAAGCGCGTCATCTACCTGGAGGGCGAGGCCATCGAAATGCTCGGCCTCTACCCGGCAGCGACCATGGACGGCATCGTCAAGGCTGCGCAGCTGGAAGAAAACGACATCATCGCCATCAGCGACAGCAAAGATGGCAATATCAACGTGGCCATCTGGGGCAACTGGGACTGCAAGTTCAACTACACCCTGCGCGCCAGCTGGAGCGTACCGACGCCCAGCATCACCTCGGACAGCCTGCTGGCCGCGAACTGCAAGTAATGCCAGCGGCGGTTCCGCCACAGTCGCCGATCACCCACCACCATCCGCCGCGCGGCTAGGCCATGCGCCGGCCTGCCGCCCAAGGAGCTTCGATGCCCACCCGCCAGCACGGTTTCACCCTCGTCGAGCTGATCCTGGTGCTGGTGGTCATCGGCGTGCTGGCCGCCGTGGTCGGGCCGCGGTTCTTCGATCGCGCGGTGTTCGATGAGAGAGCTGCCGCGGAGGAGCTGCGCTCAGGGCTGCGCTATGCACAGAAACTTGCGATTGCCAGCGGATGCAAGGTAAGACTGGCCTGCTTCACCGATCCGGATGATGGCAAGTACAAGTACCAGCTCTCGCGTAGCTGCGATGGAAATGCCTACCAGAATGTCGGCAAGGCAGAAGAGCTGGCGAAAAAATCGGATCCAGAGGGTTTCAGAATTATTTTCGGGAGCTTAGGGCAGCCAGAGTTTTTTGATGGAAATGGCAGTGTCAGCTTTGACAGTCAGCGCATCAGTATCGAAGCCGAAACGGGGTATGTGCGATGAACAGGCAACGCGGCATGACCCTGGTCGAGTTGGTGATCGCCATTGTCATCGTCGGCATCGCCGCTGCTGCGCTATACAGCGCCATGGCCGCCATCACCGCCCGCTCCGCCGATCCGATGCTGCGTCAGCAGAGCCTGATGATTGCCGAGGCCTATCTGGAAGAAATCCTCGCCAAACCTTATGACGAGGCCGATCCTCCGGCTGGCTGCACGAACAGCGAGCGGCGCTGTTTCAACGATGTGCGCGACTACCATAGCCACGGAGAGTTCCAGGCGCCGCAGGATGTGGCCGGTGAGGCGATCGACAAGCTGGCGAGCTATGGCGTCAAGATTGAGGTGAGCGAGTTGCAAAAGCCTGCGTTCAACGGTGAAGCAGCCTTGCGCATCGATGTGACGGTGCGTGATCCGCAGGGGCAGACTCTGACCCTGACCGGCTGGCGCACCTGCTATGGCGAGGTGTGCCTGTAATGATCCTGAAGACCGATACCCGTCGTCTGCGCGGCTTCACCCTGGTCGAGCTGGTCATGGTCATCGCCCTGGCTTCGGTGGTCGCGGTGATGGTGTCCAGCGTGCTGTCCCGTCCGCTGGAAGGCTTCATGGCGCAGAGTCGCCGCGCCGAGCTGACCGACATGGCTGCAATCGCCCTTAACCGTATGACACGCGACATTCGTCTGGCGGTGCCGAACTCCCTGCGCGTGTCCGATAGCGATGGCGACGGCTATGGCGATACGTTGGAGCTGCTGCCGATTCATGAGGCCGGGCGTTATCGTGCTAATCAATTGCCCAATGCCTCAGGCAATATTGATCTGAACAGCGTTCGTTATGATCCACCGCGCTGCCCGCCCCCCCCCGGTACGTGCCAGATTGAGGTTCTGAGTCCGCTCGATAAGCCGAGAGTCGAGGAATCGAAGTGGATGGTGATCTACAACATCGGTGCTGGCGGCGCGTCGGCGCCGCAGGCGGGAGCCAATGTATGGGCCTATGGCAAGCCGGGCGTTATCACTCCGACAGGTGTCGGTTTCGGTCTGGAGCCCGCACAGCCACCGGAGAATAAACAGAAACTCGTGTTGAGCGGCGTGCAACTCGATGGTTTCGGCTTCGCCTACGCTTCGCCGCAGCATCGCTTCTATCTGGCCAAGGAGGTGGTTGGCTACAAGTGCGTGACGGAGGGCGGCGAAACAAGTCTACGTCGGGCGAGTTTTTCGGATTTGCGTGCGGCCGGAACCTATGAATATGGCAATGCCCGCTGGTTGGTCGGCTCGGTATCCCGTTGCCGGATTAACTACAAGCCGGGTACCAATACCCGTAACGCCTTGGTGACTATCGAGTTGGGAGTCAAGAAAGGTGGAGAAGAAGTCGTGCTGCTACAACAGGTTCATGTCGACAATGCGCCCTGAACGCGGCTTCGCGCTGGTCGCTGCCTTGTTCGTGATGGTGGTGATCGGTCTGGCGGTGGCAGCGATGAGCCGGCTGTCAGTCACCCAGACCGCCAGCGTCGACCTGCTGTTGCAACAGGCCCGTGCCTATCAGGCGGCGCGGGCGGGGTTGGAGTGGGGCATTGTGCGAGCTGTGCGTCATGACTGCTCGGCTGCACCACCATTCACTGTTGGAAATGCTTCGGTGAGTGTCGAGTGCAAGTCGTTGTCACTCTGCGATGATGCAGATCTTGCAGAAGAAACTCCTGACAAGATCAAGTGCTATTACCTGACCGCACGCGCCGAGTTGGGTGATGATCGTGATTACGCCTGGCGCAAGCTGGAAACGGTCGTGGAAACGGAGGCGCCATGAATATGCGGATTCTGATCGGACTTTCACTGCTATGCGTGTCGCTGCTGCAGGTGCAGGTGAGTTTGGCGGCGAGCTACAGCTTGCCTGCAGCCACCTTCCCGCCATGCTCCGGCACATGGAATCAGTCACAAAACAGCTGCGATGGTCGGGTGATTTTCGGGGTCGGTGACTCGGTGACTGCAAGTGTTGCCCTGACCATCCAGGCCGAGAGAGGTTTCGAGTTGAAGGGTAGCAACACGCTGGGCTCTAACAATCATGGCATCTCGCTCAAGTCCACTTATGGCAGCATTGTGGTTCGTGCCTCGGGGAGCATCTTCGGTGCTATCGCATCGGATAGTGGCGAGGTTGATCTGACGGGAACTCAGGTGAGTGGTTCGGTTACAGGGTCTGGTAACGCACGCTTCAAGGACAGCAAGATCGGCGGGTTGGTGCAGCGCAATAACGGTATATCCGCCAACAACACCGAGTTCCAATCGGGTATCGCCGTCAGCAATGGCTCGGTCGATCTGACCGGCGGGAAGGTACAGGGCGACATTCAGGCTGCCAATGGGATAAAGACGAGTCTCGTCAATATCAATGGAGCGATCAATAGCCCTAATGGAACGGTCGAGCTACAAGGTGGTGAAGTTAGGGGTAACGTTACGGGTGGGTGCTGCAAGATATCGCTGAGCAATTTGCGGCTTACAGGAAACATAAGACTGACTAACAATGATATCGAGCTGGATGGTGGCGAGGTTGTGGGCAATATAACCACAACCAACAGGGTTCATCTAAAGATGTCGACGGTCTGGGGGAATGTTACAGCGGCGAGTTGGGATGCCCAAACCATCAAGGGAACTGGCAATAGTGCAATTTATGGGGTCTGTAAGCCTTCAGATACAACGCCGCAGAAGCTATGTCAGGACGCACCGCTGGTGGCTGTGCATCACTACCGCCTGAGTTATTCCAGCCAGGCCCTGACCTGCCAGCCTCATCCAGTGACATTGCAGGCCTGTTCCGATGATGCCTGCAGCCAAACCTATCAGAGCGCAAGCACGGTTAGCCTTTCTCCCGCTGGCTGGGTGGGCGGCAGCACAGTCACCTTTACTGGCAGCACGAGCCTGGCCTTGGCGATTCGTGAGGAGCGAACGGTGGCGCTAGGCATTACCGAACCGGCATCGGCACCCTTGCGTTGCTACCGGGACGGCCAGGCGATCAATACCTGTGCATTGACCTTCGCCGATAGCGGCCTGCTGGTTTCGGTTCCGCCGCTGATTGCCGGCAAGTCGGATACGCTGACGATCAGCGCGGTACGCAAGAGCGACAACAGCCCGGCCTGTATCCCGGCGTTCGCCAACGTGACCCGTCCGGTGCAGTTGTGGGGGCGCTACATCGATCCGGGGCCGACCGAGCAGAGGGGCAACAAGCTGATCCAGGTTGGGGGACAGTCGGTTGACTCCACGCCGGTCACGCGGAATCTTGCCTTCAATGCCAACGGTCAGGCACAGAGCGGCGTGCGCTACGACGATGCCGGCAAGATGCAGCTCGATGCCCGTTATCAGGGCGATGCCAGTCGTGGCGATGCGGGGCTGGTGATGGAGGGGAATACGCAGTTCGTCAGCCGTCCCTATGGGCTGCATATCAGCCACGACGCGAGCTGCAATGGCGCGACGGTGGCCGACTGCGCGAAGTTGGTGGCGGCCGGCGATCCGTTCCCTTTGCGCATCCGTGCGGTGGCCTGGACGCGGGACAATCAGCCACGCACGGCGAGCGAGCTGGCCGGTAACCCGACCACGCCGAGTTTCCGTCTGGCGGGGATCACGTTGGGCAGCAGCGTCGTGGCTCCGGCCGGTGGCGCCGCCGGCAGCTTCTCGCCGGGCAGCTACAGCCATGCCTTGGGTGAGCAGACCGAGGTGCAGGCTCAGCAGAGCGAGGTCGGTATCTTCAGGCTGACAGCCACGCCGCCGCCCTACTTTGCTTATGACATCGGTAGCAGCGAGGCGCTGGTCGGACGCTTCGTGCCGGCTTATCTGGAGGTGTCCGGCCTGGCGAGCATGGATAGCTGCGACGGCATCAGTTACCAGCGCGAGAAGATCAAGTATCTGAACGCGCCGCGCCTGACCGTGACGGCTCGCAATCGAAGTGGCGCTGTCACCGGCAACTATGACCTGGGCGATTTCTGGCGCTTGTCGTCGCGTCCGCAGGGCGAGATCTGGGCCGTCTATGCGGCTGCCGCCCAAGAGCGGCTGCTGCTACCCGCCACGTTGACCTTGTTGAATCCCAGTGAGGATGTGGAGGGGGGCGGTGACGGCGACGGCAAGCGCTCCTTTGTCTGGAACGGGGATGGTCTGAGCTACGCCTCGGGTGATCCGCTGCCGGGCGGAAATGATTTGCCCGTATCGCTTGAGCGACGCTTTTCCGCAGCCGAGCTGACGGATGCGGACGATGTCTGTGCGCGCCGCCCGGGCGAGATAGCATGCCTGACGAGCAGCGGCTATGTCCTGAAGTACGACCACAGCGAGATCCGCCTGGGCCGCCTGCGTATCGACAACGCAAGCGGTTCGGAGCTGGCGGATCTGGCGCTGCCCTGGACGCTGGAAAGCTGGCAGGCACCGGGTGTCTTCCGGGCGTCTTCCGGGGATAGCTGTAGCGCGGCGGAGCTTGGCGCCGCAGCCAAGCTGGATGACTTCTCCGGCGTTCTGAAGGCCGGAGATACTACGGGTGTGGTATTGGGCGCTGGGACTGGCGGTGAGATCAAGCTGACTGCGCCCGGCGCTGGAAAAACGGGCAGCGTCAATGTGGGGATTCAGGACTTGCCGGAGTGGCTGCACTTCGACTGGAAAGGAGCTGGTCGTGAGCCCGCAGCGGGCATTGCCACCTTCGGCATCTACCAAGGGCCCCAACCGCTGATCTTCCGCCGCGAGCTGTATCGCTGAGGCACCGTGCCCGTGGATGGCGCGCGGCGCACTCTCATGGTGCGCTGCGCCGCTGGTCGCAGCGGCAGTGACCATTAAAGAAAAGGCCCCGGAGCGCTGTGCTGCTCCGGGGCCTTGGCGATTAAAAGGGGGAATCCACGACCTGCCTTGTACCGTGGCCCCCGAAACTGGCGCAGTATACGCAATGCATATGACATGCCAGTTTCAATTTCCTTACTGCGCGCTAGCGGCCGGCCGGCCCTGGCGAGTGAGGAGCAGGGCCAGCAGGCAGCCGACACCTGTCACGCCGATCAGTAGGCTCATCGGCAGCGGGCTGCCATCGTGCAGGGCGCCGACCAGGGCGCTGCAGGCGGTGCCGAGGCCGAACTGGCCGGCGACGGCGAGGCCGGCGGCGGCGCCGGCCTGTTTCGGGTAGCGCGACAGCAGACTGGCGACGCTGTTGGCGCCGAGCAGGCCGGTGACGCTGACGTAGAACAGCAGGCAGATCACCACCGCCGGCAGGCCGCCGGTGCCGCTGCCGCCGAGCAGGGCGAGGGCGATACCGGAGAGGGCGGCGATGCTGGCGCCGCAGACCAGCATGCGCTGGGTGCCGAGGCGGGTGACCAGGCGTGCGTTGAGCAGGGTGGCGACGATGATGCCGCCGATGTTCAGGCTGAACAGCCAGGCATAGCCCTGCGGCGAGACGCCGAAGTGTTCGATGTAGACGAACGGCGAGGCGGTGATGAAGGCGAACATGCCGCCGAACGACAGGCCCATGCAGAGGATGTAGCCGAGGGCTTGGGGTTGCAGGGCGATCTGCCCGTAGGCGCGAAATACCGCAGCCACCGAGGCGCCGCGAGCGTCGGCCGGGTGGGTCTCGGGGATCTTCCAGGCGCTGGCCAGCAGGCAGACGCCGGCGAAGGCCAGCAGGGCGACGAAGATCGCCCGCCAGCCGTCGAACATCATCAGCCAGCTGCCCAGCAGCGGGGCGATCAGGGTGGCGATCATGGTCACCAGGTGCATCAGCGACAGGACGCGCGCGGCGTCGTTGAGGGGGAACAGGTCGCGGACGATGGCGCGCGCCAGCACCGAGGCGCCGGCGCCACCGAGGGCCTGGAACAGCCGCCAGAACACCAGTTGTTCGGCCTTGCTGGCGAGGATGCAGCCGACGGTGGCGACCAGGTACAGGGCGATGCCGCCGAGCAGCAGGCGGCGGCGGCCGAAGCGGTCGGACAGCGGTCCGTAGAGCAGCATGCCGGCGCACAGGCCGGCGAGGAATACGCTGATGGTCAGCTGGATCTGCGCCTCGGGGGCGCCGAGATCCTGGGCGATCAGCGGCAGGCTCGGCAGGTACATGTCGATGGACAGGGGGCCGAAGGCCACCAGCGCGGCGAGCAGGACGATCAGGCGGTGGGGTTTGGCGACGACGCTGGACATGGGCCCTCCAGGTGGATGCCGGGTGAAAAGAACAAGGCCGCCCGAAGGCGGCCTTGGAGGTGCAGTTTACAGACTGAGCAGGCACAGACTGATGGCGGGGAACAGCGCCAGCACGATGATGCGCAGGATGTCCGAGGCGATGAACGGGATAACGCCCTTGGCGGTTTCCGCCAGCGGCACGTTGCCGGCGGCGCGCTGGACGATGAACAGGTTCATCCCCAGCGGCGGCGTCACCAGGCCGATCTCCACCACCATCAGGGCGAGGATGCCGAACCAGATCGACTTCTCGGACGGGTCCAGGCCGAAGAAGTCCAGGCCCATGATCACCGGGTAGAAGATCGGGATGGTCAGCAGGATCATCGCCAGCGAGTCCATCACGCAGCCGAGCAGCAGGTAGAGGATGAGGATGGCGAACAGCACCAGCATTGGCGCCAGGCCGCTGTTCTTCACCCACTCGGCCAGCTCGTTGGGCATCTGGGTCAGCGCCAGGCCGGAATTGAGCAGGTCGGCGCCGAGCAGCACGAGGAAGATCATCGCGGTGGTTTCCGCGGTGCCGAGCAGGCTGGTGCGGATGCCGTCCCAGCGCATGCCGCCCTGGATCACCGCGAGGATGCCGCAGGCCGCGGCGCCGATGGAGGCCGCCTCGGTGGGGTTGGACCAGCCGCCGTAGATGCCGACGATCACCACCATGAACACGCCGATCACCGGCAGCACGTTGACGAACGCCTTGATCCGCTCGGCCGTGCTGGCCTTCTGCTGTTCGTGATCGTGGCCGCCTTCGCGGGCGACCATGATGCGCAGCACCACCATGTAGCCAAGCACCGCGAGGATGCCGGGAATCACCGCAGCGACGAACAGCTTGGCGATGGATTCCTGGGTCAGCACCGCGTAGATGATCAGCGGTACCGACGGCGGGATCAGGATGCCCAGGGTACCGCCGGCTGCCACGGTAGCGGTGGCCAGACGACCGGAGTAGTTGTAGCGGCGCAGTTCGGGCAGGGCCACGTGGCTCATGGTTGCCGCAGTGGCCAGCGAGGAGCCGCAGATCGCGCCGAAGCCGGCGCAGGCGCCGATCGCCGACATGCCCAGGCCGCCTTTCCAGTGGCCGATGAAGGCCGCCGCGCAGCGGAAGATCGCCCGTGACAGGCCGCCGTGGGTGGCGAACTGGCCCATCAGCACGAACAGCGGGATCACCGCCAGGTCGTAGTTGGACAGGCGCGAATAGGCGAGGTTGTTGAGGGTGAACAACAGCGAGGACAGGTCGCCGTCGTTGACTGCCCAGAAGCAGGCGGCGCCGCCGATCAGCATGGTGATGCCGATATGCACGCGCAGGGCCAGCAGGGTCAGGGTGATGGCCAGCGCGATCAGGCCGAGACTCAAGCCGCTCATGCGTGGCCTCCGGAACGATGGAAGAGGTCGGTAATGCGGGCCAGCGAGCACAGCGCCAGCAGCACCAGGCTGGGCACGATGAAGACCAGCGGAATCCACATGGGGATCGACAGCAGGGTGGAGACGTCGCCGTACTCCATGTTGTCGAACAGCTGCAGGCCGGTACGCCAGGCGAGGATCAGCGCGGCGAGCAGGCACAGGGTGTGGCCGAGGGTGTCCAGGGCGCGCTGGATGCATGGCGACAGCTTCATGGTGAAGGTGTCGACCTTGATGTGCATGCCGCGCAGCTCGCACATCGGCAGGAAGGCGGCGATGGCGATGGACGCACCGATTTCCATCAGCTCGATATCGCCGCGGATCGGGGCGGAGAACAGCTTGCGGCCGATGATGGAGATCAGCGACATGTTGATGAGGGCGATCAGGACCAGACCACCGGCCAGGGCGAAGCCCTGGGCGGTGTAGTGGAGAGCGCGGCGGTAGGCGCCGCGCTCAGCCAGCTGGTCGCTCCCAAAGGATAGCGACTCGTTCATGGAGGATTACCGGGAGGCGGAGGTGAGGTTGCGTGCGCCGTCGACGAGCGCCTGGCCGTCGATTCCTTTAGCGCTGACTTCCTTGACCCATGCGTCGGCTACGCCGGCTGCAGCATTCTGCATGCCCTTGTAGGCGGCGGCGTCGATGGCCACCAGGCCTTCGGCCGGAGTGGCTGCGCGCGCGCCGTCCAGAGCCTTTTCCCAGGCAGTGGAGAAGCGGTCGAGCAGGGCCTTGCCGCTGTTGCGCTCGATGATTTCCTGCAGATCCTTGGGCATGCCGTCGAACTTCTTCTGGTTCATCAGCATGGTCAGCACGGTGTAGCCGAGAGCGGTTTCGCCGGCCGGGATGGTGCTGTGGTATTGGGTGACTTCATCCAGCTTGGTGGCCGGAACCACTTCCCAGGAGGCCAGCGCGCCGTCGACCACGCCCTTGGAGATGGCTTCGGTCATCTGCGCCGGCGGCATGCTCACCGGGGTGGCGCCGAGGGCTTCGAGGCTCTTGGCGGCGGTGCGGCTGGAGGCGCGGATCTTCAGGCCCTGCATGTCGTCGAGGCTCTTGACCTGCTTGCCGCGGGTGTGCAGCTCCATGCCGCCGTCGCCATGCACGACCAGTACCTTGTAGTCCTTGAAATCGTCCTTGGCGTACTTCTCGTAGAAGCTCCAGATGATCTCGTTGCCGGCCTTGGCGCCGGGCGGCAGGATGAACGGCAGTTCGAGGGCCTCGACGCGCGGGAACTTGCCGGCGGAGTAGGCCGGGGCGGTCCAGACGACGTCTGCCACACCGGTGCGCGCCATGTCGGCCAGCTTGGCCGGGGTACCGCCCAGCTGCATCGACGGGTAGAGCTGGCACTTGATGCGGTCGTTGGACTCCTGACGCAGGGTCTCGCACCACGGCTCGATGATGTTGGCCTGGGCGTTGGAGGTGGACGGCAGGAAGTGCGCGACTTTCAGGGTGTAGCTGTCGGCGGCCTGGGCGGCGGCAGCGAAACCGATGGATACGGCAAGGGCAGCGAGTTTCAAGGTTCTCATGAGAGACTCCCGTTATTGTTGTACCTGGATTGGTAACATGTTAATCGAAGGCTTGCACGCAATTTCTGCAAGCTGTCGGATGAACGCTTACGGCTCCGGGTAACGAGTGGTTCGGGTACCTAGACGGGACATGCCCGGGCGTGCGCGACATCGTCCCGGCAAACGTACGCCCAGCATAGCCGAGGCGTACGCGCACTGCCTGCCATGCGGGTTTCGCCGCGGCAGCGGCAACCCGGGACAGGCACAACGATGGGCTACAAGGCGCGCCCGGACCTGTTACGCGCGCGGCAAACCCTGCCCCTGCCGCCATCCGCGATGAGGCGGTTGCCGAGGCTTGGATGCCGTTTGTTAACAAGTTAACGCTGGCGATGGTGTGACAATCGTTTCGGGCTGTCAACCCATCCCATGGGAGGGCAGTAGGCAGCCTTTCGATTTGCCAGAATTGGCCCCGAAGCTTCCCATGCGCCGTTTTTTCCGGCATGTTGCGCGGGCTGAAAAACCGAAAAGGATCAGCACGCAAGGCAAAAAAGCCGTTGTTAACATGTTAGTCCAGTGCTAGAACAACGGCCGCTCGTCGGCCTGCTGCCGGCTGGCGGGTGAACGTCGAAGAAGAAAAAAGTCCCCGTGGAGACAGAACAACAATGAGCAAAATTTCTCAGCGCTCGAAACTGGCTTTGAGCATTCTCGCTGCCGCTATGGCCGTCCCTGCCGTGTCCCAGGCCGCTCTGGTCGAAGACAGCAAGGCGAGCCTCGAACTGCGCAACATGTATCTGAACCGTGATTATCGTGATGAGGCGACTTCTACCACTCGCCGTGCTTTCGATAACGAATTCCAGTCCTATGGTGAGTACTGGGGGCAAGGCTTCATTGCCAAGTTTGAGTCCGGTTTCACCGAAGGCACCGTAGGTGTGGGCGTTGATGCTATCGGTCTGCTTGGTGTCCGTCTTGACTCCGGCAAGGGGCGGGTTGATGGTATTAACGGTGGTGGTGCCAGCGGTGGCATCGGCATGTCGCCGCTGGAGCGCAATGGTGACCCGGTTGGCGATTACAGTGAGCTTGGTCTGACGGGTAAGGTACGTGTATCCAAGTCGACCCTGCACATCGGCACATTGATGCCGACCCTGCCGGTCGTGCAGTACAATAATACCCGCTTGCTGCCGGGCACCTACACCGGCGGTATGATCACTTCCCAAGAGGTGGATGGTCTGACACTCCACGCTGGGCGTTTGACCGAGTTCAATCTGCGTGACTCCAGCAATAATCAGGAGTTTCCTGATGTCAATGCAAATGTCCATACCGAAAACTTTGACTTTGCTGGTGGCGCTTACGCCTTCAGCCCGCAGCTGACTGCAAGCTACTACTACGGCGATTACGACAACGTCTACAAGCAGCACTTTACTGGTCTGGTACATAAGCTGCCGCTGGGCGAGGGTATGAGCCTTACTAGTGACCTGCGCTACTTCAAGTCCAAAGACCAGGGGCGCAATCCGTCTCAGGTTGATAATGACATGTATCAGGGCATGTTCACTCTGGGTGTCGGGGCGCACAAATTTGGTTTGGGGTTCCAAGACCTGTCGGGTGATGGAGCATTCCCGATGGTTGCTGGCGCGGATCCCTACAGTATCAACTTGGTGACTTATAACATCTTCACCAAAGAAGAGACTGATGCTTGGCAGGTTCGTTACGATTACGACTTCGCCTCGCTGGGTATTCCAGGTCTGACCTTTATGACTCGTTATGTCGACGGCACCAACATCGCCGCTGGCGGCAAGAATGGTGGTCAGGAATGGGAGCGCGATACCGATATCGTCTATACCCTGCAGGAGGGCACTCTCAAGGGGCTGCGTTTCCATGTGCGTAACGTGACCTATCGTACCGAGTCGCATATTGGTCGCGACGTCGACGAAAACCGTCTGATCGTCAGCTACACCCTGCCGCTGCTCTAAGCAGTCGCTAAAAAAGCCCGCCGCGCCCCGGCGGGCTTTTTCGTGGGTGCGATTCTCAGGCGCGGGCGCTTTCGCGCAGGCGGTACTCGCTGGGTGTCATGCCGGCCTCGCGGCTGAAGAAGCGGGTGAAGTAGGCCGGATCCTTGAAGCCGAGCTGGTAGCCGATTTCGTTGACCGAGCCGGCAGTGAATAGTAGTAGGCGTCGCGCTTCCTGCATCAGGCGCTCGTGGACCAGGCGTTTGGACGGCAGGTCGGCGATGCGCCGGCAGATGTCGTTGAGGCGTGCCTCGGTGACGCCCATCGCTTCGGCATAGCGCGACAGGGGCCAGTGTTCGCGGTAGCGGTCCTCGATCAGTGCGTTGAAGCGGTGGAAGATCTGCAGGTTGTCGTGGCGCACGTGCTGGTTCTTCACCGGCTCGGCGGACAGGCGCAGCAGGGCGATGAAGATCAGCTGGGTCAGTGCCTGCAGGCTGGCGTTGCGCGCGGGCAGCTGCTGGCCGAACTCGTCGGCGAGCATCGCGAACAGGCGGTCGAGGTGTTCCACCTCGCTGGCATGCCGGGCGTCGGGTGCGCCCAGCGCTACGCAGGTGGGCGATACCAGACGCGGTTCGCCCGACTGGCTGCGGTGGGCCTCCAGCAGCGGCCAGACCAGTTGCTGGCGCACCGTCAGCACATGGCCTTCGCTGTCCGGGTGGGTGACGAAAGCGTGCGGGATGGTCGGCGGGGTCAGGAAGAACAGTGGGGCGCTCTCGCTGTACTGCTGGTCGTCGAGATAGACCCTGACCGCGCCCCGCGTCAGGTAGTGCAGCTGGAAGAAGCGGTCGTGCCGATGCACCGGCATGTTGTGGCCGAAAAAGTCGGCCAGCTTGCCCAGTGCCTCATAGTGGACGTCCTCGTCGGCGTACCGCTGGTCGTAGACCTGGCCGATATTGATGTTCGGGATCGGCTCGTTGCCGCGCATCGCTGGTCTCTCCACAGGGCCGAACTAGTCTGAATGATACCTCGCGATCAGGAATCGGCGAGGAAAGGCTTGACCACGATTAACATGTTAACTATAAAGTTCACATGTTAACCGGGGTCGTCGACGTTCGGTTACGGTGATCGCCGTGTCCTGCTGGGCAGGTTCCGGATTCATCCCATTGGTCTGTGGAGAAAAGCTGGCATGCGCCGAGCGATGATTGAAGTGGACGGCAAGGTCCTCGAGGCGACGGTTGACGACAAGGGTCAAGCGCTCGTGAATGGCCAGGTCGTCAAGCCTGACGCCTGGAAAGCCCCGTTCAGCGGCACCGTGTTCGGCATCGCGCTGAACTACCAAGGTCTGCTGGACAGCAAGATTGCCGAGTTCAACCAGGACCCGTACAAGACCCCGCCGAAGACCCCGGTGCTGTACATCAAGACCCCGAACACAGTGGTCGGTCACGAGGGCAACATCGTCTTCCCGGCCGGCGTCGACGCCATCCAGGCCGGTCCGGCGCTGGGCGTGGTGATCGGCAAGCGCGCCAGCCGCGTTTCCGAGGCAGAGGCCATGGACTACGTCGGCGGCTACACCGCGGTCAACGAGGTCACCCTGCCGGAAGTCAGCTTCTACCGCCCGGCGGTCAAGGCCAAGTGCCGCGACACCTTCTGCCCGGTCGGCCCGGTCGTCGTCGATGCCGCCGACATCAAAGATCCGCACGCGCTGGAGATCAGGCTGCTGGTCAACGGCGAAGTCCGCCAGCAGAACAGCACCGCCAACTTCGTGCGCTCCATTCCCGAGCTGATCAGCTTCCTCAGCCAGTTCATGACCTTCGAGCCGGGCGACCTGATCATCACCGGCGTGCCGGAAGGCCGCGTCGACATCGCTGTCGGCGACAAGGTTGAAGTCGAAATCGCCGGCCTTGGCCGCCTCAGCAACACCGTGGTCGCGGAATAAGGAGCCGGAACATGAAACACGCACGCATCCGTTACCAGGGCGAAGTCCACAACGTCACCGTCGAGGACGCCAACGCCGTCCGTCTGGCCGATGGCACCCTGCTGGCCGAGGATCAGGTCGAGTGGCTGCCGCCGGCCACCGGCAGCATGTTCGCCCTCGGTCTTAACTACGCCGACCACGCCGCCGAGCTGGCGTTCAAGGCGCCGACCGAGCCGCTGGTGTTCATCAAGGCGCCGAACACCTACACCGGCCACCGCCAGATCACCTGGCGTCCGGATAACGTCGCCTACATGCACTACGAGTGCGAGCTGGTGGCGGTGATCGGCAAGACCGCGCGCAACGTCAAGCGCGAGGACGCCCTGGACTACGTCGCCGGCTACACCGTTTGCAACGACTACGCCATCCGCGACTACCTGGAGAACTACTACCGGCCGAACCTGCGGGTGAAGAACCGCGACTGCACCACTCCGGTCGGCCCGTACATCATCGACCGCAGCCAGATCGCCGATCCGCAGAACCTCAAGCTGCGCACCTGGATCAACGGCGAGCTGCGCCAGGAAGGCACCACTGCGGACATGATCTTCGACATCCCGTTCCTGATCGAATACCTGTCCGCCTTCATGACCCTGCAGCCGGGCGACATGATTGCCACCGGCACCCCGGAAGGCCTGGCCGACGTGGTTCCGGGCGACGAAGTGGTCGTCGAAGTGGAGGGCGTCGGTCGCCTGGTCAACACCATCGTCAGCGAAGCCGATTTCTTCGCTGCCAAGAATGCCGCAGTAGCCAAGTGAGGGTTAAGCAATGATCAAGCATTGGATCAACGGCCGCGAGGTCGAGAGCAAACAAGTCTTCGAGAACCTGAACCCGGCTACCGGCGAAGTGATCTGCGAAGTGGCCAGCGGCGGCGCCGAGGAAATCGCCCAGGCCGTGGCCGCGGCCAAGGAAGCCTTCCCGAAGTGGGCCAACACCCCGGCCAAGGAACGCGCCCGCCTGATGCGCAAGCTGGGTGAGCTGATCGACCAGAACGTGCCCAAGCTGGCCGAGCTGGAAACCCTGGACACCGGCCTGCCGATCCACCAGACCAAGAACGTGCTGATCCCGCGTGCCTCGCACAACTTCGAGTTCTTCGCCGAAGTCTGCACCAACATGAACGGTCACACCTACCCGGTGGACGACCAGATGCTCAACTACACCCTGTACCAGCCGGTGGGTGTCTGCGGCCTGGTGTCGCCGTGGAACGTGCCGTTCATGACCGCCACCTGGAAGACCGCGCCGTGCCTGGCGCTGGGCAACACCGCGGTGCTGAAAATGTCCGAGCTGTCGCCGCTGACCGCCAACGAGCTGGGCCGCCTGGCCCTGGAAGCCGGCATCCCGGCTGGCGTGCTCAACGTGGTGCAGGGCTACGGCGCCACCGCCGGCGACGCCCTTGTTCGTCACCCGGACGTGCGTGCCATCTCCTTCACCGGCGGCACCGCCACCGGCAAGAAGATCATGGAAACCGCCGGCCTGAAGAAGTACTCGATGGAACTGGGCGGCAAGTCGCCGGTGCTGATCTTCGACGACGCCGATCTGGATCGCGCCCTCGACGCCGCGCTGTTCACCATCTTCTCGCTGAACGGCGAGCGTTGCACCGCAGGCTCGCGGATCTTCATCCAGGAAACCGTCTACGACAAGTTCGTCGCCGAGTTCGCCGCCCGCGCCAAGCGTCTGATCGTCGGCGATCCGCAGGATCCGAAGACCCAGGTCGGCTCGATGATCACCCAGGCGCACTACGACAAGGTGACCGGCTACATCAAGATCGGCATGGAAGAGGGCGCCACCCTGCTCGCCGGTGGCCTCGAGCGTCCGGCCAACCTGCCGGCGCACCTGGCCAAGGGTCAGTTCATCCAGCCGACCGTGTTCGCCGACGTCGACAACCGCATGCGCATCGCCCAGGAAGAGATCTTCGGCCCGGTGGTGTGCCTGATGAAGTTCAAGGACGAGGCCGAAGCGCTGCGTCTGGCCAACGACACCGAGTACGGCCTGGCCTCCTACATCTGGACCCAGGACATCGGCAAGGCCCACCGCCTGGCCCGTGGCATCGAGGCCGGCATGGTGTTCATCAACAGCCAGAACGTGCGCGACCTGCGTCAGCCGTTCGGCGGCGTGAAGGGCTCGGGTACCGGTCGCGAAGGCGGCGAGTACAGCTTCGAGGTCTTCGCCGAGATCAAGAACGTGTGCATCTCCATGGGCAGCCACCACATCCCGCGCTGGGGCGTGTAAGGCCGGTGCCCCTCTCCCGGACGCGGGAGAGCCCTGGGGGAGGCGTGGGCCTGCGGCCTGCGCCTCCCCGACCCTTTCCCCCGGGAGAGGGGGTCCGGGCGCAGCGCCAGCCGCGCCCTATCCGTATCTTCGCCGCGTGCGCCGCGCGTGCCGGCCAACTGGAGAATCGTCATGGGCAAACTCGCTCTGGCCGCCAAGATCACCCACGTTCCCTCCATGTACCTGTCCGAGCTGCCCGGCCCGCGCCATGGCTTCCGCCAGGCGGCCATCGACGGTCACCTGGAAATCGCCCGCCGCTGCCGCGAGCTGAACGTGGACACCATCGTGGTGTTCGATACCCACTGGCTGGTCAACGCCAACTACCACATCAACTGCGCGCCGCACTTCAAGGGCGTGTACACCAGCAACGAGCTGCCGCACTTCATCAGCAACATGGAGTACGAGTTCCCGGGCAACCCGGAGCTGGGTCGCCTGCTGGCCGAGGAAGCCAACCGTCTGGGCGTGGAGACCATGGCCCACGACGCCACCACCCTCGGCCCGGAGTACGGCACCCTGGTGCCGATGCGCTACATGAACACCGACCAGCGCTTCAAGGTGATCTCGGTGTCGGCGCTGTGCACCTCCCACTACCTGGCCGACAGCGCGCGCCTGGGCTGGGCCATGCGCAAGGCCGTGGAAGAGCACTACGACGGCACCGTGGCCTTCCTCGCCAGCGGCTCGCTGTCGCACCGCTTCGCCCAGAACGGCACCGCGCCGGACTTCGCCACCAAGGTGTGGAGCCCGTTCCTCGAGGACCTCGACCACCGTGTGGTGCAGATGTGGGAGCAGGGCGAGTGGGAAACCTTCTGCGCCATGCTGCCGGAGTACGCGGTCAAGGGTCACGGCGAAGGCTTCATGCACGACACCGCGATGCTGCTCGGCGCCCTCGGCTGGTCCAAGTACGACGGCAAGGCCGAAGTGGTCACCCCGTACTTCGGCTCCTCCGGCACCGGCCAGATCAACGCCATCTTCCCGGTCACCCCGCAGGACGGCTCGACCATTCCGGCGGCGCAGGCCTCCAACCCGGACTTCATCGCCGCCAGCCGCCTGTAAGGAACGCACCATGCCCCATCTGGTTCTCTACTACAGCCCCGACATCGAGCGCGACGTCGACGTCGCCGGCCTGTGCCGCGAACTGGCCGACTGCATGCTCGAACAGCGCGACGAGCAGGGCCGTGCGGTGTTCCCCACCGGCGGCACCCGCGTGCTGGCCTACCCGGCCGCGCATGCGGCGATCGCCGACGGCAAGGGCGACTACGGCTTCTTCTACGCCAACCTGCGCATGGGCAACGGGCGCAGCGCGGCGGTGCACCAGCAGGTCGGCGACAGCCTGCTGGCGGTGCTGCGCGCACGCCTCGACGGCCTGCTGGCCCAGCGCCCGGTCGGCGTGACCCTGCAGATCGACGAAAGCCGCAACCAGGTCTTCGACGCCAAGCACAGCAGCCTGCACCCCCTGTTCACCAAGAATTCCTGAGGTTTCCATGTTTGACGCCCAACTGATCCAGCAAGCCGCCGAGCGCCTCGACGTCGCCGAGCGCACCGGCGAGCAGATCCGCCAGTTCTCCCTGGAGAACCCGGACATGACCATCGCCGACGCCTACGCCATCCAGCGCGCCTGGGTCGAGAAGAAGATCGCCGGCGGGCGCAAGATGATCGGCCACAAGATCGGCCTGACCTCGCGCGCCATGCAGGTGTCCTCCAACATCACCGAGCCGGACCACGGCGTGCTGCTCGACGACATGCAGTTCGAGGAAGGCTCGGATATCCCGATGAGTCGCTTCATCGTGCCGCGCGTGGAAGTCGAACTGGCGTTCATCCTCGGCAAGCCGCTGAAGGGCCCGAACTGCACCATCTTCGACGTGCTGGACGCCACCGAGTACGTGATCCCGGCGCTGGAGATCATCGACGCGCGCATCCACAACGTCGACCCGGAAACCGGCATCACCCGCAAGGTGTTCGACACCATCTCCGACAACGCCGCCAACGCCGGCATCGTGCTCGGTGGCCGCGCCATCCGCCCGCACGACGTCGACCTGCGCCGCGTGCCGGCGATCCTCTACCGCAACGGCGTGATCGAGGAATCGGGCGTGTCCGCCGCGGTGCTCAACCACCCGGCCAAGGGGGTGGCCTGGCTGGCCAACAAGCTGGCGCCCTACGGCGTGAGCCTGGAGCCGGGGCAGATCATCCTCGGCGGTTCCTTCACCCGCCCGGTGGCGGCCAAGGCCGGCGACACCTTCCATGTCGACTACGACATGCTCGGCTCGATCTCCTGCCGCTTCGTCTGAGCCCGCGGGCCAGACCTATGCTGTACCTTGGGCAGACGGCCGCAGGCCCTGCCCGCCGCCGGCCGGCAGCCTGCCCGGCCGGTGACCCAGGCCGCCGCGCCGGTTTTCCTCCATACCGGGAGTCCTACATGCAGTTACCGATCAACACCTTCAAGCAGCGCCTGAAAGCCGAGCAGCAGATCGGCCTGTGGGTCGGCCTGGCCGACCCGTACTGCGCCGAACTGGCCGCCAACGCCGGCTTCGACTGGCTGCTGCTGGACGCCGAACACGCGCCCAACGACCTGCGCGCGCTGCTCGGCCAGCTGCAGGCGGTGGCGGCCTATCCCGGCCATCCCATCGTGCGTCCGCCGATCGGCGATGCGGTGCTGATCAAGCAGCTGCTCGACATCGGCGCGCAGACCCTGCTGGTGCCGATGGTCGAGTCGGCCGAGCAGGCCGCCGAGCTGGTGCGCGCCATGCACTACCCGCCCAAGGGCATCCGCGGCGTCGGCGCCGCCCTGGCGCGCGCCTCGCGCTGGAACAACATCGCCACCTACCTGGCCGAGGCCGACGAGCAGATGTGCCTGCTGGTCCAGGTGGAAAGCCTCAAGGGCCTGGAGAACCTCGACGCCATCGCCGCGGTCGAGGGCGTCGACGGCGTGTTCATCGGTCCGGCCGACCTGTCGGCGGCCATGGGCCATCGCGGCAATCCCGGCCACCCGGAAGTCCAGGCGGCCATCGAGGACGCCATCGCGCGCATCCGCGCCGCCGGCAAGGCCGCCGGCATCCTGTCGGCCGACGAGAAGCTGGCCCGCCGCTACCTGGAACTGGGCTGCGCCTTCGTCGCCGTGGGCGTCGACACCAGCCTGCTGATGCGTTCGCTGAAGACCCTCGCCGCCACCTTCAAGGGTGCGGCTCCGGCGCCGGCCGCTCCCGGCAGCAGCGTCTACTGATTTCCTTTCGAGAGAGTTCGCCATGCAACTGACCGATAGCACCCTGCTGCGCACCCAGGCCTTCATCGACGGCCAGTGGGTCGACGCCGACAACGGCGCCACCTTCGCGGTGACCAACCCGGCCGACCTGTCGCCGATCTGCTCCGTCGCCGCCCTCGGCACCGCCGAAACCGCCCGCGCCGTGGCCGCCGCCGAGGCCGCCCTGCCGGCCTGGCGCGCCAAGACCGCCAAGGAGCGCTCGGCGCTGCTGCGCAAGTGGTTCGAGCTGATGATGGCCAACCAGGAAGACCTGGCCCGCCTGCTCAGCTGGGAACAGGGCAAGCCGCTGGCCGAGAGCCGCGGCGAGATCGCCTACGGCGCCAGCTTCATCGAGTGGTTCGCCGAGGAAGCCAAGCGCGTCTACGGCGACGTGATCCCCCACGACAAGCAGGGCCGCCGCCTGGTGGTGATCAAGCAGCCGATCGGCGTGGTCGCCGCGATCACCCCGTGGAACTTCCCCAATGCGATGATCACCCGCAAGGCCGGCCCGGCGCTGGCCGCCGGCTGCACCATCGTCATCAAGCCGGCCTCGGAAACCCCGCTGTCGGCGCTGGCCCTGGCCGAACTGGCCAGCCGCGCCGGCATCCCGGCCGGCGTGGTCAACGTGGTCACCGGCGACGCCCGCGCCATCGGCGGCGAGCTGACCCGCAACCCGGTGGTGCGCAAGCTGTCCTTCACCGGCTCCACCGGCATCGGCAAGCTGCTGATGGCGCAGTGCGCCGACACCATGAAAAAGGTCAGCATGGAGCTGGGCGGCAACGCGCCGTTCATCGTCTTCGACGACGCCGATCTGGACGCCGCAGTGGCCGGCGCCATGGCCTCCAAGTACCGCAACAGCGGCCAGACCTGCGTCTGCACCAACCGCATCCTGGTCCAGGACGGCGTCTACGACGAGTTCGCCAAGCGTCTGGTGGCCGCGGTCAACGCCCTCAAGGTCGCCCCGGCCCATGAAGCCGGCGCCGAGCAGGGCCCGCTGATCAACGCCAAGGCGGTGCTGAAGATCCAGGAGCACATCGACGACGCGGTGGCCAAGGGCGCCAAGGTGCTGGCCGGCGGCAAGCCCCACGCCCTGGGCGGCAGCTTCTTCGAGCCGACCGTGCTCGGCGAGGTGACTCCGGCGATGCTGGTGGCGCGCGACGAGACCTTCGGCCCGCTGGCGCCGATCTTCCGCTTCAAGACCGAGGCCGAAGCCATCGCCATGGCCAACGACACCGAGTTCGGTCTGGCCTCCTACCTGTACACCCGCGACCTGGGCCGCGCCTGGCGCGTCAGCGAGGCGCTGGAATACGGCATGGTGGGGGTCAACGAGGGTATCATCTCCACCGAGATCGCCCCGTTCGGCGGCATCAAGGAGTCCGGTACCGGCCGCGAAGGTTCGAAGTACGGCATCGACGACTACCTGGAACTGAAGTACATGTGTCTGGGCATCGGCAGCTGAATGCCGCTTCCCCGGCTGTGTTAAAACATGACGCCACCCCGACCGGGGTGGCGTCGTGCGTTTTCGTAGAGATGAAAGCCCAATCCATGCACAAGCCCGAACCCTCCCTGACCCTGGCCCTGCTGCAGGCCCGCGAAGCGGCGATGAGCTTCTTCCGCCCGCTGCTCAACCAGTACGAGCTGACCGAGCAGCAGTGGCGGGTCATCCGCATCCTCAGCCAGCACCCCAACGACGAGCTGGAGAGCCACCAGCTGGCGGAAATGGCCTGCATCCTGCGCCCGAGCATGACCGGCGTGCTGATGCGTCTGGAGCGCGACGGTCTGGTGCGCCGCTGGAAGCCGGCCAGCGACCAGCGCCGCCTGTGCGTCAGCCTGACCCGCAAGGGCGCCGAGCTGTTCGAGGAAATGAGCGACGAGATGGCCCGCCAGTACAAGGAAATCCAGCGCCAGTTCGGCCCGGACAACTTCCAGACCCTGATGCGCCTGCTGCTCGAACTGGCCAAGGTCGAACCCGGCGCGCCGTCCGGGCGCAAGAGCGCCTGAGCCGCGATCACCGACAGACAACCCTTCGCGAGGTATCCGATGCTGCGCAACCAGCCGTCCCTGTCCCTGGATCTGGCCCTGCTGGCGATGCCGGCGGTGCTGGCCGAGGCCCGCGCGCTGGGCGTGCGGGTCAGCGTGTCGATGGTCGACGCCGCCGGCCAGCTGCTGCACCTGGCGCACATGGACGGCGCGCCGGCGCTGAGCCGCGACATCGCCCTCGACAAGGCCTACACCGCGGCCAGCTTCGGCCTGTCCACCGGCCAGTGGGAAGCCCGTCTGGCCCAGGCCCCGGCCAGTGTGCGCGAGGGCCTGGCCCTGCGTCCGCGCATGGTGCTGTTCGGCGGCGGCGAGCCGGTGCAGGTGGATGGCGCCACGGTCGGCGCGATCGGCGTTTCCGGCGCCTCGGCGGCCCAGGACGAGCAGTGCGCGCGCGCCGGGGTGGCGGCGATCCTCGCCGCGCTGCGGCCATAATTCCGCGTCGATCCGCCGGCGCTGCCGCTGTCCGCTGGCGGATCGCGGCGCGAGCTTCCCGCCCTGCCGCTAGGGCGCCTCGCCCTGCGGGGTCACCCGCAGCACTTCCTCCACGCTGGTCAGCCCGGCGGCGATCTTCTGCGCGCCCGACAGGCGCAGGCTGCGCATGCCTTCGCGCAGCGCCTGGCGGCGCAGCGCGGCGAGGTCGGTGTCGGCCTGGATCAGCGCTTTCAGCGACTCGCTCAGCGGCAGCACCTCGTAGACCCCGGCGCGGCCGCGATAGCCGGTGCCGCGGCATTCGTCGCAGCCGACCGCGTGCATTGCGTGCTCCGGTAGCGGCGCGCTCCACGGCCGGGTCAGCGCCTGCCAGGTGTCGGCATCCAGGGCGGCCGGCGCCTTGCAGTGCGGGCAGAGGGTACGCACCAGGCGCTGGGCCATCACGCCGAGCAGGGTGGCCTTGAGCAGGTAGTGGGGCACGCCCAGCTCCAGCAGCCGGGCGATGGCGCCGGGGGCGTCGTTGGTGTGCAGGGTGGAGAGCACCAGGTGGCCGGTCAGCGCCGCCTGGATGGCCATCTCGGCGGTCTCCAGGTCGCGGATCTCGCCGACCATGATGATGTCCGGGTCCTGGCGCATCAGCGCGCGCAGGCCGCCGGCGAAGGTCAGCTCGATGTGGTGCTGCACCTGCATCTGGTTGAACGCCGGCTCGATCATCTCGATCGGGTCCTCGATGGTGCAGACGTTGACCGCCTCGCCGGCCAGCTGCTTGAGGGTGGTGTACAGGGTGGTGGTCTTGCCCGAGCCGGTGGGCCCGGTGACCAGCACGATGCCGTGGGGCTGGCCGGTCATCGCCTGCCAGCGGCGCAGGTCGTCGGCGGCGAAGCCGAGCCGCTCGAAGCTCTGCAGCAGCACCTCGGGGTCGAAGATGCGCATCACCAGTTTCTCGCCGAAGGCAGTGGGCAGGGTCGACAGACGCAGCTCGATCTCGCTGCCCTCCGGGGTGCGGGTCTTGACCCGGCCGTCCTGCGGCTTGCGCTTTTCCGCCACGTTCATGCGGCCGAGGGACTTGAGGCGGCTGATCACCGCCATGCCGACCGGCGGCGGAAACTGGTAGACGTTGTGCAGCACCCCGTCGATGCGAAAGCGCACCGTGGCCTGCTCGCGGCGCGGTTCGATGTGGATGTCGCTGGCGCGCTGCTGGAAGGCGTAGTGGAACAGCCAGTCGACGATGGAGACCACATGGGCGTCGTTGGCATCGGCGCTGCCGTCCTGGGCGCCGAGGTCGAGCAGCTGCTCGAAGTTGCCGCTGCCCGGCGTCTTCGCCCCGCCGCCCGATGCGCCGCTGACCGAGCGCGCCAGCCGGTGGAACTCGGCGATGAAGCGCCGGATCTCGGCGGGATTGGCCACCACGCGGCGGATCGGCCGGCGCAGCACCTGGGCCAGGTCGGCCTCCCAGCCGCGCACGAAGGGCTGCGCGCTGGCCACCGTCAGGCCCTGCTCGTCGAGCGCCACGGCGAGGATGCCGTGGCGCTGGGCGAAGGCGTGGGACATCAGCGGGGTCAGCGCGGCGGCGTCGATCTTCAACGGGTCGATGCGCAGGTAGGGCTGCCCGGCGAAGGCCGCCAGCCACTGGGTGAGGGCCTCCAGGTCGAGGGGCTGGCCGGGGCGGGCGCGGTCGTCGAGCTGCTGGGCGGCGATCAGTTCCAGCGGGTGCTGGGCGGCGTCCCGGCTGTGGCGCAGGGCCAGGCAGCGCTCGGCGTCGGCGTCGTGCAGACGGCCCTCGGCAACCAGGGCACGGAGCAGTTCGCGCAGGTCGAGCGGGCGGTCGCGGTGGGGCGGGGTGAAGGCGGTCATGGGGCGTTCCCGGCGAGCGGAGCAGGGCGCCAGAATGCCGGGAAGCGCGCCGTCTGTCGGCGGGGTGGATCAAGTTTCGGCGTGCCGCCCATGTCGGATGCGGAGGGCCCGGGCCTGCGCCCCCACGCCGGAGCGTGGGGGCGCAGTGAGGCCGGTGGCGCGCTTACTTCAGAGCCTTCCAGCCCTTGAGCATCCACACCCGCTGCACCTGCTCGGCGCGCTCCTGCAGCACGCTGTCGTCGGCGCTCTGCAGCGCCAGGTCGAGCAGCTTGCTCAGCTCGCCGTACAGGCGGTCGGCCTCGGGGATCTCCAGCACGCCGCGGGCCAGGCGCAGCCAGACCAGCATGCGCTCCAGGCGCGGCAACTGCTCGGGCAGGTCGTAGGGCTGGCGCTGGTAGCGCTCCAGCGGCAGGGCGGCGATCTCCTCGTTGAGCAGGCGCGGCAGCCAGCGCTCGATGGCCGCGGCGCCGGCGCGTTCGCCGCGGCTGTTGCGCTGCTCGGTCCAGCCGCGGGTCAGCAGCCAGCGCGAGGTGCGCAGGGAGAACAGGCCCCAGCGGGTATCCGTCAGCTCGGCGGCGAACTGCGCCGGCGCGGCCTGGCGCGCGGCGTCGTCGTGCTGCCCGGCCAGCAGGCGCGGGCGCCAGTCGCCGAGCAGGGCGTCGAGGGCCTCGCGCAGCTCGCGCGAGCTGGCGCGCGGCGCGGCCTGACCGAGGCTGCCGAGCAGGGCGCGCAGGTCGATGAGCTGTTGCAGCCACTGTTCGAGCAGCTTCCAGTGGCCGTTGAAGCGGTACTGCTCGGCCAGGCGCTGGCTGTTGCCGAGCAGCTGCCAGGCCAGCGCGGCGAAGGTGTCGTCCAGGCTCATGCCGGCGCTCAGCACCGGCTCCGGCAGGCCGACGCTGTAGCTGTTCGGGTCGAACAGGCGGTAGCCGCGTTCGGCCTTGCTGATGTCGCAGGGCATCAGCGCCAGGGTCGAGGCCAGCTCGATGGCCAGCTCCAGCAGCGCGGCGGGCTCGCCCTCGCGCAGCTCCAGCTCCAGCTCGCAGATTTCCTCCTCCTGCTGGCCGGCGATCACCTTGCCCATGTCCAGCGCTGCCTCGATCACCACCTTGGCCTTGCCGCGGCCCCAGGCGATCTCGGCCTTGTCGCGGGCGAAGTCGGTGGTGAACAGCGGCTTGAGGGTCTTCTTGTCGAGCCCGGCCAGTTCGGCCGGCCAGCATTCGTCGGTCAGTTTTTTCAGGTCCAGCTTGGCCTTGTCCAGGTACCAGTCCCACTCGTTGCGCTCGGACAGCCCGGCGACGCTCTGCCCGCGGCTCTTCAGGGTCTGGATGTACTGCTCGCCGTCGCGGCGCAGGCGCAGGGCGACACGGGCGCGGGCCAGGTCGCGCTCGGCGGTGTCGTAGTACTGGTTGAGCAGCTCGCAGTGTTGCCAGCCGCTCTTGTTGCGCTTCTTCAGCAGCGGGTGCTCGCGCAGGGCGGCGAGGGTGGCGCGGCTGGCGCGCAGCTTGATTTCGGTTTCTTTGACCATGACTGGCGAGACCTGACCCTTGTCAATCGAGTATTACGGGAAGATGAATGCGTGCTGGTGCGTCCAGCGGGGGCAGATTTATAATCGGTGCTCCTTTCAACAGGGTTTTACCCCATGCCGATCAATCCCTTCGTCAGCCTGTTCGGGCGCTCGCCCATCGGGCCGATGCAGCAGCACATTGCCAAGGCACACGAATGTGCTGCGAATCTCCTGCCGTTCTTCCAGGCCATCATCGCCGAGGACTGGCAGCGGGTGGAGCAGATTCAGCAGGAGATGTCGCGACTGGAGCAGGAAGCCGACAAGCTCAAGAAGAGCGTGCGCATTCACCTGCCGAAAAGCCTGTTCCTGCCGGTGCCGCGCTCGGATCTGCTGGAGCTGCTGAGTGTACAGGACAAAGTCGCCAACCGTGCCAAGGACATCGCCGGCCTGATGCTGGGCCGCCAGATGTGCATCCCGCCGTCGCTGCAGCCGCTGATGCTGGCTTATGTGCAGCGCACCGTGGACGCCAGCGCCCAGGCGCTGAAGGCGATGAACGAACTCGACGAACTGCTCGAAACCGGCTTCGGCGGCCGCGAGGTCACCCTGGTGGAGAACATGGTCGAGGAGCTGGAAATCATCGAGCGCGACACCGACCGCATCCAGGTCGAGGTACGTCGTACCCTGTTCAAGCTGGAGAAGGATCTGCCGCCAGTGGACGTGATGTTCCTCTACCAGATCATCGAGTGGATCGGTGACGTAGCGGATCGTGCCGAACGAGTCGGCAACCGTCTGGAGCAACTGCTGGCGCGCTGAGTGCCGGCATTTCGTCTGGGATCAACGAGAAACCTTCTATGTCTCTTATTACGGATTACGGCCTCGTACTCCTCGTACTCGCCTGCCTGTTCGGCTTCTTCATGGCCTGGGGTGTGGGCGCCAACGACGTGGCCAACGCCATGGGCACCTCGGTCGGCTCGCGCGCGCTGACCATCAAGCAGGCGATCCTGATCGCCATGGTCTTCGAGTTCTGCGGCGCCTACCTGGCCGGCGGCGAAGTGACCGAGACCATCAAGAACGGCATCGTCGACGCCGAGGTCATCTCCCCCGACCTGATGGTGCTGGGCATGATGTCGGCGCTGCTGGCGGCCGGCACCTGGCTGATGGTGGCCACCGCCAAGGGCTGGCCGGTATCCACCACCCACTCGATCATCGGTGCGGTGATCGGCTTCGCCGCGGTCGGCGTATCCATGGATGCGGTGCACTGGGACGCCATCGGCCCGATCGTCGCCAGCTGGGTGATCACCCCGTTCCTCTCCGGCCTGGTCGCCTTCGGCCTGTTCATGAGCGTGCAGAAGCTGATCATCGACACCGACGAGCCGTTCCGCAACGCCAAGCGCTTCGTGCCGCTGTACATGTTCCTCACCGGCTTCATGGTCGCGCTGATGACCGTGACCAAGGGCCTCAAGCACGTCGGCCTGCACCTCTCCAGCGGCCAGGGCATCCTCCTGGCGGTCGGCATCGGCGTGCTGGTGATGCTGCTGGGTATCGCCATCCTCAGTCGCATCCAGGTGGATACCGAGGCGGACAAGACCTTCCACTACGCCAGCGTGGAGAAGGTGTTCGCCGTGCTGATGGTGTTCACCGCCTGCTCGATGGCCTTCGCCCACGGCGCCAACGACGTGGCCAACGCGGTCGGCCCGCTGGCCGGCATCGTCGGGGTGATCGAATCCGGCGGCGCCGCGGACATCGCCGCCAAGTCGGCGGTGCCGGGCTGGGTGCTGCTGCTCGGCGCCATCGGCATCGTCATCGGCCTGGCCACCTACGGCTACAAGGTGATCGCCACCATCGGCAAGGAAATCACCGAACTGACCCCCAGCCGCGGCTTCGCCGCCGAGCTGGCTACCGCCTCCACCGTGGTCGGCGCTTCGGCCATCGGCCTGCCGGTGTCCACCACCCACACCCTGGTCGGCGCGGTGCTGGGCATCGGCCTGGCGCGCGGCATCGGCGCGCTGAACCTCGGCGTGATCGGACGGATCTTCATGTCCTGGGTGGTCACCCTGCCGGCCGGCGCGATCCTGGCGATCATCTTCTTCACCATCCTCCAGGCGATCTTCGTCTGACCCGGCCGCCGCGCCTGTTTCGGCAGGCGCGGCGGTTTCCCCCTCGCCCCGCGCGGCCTATCATGCACGGCACTTCCTGCGGAGTGCCGTCATGCCCATCCCCAGTCTCAAACAGCAGTTCGCCGAACTGATCGCCCTGCCGTCGGTCAGCTGCACCCAGCCGGCGCTGGACCTGCCCAACCGTCCGCTGATCGAGCGTCTGGCCAGCTGGCTCGACACCCTCGGCTTCGCCTGCGAGATCCAGGACATCGCCCCCGGCAAGGCCAACCTGCTGGCCAGCTACGGCTCCGGCCCCGGCGGTCTGGTGCTGGCCGGGCACAGCGACACCGTGCCCTTCGACCCCGCCCTGTGGCAGAGCGACCCACTGGCCCTGCGCGAGGCCGACGACCGCTGGTACGGCCTGGGCGTGTGCGACATGAAGGGGTTCTTCCCGCTGATCATCGAGGCGGTGCAGCCGCTGCTCGACCGGCCGTTCCGCCAGCCGCTGCTGATCCTCGCCACCTGCGACGAGGAAAGCTCGATGAGCGGTGCCCGCGCGCTGGCCGAAGCCGGCCGTCCGCTGGGCCGCGCCGCGGTGATCGGCGAGCCGACCGGCCTCAAGCCGATCCGCCTGCACAAGGGGGTGATGATGGAGCGCATCGATATCCTCGGGCAGAGCGGCCACTCCTCCGATCCGACGCTCGGGCGCAGCGCCCTGGAAGCCATGCACGCGGCGATCGGCGAGCTGCTCGCCCTGCGCGGCCAGTGGCAGCAGGAGTTCAACAACCCGCTGTTCAACGTGCCGCAGCCGACCCTCAACCTCGGCTGCATCCACGGCGGCGACAACCCCAACCGCATCTGCGGCCAGTGCGCCCTGGAGTTCGACCTGCGCCCGCTGCCGGGCATGGACCCCGAGCAGCTGCGCGCGGCGATCCGTTCGAAACTGCAGCCGTTGGCCGAGCAGCGCGGCGTGCGCATCGACTACGGACCGATCTTCCCCGGCGTGCCGCCCTTCGAACAGGCCGCCGACAGCGAGCTGGTGCGCCTGGCCGAGCGTCTCACCGGGCGCGCGGCCGAGGCGGTGGCTTTCGGCACCGAGGCGCCCTACCTGCAGCGGCTCGGCTGCGAGACCATCGTCCTCGGCCCCGGCGACATCGCCTGCGCGCACCAGCCGGACGAGTACCTCGACCTTGCGCGCATCGCGCCGACCGTCGAGCTGCTACGCCAGCTGATCGGCCACTACTGCCTCGATGCCCAGACGACTGCGTAGGGGCGGGCGCCATGCCACGAACTCGAAGGGTGGGGCGGTCTGCGCCCGGGAGTCTCGGCGTCATGGATGACGCCGTGAAGCCCCCATGGACGGGTTCACGGCGTCTCCTGGGCGCAGATTGCCCGCCACCCCGGCACCTTGACGATGCCAGCCGGCGCACGGATCGCCAGCCGGCGCACCGGCACCTTCAGACGAACACCCCATAGGCCACCCCCATGCACGACTACGTCAACTGGCTGCGCCACGCCTCGCCCTACATCAATGCCCACCGCGACCGCACCTTCGTGGTCATGCTGCCGGGCGAGGGCGTCGCGCACCCCAACTTCGCCAACATCGTCCACGACCTGGTGCTGCTGCACAGCCTCGGCGTGCGCCTGGTGCTGGTGCATGGCTCGCGCCCGCAGATCGAGGCGCGCCTGGCCGCCCGCGGCCTGGCGCCGCGTTTCCACCACGGCCTACGGGTCACCGACGGGCCGACCCTGGAATGCGTGGTCGAGGCGGTCGGCGGCCTGCGCCTGGGCATCGAGGCTCGCCTGTCGATGGACATGGCCGCCTCGCCGATGCAGGGCGCGCGGCTGCGCGTGGCCGGCGGCAACCTGGTCACCGCGCGGCCGATCGGCGTGGTCGACGGCGTCGACTACCAGCACACCGGCGAGGTGCGGCGCATCGACCGCAAGGGCATCGAGCGCCTGCTCGACGAGCGGCGCATCGTCCTCCTGTCCTCGCTGGGCTACTCGCCGACCGGCGAGATCTTCAACCTGGCCTGCGAGGACGTGGCGATGCGCGCGGCCATCGAACTGGATGCCGAAAAGCTGATCCTGTTCGGCGCCGAGCGCGGTCTGCTCGACGAGCACGGCGCGCTGGTCCGCGAGCTGCGCCCGCCGCAGGTGCCGGCGCACCTGGCGCGCCTCGGCAGCGATTACCAGGGCGAGCTGCTGGATGCCGCCGCGCAGGCCTGCCGCAGCGGCGTGCGGCGCAGCCACATCGTCAGCTATGTCGAGGACGGCGCGCTGCTCAACGAGCTGTTCACCCGCGACGGCGCCGGCACCCTGGTGGCCCAGGAGCAGTTCGAGCAGTTGCGCGAGGCCGGCATCGACGACGTCGGCGGCCTGCTGGAGCTGATCCGCCCGCTGGAGGAGCAGGGCATCCTGGTGCGCCGCTCGCGCGAGGTGCTGGAGCGCGAGATCGGCCAGTTCAGCATCGTCGAGCGCGACGGCCTGATCATCGCCTGCGCCGCGCTGTATCCGGTGCCGGATTCGGACTGGGGCGAACTGGCCTGCCTGGCGGTGCATCCGGAGTACCGCCAGGGCGGGCGCGGCGACGAACTGCTCGAACGCATCGAACAGCGCGCCCGCGCCCTGGGCCTGAAGACCCTGTTCGTGCTTACCACGCGCACCGCCCACTGGTTCCAGGAGCGCGGCTTCAAGGCCAGCAGCGTCGAGCGCCTGCCGGCGGCACGCGCCTCGCTGTACAACTTCCAGCGCCAGTCGAAGGTGTTCGAGAAGCCGTTGTAAGGGCGCGGATACGACAAGGCCCATGCCTTGGCATGGGCCTTGTCGTCTGTGGCGCTGGGCGGGGGAGAAGACTTGCGCAGCGATCTTCTACCGACTGCCCGCACCATTGGCGGCGGACAATCGCTGGCGCGAGTGGTCCGCCCTAGCGGTTCACGCCGGCTCGATGGCCGCCATGTAGCGCTCGACGTAGTCCTCGAAGCTGCCCTGCTGGCTGGCTTCCAGCTCGGCCTGGGCGGCGAGCGAGTCGCGGGCCGCCTGCTCGAAGGCGGCCTGTTCAGCGCTGTCCAGCGGCCGGCTGCGGAACCATTCGGCGTGGCGCTCGGACTGGCGCAGGGCGAAGGCGTGGAAGCTCAGCTGCTCCTCGCGCAGGCTCTGCAGCACCCGCGCCGAGGGCGTCAGGCGGGCGTCTTCGAGCTTGGCGCGCTGGCTGGCCAGGGCCTGTCGGTACAGGTCGTCGCCGTGAGCGGCGTCGAAGCGTTCGGCGCAGGCCTCGATGCGCGCCAGCAGTTCCAGTCCCCAGTCCTTGAGCGCCACCGACTGGCCGGCGCGGCTCAGCTGCAGGCCGGGCTTGCGGCCTTCCTTGACGGTCAGGGCGAAGTTGGCGGTGCATTCGCGGCACTCGCCGCTGTCCATGTTCGGGCTGTCGTCCAGCGCGCAGAACAGCAGGAAGGCGTCGAGGAAACGCGCGGCGACCAGGTCGATGCCCAGCGGCAGGAACGGATCGATGTCCAGGCAGCGCACCTCGACGTACTGCACGCCGCGCGCGCCGAGGGCCTGGATCGGCCGCTCGCCCGATTCGGCGACCCGCTTGGGACGGATGCTCGAGTAGAACTCGTTTTCGATCTGCAGCACGTTGGTGTTGAGCTGCTGCCACTCGCCGTCGGCGTCGCGCAGGCCGATGGCCTGGTAGGGCGGGTAGGGCGTCGACACCGCCTGGCGCAGGCTGGACAGGTAGCTGCCCAGGTCGTTGTAGCAGGGCTTGAGGTTGGCCTGGGCGTTATTCTGGTAGCCCAGGTCGCTCATCCGCAGGCTGGTCGCCCACGGCAGATACAGGGTATCGGCGTCGAGCGCCTCCAGGTCGTGCGCGCGGCCGGCGAGGAAGTTGCTGCTGAGCGCCGGCGAGGCGCCGAACAGGTACATCAGCAGCCAGCTGTAGCGGCGGAAGTTGCGGATCAGCGCGACGTAGCGCGCCGACTGCCAGGCCTGGGCCGGGCGGCTGTCAGCCTCGGCCTGCTGCAGCAGCGGCCACAGCGCCTCGGGCAGGGAGAAGTTGTAGTGGATGCCGGCGATGCACTGCATGGCCTTGCCGTAGCGCACCGCCAGGCCCTTGCGGTAGACGTGCTTGATCCGCCCGACATGGCTTGTGCCGTACTCGGCGATGGGAATATCGGCCTCGCCCGGCAGCGTGCAGGGCATCGAGTGGGTCCACAGCCGCTCCTCGCCGAGCTGGGCGCAGGCGAAGCGGTGGATGCGGTCCAGCTCGTCGAAGGTCTGCGCCGGGTCTTCCAGGGCGGGGGTGATGAACTCCAGCAGCGCCTCGGAGTAGTCGGTGGTGATCTGGGCGTGGGTCAGCGCCGAGCCCAGCGCCTGGGGATGCGGGGTCTGCGCCAGGTGGCCGACGGGGTCGACACGCAGGCTTTCCTTCTCCAGGCCATGCCGGCAGTGGCGCAGCAGGTCGTGCTGGTCGGCACGCTCGAGCAGGGCCAGGCGGCGGGAAAGTAGGTCGCTCAAAAGTCAGATTCCTGTTCGCATAGTTTGCGCACTATGGGGGCGACGGGCGGCAGTCTCAAGGGGCGGGAGCCTGTCGCGCTGCCGGTGTGGTCGCAGGGTGGACAATCGCTGGCGCGAGTTGTCCACCCTGCGCAGCGAGCCTGCGGCTGCCGGCGCTCTTCCGGCAGCCTAGACCAGCATGAAGGTGCCCTGGGCGCGGGCGACCAGCGCCTCGTCCTGGCGCACCTCGGCCTCCGCTACCAGGGTGCGGCTGCCGAAGTGGATCACCCTGGCCAGGCAGTGCACGTCGCCCGCGTCGATGGCGCGCATGTAGTTGATCTTGCACTCGACGGTGACGCTGGCGCGGTCGAAGCCGTGGGCGCTGGAGCAGGCCAGGCCCATGGCGATGTCGACCAGGCTGAAGATCGCCCCGCCGTGTAGCTTGCCGGCGCGGTTGCGCAGCTCGGGCGTGAGCGCCAGGCGCACCTCGGCCTCGCCGCCGTCGATGCGCAGCGGTTCGCAGCCGAGCAGGTGGCTGAAGGCGCTGGTGGTCACTTCGCTAACGTCGGTCATTTCAGCGCTTCTTGATCTGCTTGGCGTTGGCGAACAGCGCGGCCATGCCGGGATTGCTCGGCGCCGGCTTGTCCTGGCTGGAGTGGCGCTCGCTGCGCGGCGCGTTGCCGCGCGGCTTGCCGCCGCCACGCGGGCCGTCGACCTTCTCGCCGGGGGTGTCGGACATGCGCATGGACAGGCCGACGCGCTGGCGCGGGATGTCCACTTCCATGACCTTGACCTTGACGATGTCGCCGGCCTTGACCACTTCATACGGGTCCTTGACGAACTTCTCCGACAGCGCGCTGATGTGCACCAGGCCGTCCTGGTGCACGCCGATGTCGACGAAGGCGCCGAAGTTGGTGACGTTGGTCACCACGCCTTCCAGCACCATGCCCGGCAGCAGGTCCTTGAGACTCTCGACGCCGTCCTGGAAGGCGGCGGTCTTGAACTCCGGGCGCGGGTCGCGGCCGGGCTTGTCCAGTTCCTTGAGGATGTCGGTGACGGTGGGCAGGCCGAAGCGCTCGTCGGTGAACTGCGCCGGGTCGAGGCGCTTGAGGAACGCCGAGTCGCCGATCAGCGAGCGGATGTCGCGGCCGGTGCCTGCGGCGATGCGCTGCACCAGCGGGTAAGTCTCCGGGTGCACCGCCGAGGCGTCCAGCGGGTTGTCGCCGTTCATCACCCGCAGGAAGCCGGCGGCCTGCTCGAAGGTCTTGTCGCCCAGGCGCGGCACCTTCTTCAGCTCGGCGCGCGACTTGAACGCGCCGTTGGCGTCGCGGAACTGCACGATGTTGCCGGCCAGGGTCGCGTTGAGGCCGGAGATGCGCGCCAGCAGGGCGGCGGAGGCGGTGTTGACGTCGACGCCGACGGCGTTCACGCAGTCCTCGACCACTGCGTCCAGCGAACGGGCCAGCTTGAGCTGGGAGACGTCGTGCTGGTACTGGCCGACGCCGATGGCCTTGGGCTCGATCTTCACCAGCTCGGCCAGCGGGTCCTGCAGGCGGCGGGCGATGGATACCGCACCGCGCAGCGACACGTCGAGATCGGGGAATTCGCGGGCGGCCAGTTCGGACGCCGAATACACCGAGGCGCCGGCCTCGCTGACCATGATCTTGGTCATGCGCAGCTCCGGCAGCAGCCTGACCAGCTCGCCGGCCAACTTGTCGCTCTCGCGGCTGGCGGTGCCGTTGCCGATGGCGATCAGCTCGACGCGGTGCCTGGCGCACAGCTTGCCGAGGATCGCCAGGCTGCCGTCCCAGTCGTTGCGCGGCGCGTGCGGGTAGACGGTGGCGGTGTCGAGCAGCTTGCCGGTGGCGTCGACCACTGCCACCTTGCAGCCGGTGCGCAGGCCGGGGTCGAGCGCCAGCACGCTGCGCGGGCCGGCCGGGGCGGCCAGCAGCAGGTCGTGCAGGTTGCGGGCGAACACGTTGATCGCCTCGCTCTCGGCGGCCTCGCGCAGCTCGCCGAGCAGGTCGGTTTCCAGGTGGGTGTAGAGCTTGACCTTCCAGGTCCAGCGCACCACCTCGGCCAGCCACTTGTCGGCGGCGCGGCCCTGGCTGCTGATGCCGAAGCGTTCGGCGATCATTCCCTCGCAGGGGTGCAGGGTGCCCGGCAGTTCCTCGCCGACCTTGAGGCTGGCGCTCAGTACGCCCTCGTTGCGGCCGCGGAAGATCGCCAGGGCGCGGTGCGACGGCACGCTCTTGAGTGGTTCGTCGTGCGCGAAGTAGTCGCTGAACTTGGCGCCTTCCTGCTCCTTGCCCGGCACCAGGCGCGCGCTGAGGGTGGCGTTGTCCTTGAGGAAGCCGCGCAGGCGGGCCAGCAGGGTCGCGTCCTCGGCGAAGCGCTCCATGAGGATGTACTTGGCGCCGTCGAGCACGGCTTTCACGTCGGCGAAGCCTTTGCTTTCGTCGACGAAGCGCGCGGCTTCCGCCTCGGGATTTAGTTCCGGATGGCCGAATAGCGCATCGGCCAGCTCGCCGAGGCCGGCTTCCAGGGCGATCTGGCCCTTGGTGCGGCGCTTCTGCTTGTAGGGCAGGTAGAGGTCTTCCAGGCGGGTCTTGGTGTCGGCCAGCTGGATCTCGCGGGCCAGTTCGGCGGTCAGCTTGCCCTGCTCCTCGATGCTGGCAAGGATCGTCGTGCGCCGCTCGTCCAGTTCGCGCAGGTAGCGCAGGCGTTCTTCCAGGGTGCGCAGCTGGGTGTCGTCGAGGCTGCCGGTGACTTCCTTGCGGTAACGGGCGATGAAGGGCACGGTCGAGCCCTCGTCGAGCAGCGCCACGGCGGCGGCGACCTGTTGCGGGCGGACGCCGAGTTCCTCGGCGATGCGGGCGTTGATGCTGTCCATATGACTCTTCCTGCGACTGCGGGGGAAGGCGGCCGGCGGGTGGCCGCAAAGCGCGGGATTATAACCGTGGCGCGGTGGATGAGGGCTGTATCGGTGTACAGCATCTTCTGGGCGGGTCGGCCAGTGGCGCGCAGGAGGGGCGACCGTTCGGCGGCGCTGCGGGAGAAACCTTGCAAAGCGGGGTGTCATTTTCCCGTCTATCGATTGCTGTGGTTACAGCGGCATGGTCTAATAAACAAGAATTTGCGGTATTGGATGGCTTTTTTCGTCAATAAAATGGCGATCAGGTTGCGAGTGTGGGTGCTTTGCGACTGCTTGCCCTGTCTGGCGGCGGGCCGCGGCAAGGTTTGCTCAGGTATCTGCCGGCGCGGCAGGGGTATGCTTGGCGCTTCACCGCAAGGGTGAAGGGCAGGGAGCATTGCGCGGGAATAGAGGCATGGACCGCCTGGAGTCACAAGGAGTCTATGGTTTGAGCGTGTTTTCCCTGGCCATTCCCCGTCTGTGGGACGAGTGGGCGCAGCTGCGTGCCGGCGGTTTGTACTGGCAGGTCTGCGAGCGCGCCGGCGAGGCCGATGCGCTGTGCCGCCAGGTGCTGGCCGGGATGACGGCCAGCCAGCGCGCTCTGCTGCTGACCTGCGGCCGCGGCCCGCAGGCCATTCTGCAAGGCCTGCCGGCCGAGCTGGGGCCCGGCGAACTGATCCCCCTGGAATTTTCCGCCGCCGGGGCGCCCGCCGCCCTGCGCGCGCTGGCCCGCGACCTGCAGCGGCGTTTCGCGCCGCGCCAGCGCCTGCTGCTGCTCAGCGCCCCCGCCGCGGCGTGGAGCGCCTTCGACGACGCGCAACTGGCGCGCTGGTGTCGCGAGCTGAGCGACTGGCTGCAGCGCCAGTCCTGCACCCTGCTGATCTACAGCCACGGCGAGCCGCAGGCCATCGCCGCGCGGCTGCTGGCCTGCAACGACGCACTGTCCGGCCTGGCGCAGCTCTACAGCGGGCGTGGCGGCTTGCGCTACCTGCTGCATTTCTGGCGCACCGCGCTGGGCGTGCGCGCCGGCGGCGAGGTCGACATGGCCCGCGAAGACGGCGTGCTGGTCTGCCGCCCGGAGTCCGAGCAGGGCAGTCCCGGCGCCGCGGCCAGCGACCTGCAGCTGTGCCTGGCGGCGCGCGCGGTGCTCGAAGGGGCGCCGCCGCTGTCGGCCCACTGGCAGCTGTTCGACGCCGAGGCCGCGCTGCTGGCGGCGGCGATGCGCGCCACGGCGGCCAGCGTGATCCTGCGCATCGACAGCAACGAGCAGGTCGGCGAGCTGGCCCGGCAGATCTACGAACTGCGCCGCCAGCGCGGGCGCGCGCTGAAGGTGGTGGTGCGCGAGCTGTCGGCCTGCCTGCGCTACCTGGACGAGCAGCTGCTGCTGGTCTGCGGCGCTTCGCTGATCGTGCCCTACGGCACCGCGCTGTCGCGCTTCCTGACCCTGCTCGACAGCCTGCAGGGCCAGCTGTGGACCCGCAGCCTGCCGGACGACTTCGAGCAGACCCTCAAGCGCCTGCGCCCGCCGCCGTTGCGCGGCCTGCTGCCGGCGCCGCGCTTCGTCGAGGTGGTGCGCGGGATTCTCGACGCCGGCGGCGGGGGCGAGGTCAGCCACCTGCTGCTGCGCCTGAAGGTGGTGGACGGCCTGGCGCTGCCCCAGGTGCTCGGCCAGTGCCGCCTGCGCCGTTACGGCGACATGGCCTGCGTGGCCGGCGGCGAGCTGTACCTGTTCCTCTTCGCCTGCCGCGCCAATGCCCTGGAGAGCGCCCTGGGCAACATCTTCCGGCTGTCCTGGCGCGAGCTGTTCGCTGCCCACGAGATCCTCGTCGATACGCGGAGCATTCCCCTCGACGGCGCCAGCGCGACCAGCACGCCGCTGCCGGCGCTGCGCGGCGAGCCGGCGCCGGCGCCCGCCGCCAGCGGCCCGGTGCGCCTGACTCCGGTGCGGGTGCGCCTGAGTGCCGGGCAGAACCGGGTGGGGAGGGCCACATGAACCTGCCGCTGCACCTGCAGTTCCTGCTCTTCGGCCTGCTGCTCGGCGGCGTGGCGGCGCTGTGGCTGCCGGCGCTGCTGCGCGGGCTGGGTCGCCTGCTCGGCCGGCTGCTGCCGTCGCGGCATTTCCGCAGCCATCCGCGCCGCCTGCGCCGCGCCGCACGCCGGGAGGAGACGCGATGAACGCCAGCGCCGCCTGCGCTGCGCCGCGCCCCTGGCCGGGCCTGGGCCTGTGGAACCTGTATTTCCTCGGCAAGTTCGCCCTGCTGTGGGTCGGCGCGCTGAACTTCCAGCTGCTGCCCAACCTGCTGCTGGCCGCCGTGCTGCTGCTGCCGCTGCCGCGCTGGGCGGCCCGGCTGCGCACCCTGCTGGCGATTCCCGCGGCCGTCGCGCTGCTCTACCACGACAGCTGGCTACCGCCGTTCAGCCGCCTGCTGGCGCAGCCGGGCGTGCTGGATTTCTCCCCCGAATACCTGCTGGAGCTGGCAGGGCGCTTCGTCGACTGGCAGTGGCTGGGCGCCGGCCTGCTGCTGGTGCTGGGCTACGCGCTGCTGGCGCCCTGGCTGCGCCTGACCACCCTGTCGCTGGGCGGTCTGCTGCTGCTGAGCCTGCAGGCCGTGCCGCTGCCGGTCGGCCTGGTGCAGGCCGCGGCGCCCACGGCGGCTCCCGTCGCGGGCGGGGGCGCGGCGACGCCCGCCGCGCCGGCCGGCGAGCCGGACAGTGCGACCCTGGAGGCCTGGCTGAGCGACTTCCACCGCCGCGAGGCGGAGCGGCGCGTCAGCTTCGCGTCGAACGCCGCGGCGCCGCCGTTCGACCTGCTGGTGCTCAACGTCTGCTCGCTGTCCTGGGACGACCTGGAAGCGGTCGGCCTGCGCGACCACCGGCTGTTCGCCCGCCTGGACATCCTCTTCGACAACTTCAACTCGGCCACCTCCTACAGCGGCCCGGCGGCGATTCGCCTGTTGCGCGCCAGCTGCGGGCAGAACTCCCACGCCGGGCTGTACCAGCCGGCCGGCGAGCAGTGCCTGCTGTTCGACAACCTCGGCCGGCTGGGCTTCGCCAAGCAGCTGGCGTTCAACCACAACGGTCGCTTCGACGGCTTCCTCGACGAGGTGCGCGGCCAGGGCGGCCTGCCCGAGCCGCTGTTCGCCGCGAGCAGCTTCGGCCGCGCCCTGGTGGCATTCGACAGCTCGCCGATCGCCGCCGACGGCGAGGTGCTCGGCCGCTGGTGGCAGCAGCGCCAGGGCAACGCCGCCGAGCGCCTGGCGCTGTTCTACAACAGCATCACCCTGCACGACGGCAACCGGGTGGTGGAGGCCAACGGCCGCACCCGCTCGGCCGGCTACCGCGAGCGCGCCCAGCGCCTGCTCGACGACCTCGACGCCTTCCTCGACCAGCTCGAACGCAGCGGCCGGCCGGTGGTGGTGGTGCTGGTGCCGGAGCACGGCGCGGCGCTGCACGGCGACCGCATGCAGATCTCCGGGATGCGCGAATACCCCTCGCGGGCGATCACCCACGTACCGGTCGGCGTCAAGCTGATCGGCCTGCCGCTGGCCGAGGGCCCGCTGCAGCGCATCGGCGCGCCGAGCAGCTATCTGGCGCTGTCGGAGCTGGTCGCGCGGCTGCATGCCGGGCCGCCGGCCGGACAGGCGCACTTCACCCGCGAGGCGCTGCTCGCCGACCTGCCGCAGATCGACTGGGTGGCCGAGAGTGCCGGCGGCGTGGTGGTCGAATATGCCGGGCGCGACTACCTGCGCACCCGCGAAGGCGGCCCCTGGCAGCCCTATCCGCAGCGCGCTCAACCGGAGGTGGCCCATGCACGGCAATGATCTGGCGGCGGTGCAGGCGGCCCTGGGGCTGGGCGAGCTGGGCTATGTCGATCTGGCGGTGCAGCGCGACCTGGCGCAGATCACCGCGCGCTGGCCGTTTCTCGCCGAGGGTCGCCTGCCGCCGGCTGGTAATCAGGCGTCGGCGCGACCTGCCCCCGGCAAGGCGCCGCGCAGCCTGGCGCTGCGCGGGCTGCGCGGCGGCTGCGGGACCACGGCGCTGACCGCGGCCCTCGGCCACGCCCTGCAACGCCTCGGCCAGCGGGTGCTGATGATCGACATGAACCCCGACAACCAGCTGCGCCACCACTGCAACCTGCCGGCCGCCAGCGAAACCGGCTGGGCGCGCGCGGCCTTCGACCGCAGCGCCTGGACCGACTGCGCCTGGCGGGTGCTGCCGGCCCTCTACCTGCTGCCCTACGGCCGCCTGGCGGCGACCGAGCAGGCGCAGCTGGAGCAGTTCCTGCAGCGCACGCCGGCCTTCTGGACGCAACGCCTGGGCGCCCTGGCGCGGCTGTTCGACTGGGTGATCCTCGACCTGCCGCAGCGCCTGCCCGGCCACGCGCACCTGGAAGGCTGCACCCTGCAGCTGTGCCTGCTGGACGCCGATCCGGCCTGCCACCTGCGCCTGCAGGAACCCCAGGCGCTGCCCGCCGACAGCTGGCTGCTGGTCAACCGCTACGACCCGACCCGCGCCCTGCAGCGCGACCTGCTGCTGCTCTGGCAGAAGACTCTGGCCGCGCGTCTGGTGCCGCAGTGCGTCCACGACGACGAGGCGGTGCGCGAGGCGCTGGCCCACCAGCTGCCGCTGGGCGTGCATGCGCCGCACAGCGCCGCGGCCGAGGACGTGCTGAGCCTGGCGACCTGGTGCCTGGCGCGCGGCAACCAGCGCCGCGCGGCGCCGGCCGAAGCCGTCGAGGCCGCGCGGTGACGGCGGGCTCGTCACGCCTGTTCGGCGTGCTGCCCTGGGTCTACGACGACCTGCGCCGGCGCGGTGCCGGCGCCGGCACCGCGATCTGGTGCAGCCTGCTGTGGTGGCTGGCCTGGGCGCTGCTGCCCCTGGAGTCGCCGGCCTGGCAGCGCCTGCTGCAGCGCCACGGCGAGCTGTATCCGCACCTGGCCGGGCGCCCGCCGCGCTTCGGCGATCCGCTGCGCTACCTGCTGCAGAGCCTCTGGCTGCTGCTCTGGCGCCCGCCCGCCGACGCGCCCGGCTGGCTGCGCGGCGGCCGCCGCCTGCTGGGCGCCGGGCACGCCGCCCTGGGCCTGCCGGGCGCGCGGCTGGCCCGCGCGCTGCCGTGCGAGACGCCCTGGCAGCGCGCCGAGCAGGCACTGCAGCGCCTGCCGCGGGGCCTGCGCCGCGCCCTGCTCGGGCTGCTCGGCCTGTGTACCGGCCTGCTGGCCCTGCTGTGCATCACCGAACCGTTCGGCATGCTGGCGCAGACGGTGTTCGTGCTGCTGCTGTGGGCGCTGGCGATGCTGGTGCGGCGCCTGCCGGGACGCTTCCCGGCGCTGCTGCTGATCCTCCTCTCGGTGATCGTCTCCTGCCGCTACCTGTGGTGGCGCTACACCGCGACCCTCAACTGGGACGCCAGCCTCGACCTGGCCTGCGGCCTGATCCTGCTGGTGGCGGAAACCTATTCCTGGCTGGTGCTGATCCTCGGCTACCTGCAGACCAGCTGGCCGCTCAGCCGCAAGCCGGCGCCGCTGCCCGAGGACCTGTCGCGCTGGCCGACGGTCGACCTGCTGATCCCCACCTACAACGAGGATCTGGCGGTGGTACGCAACACCGTGTACGCCGCCCAGGGCATCGACTGGCCGGCCGACAAGCTGCGCATCTACATCCTCGACGACGGCCGCCGCGAGACCTTCCGCCAGTTCGCCGCCGAGGTCGGGGTCGGCTACATCGTCCGCCCCGACAACAAGCACGCCAAGGCCGGCAACCTCAACCACGCGCTGAAGAAGATCGACGGCGAACTGGTGGCGATCTTCGACTGCGACCACGTGCCGGTGCGCTCCTTCCTGCAGTTCACCGTCGGCTGGTTCCTCAAGGATCCCAAGCTGGCGCTGGTACAGACCCCGCACCACTTCTTCTCCCCCGATCCCTTCGAGCGCAACCTCGGTACCTTCCGCCGCCGGCCCAACGAGGGCGAGCTGTTCTACGGCCTGGTGCAGGAGGGCAACGACCTGTGGAACGCTGCGTTCTTCTGCGGCTCCTGCGCGGTGCTGCGCCGCGCAGCCGTCGAGTCGATCGGCGGCTTCGCGGTGGAAACCGTCACCGAGGACGCCCACACCGCGCTGCGCATGCACCGCAAGGGCTGGAACTCCGCCTATCTGCGCATCCCGCTGGCCGCCGGGCTGGCCACCGAGAGCCTGTCGGCGCACATCGGCCAGCGCATCCGCTGGGCGCGCGGCATGGCGCAGATCTTCCGTACCGACAACCCGCTGCTGGGGCGCGGGCTGAACTTCTTCCAGCGCATCTGCTATGCCAACGCCATGCTGCACTTCCTCGCCGGCCTGCCGCGGCTGGTGTTCCTCACCGCGCCCCTGGCCTTCCTGCTGCTGCATGCCTATATCATCTACGCGCCGGCGAGCATGATCATGCTCTACGTGCTGCCGCACATGATCCACGCCAGCCTGGCCAACTCGCAGATGCAGGGCGCCTACCGCCACAGCTTCTGGGGCGAGGTCTACGAGACGGTGCTGGCCTGGTACATCGCCTGGCCGACCACCATGGCGCTGATCGACCCCAGCAAGGGCAAGTTCAACGTCACCGCCAAGGGCGGGCTGATGGAGGACAACCAGTTCGACTGGCGGATCGCCCGCCCCTACCTGGTGCTGGCCGGCCTCAACGTGCTCGGCCTGGGCTTTGCCGTGTGGCGGCTGGGCTGGGGGCCGAGCGAGGAGATCGCCACCGTGCTGGTCAGCGTGCTGTGGGTGCTCTACAACCTGCTGATCATCGGCGGTGCCGTGGCGGTGGCCGCCGAGGTGCGTCAGGTGCGCCAGAACCACCGCGTCGAGGTGCGCCTGCCGGCGTCCCTGCGCCTGCCGGGCGGGCGTCTGTACAGCGGCGAGCTGACCGACTATTCCAGCGGCGGCGCCGGCCTCGAACTGCCCGTCGACCTCGGCCTGCAGTCGGACACCCCGGTGTGGCTGCTGCTGCGTCGCGGCGAGCGCGAATTCGCCTTCCAGGGCCGCCTGAGCCGCTGCGCCGGCCGGCATGTCGGGGTGCGCTTCGAGTCGCTGACCCCGCAGCAGCAGATCGATCTGGTGCAATGCACCTTCGCCCGCGCCGACGCCTGGCTGGGCTGGAACAACCGCTACATCGAAGAGCGCCCGCTGCGCAACTTCATCGATGTGCTGCGCCTCGGCGGGCAGGGCTACGTGCGCCTGCTGGAGCACGTGCCGCCGCACCTGCTGCCCGGCGCCCGCGCCCTGCGCCGCACCTGCGGTTGGCTGGGCAGCTTCCTGCCCCGTGGCCCTGCGCTTCCCCTCAATCCCGTTCGCGAGCCCTGACTGCCCCATGAGTCCATCGTTCAAGCCCTGGATGGCTGCCCTGGCCCTGTTCGCCGCCGCCCCGGCCGCTGCCACCGCGCCGGCCGGCGTTCCTCCCGCCGCGCCGCCGGCCGCCGTCGCCGAGGCGCCGCTGGCGCCGAGCTGGTCGCGCAGCTACAGCCTGAGCGATCTGGGCCGCAACAGCGACGTGCTGCTGCTCGGCATCCGCAACAGCGAGCAGCTGGAGCTGCCGCTGCGCCGCGACCGTCTGGTGAGCGCCGCCGAACTGCAGCTCGAATACCTGCCCTCGCCGGCGCTGCAGGCCCACCTGTCGCACCTGCGCGTCTACCTCAACGACCGCCTGATGGGCGTGCTGCCGGCCGCCCCGGCCCAGCCCGAGCAGGCCGGCCAGCCGCTGCGCCAGTCGCTGCCGCTGGATGCGCGCCTGTTCGGCGACTTCAACCGCATCCGCCTGGAGTTCGTCGGCCACTACACCGACCTCTGCGAGGACCCGGCGCACAGCTCGCTGTGGCTGAGCCTCAGCCAGTCCAGCACGATCCGCCTGCGCGAGCAGGCGCTGCTCAGCCACAACGACCTGGCGCACTTCCCGGCGCCGTTCTTCGACCCGCGCGACACCGCGCCGCTGCAGCTGTCGATGGTGTTCGCCGCCGCGCCGACCCTCGGCGAGCGCCAGGCCGCGGCGGTGCTGGCGTCCTATTTCGGCAGCCTCGGCGCCTGGCGCGGCGCGCGGTTCCCCGTGCTGTTCGACCGCCTACCGGCGGTCGCCGACGACCGGCCGCCGCCGGCCAGCGTGGTGTTCGCCACCAACGCGCGGCGCCCGGCGTTCCTCGCCGACCGCGAGCGCTTCCCGGCGGTCAACGGCCCGCGCGTCGAGCTGCTCGACCACCCCGACAGCCCCTACGCCAAGCTGCTGCTGATCCAGGGCCGCGACGAGGCCGATCTGCAGCGCGCGGTCGCCGCCCTGGCCCTCGGCACGCCGCTGCTGCGCGGCGCGCGGGTGGAGATCGGCGAGCTGCCGGCGCTGGCCCTGCGCCAGCCCTACGACGCGCCGAACTGGACGCCCACCGACCGCCCGGTGCGCTTCGCCGAGCTGATGGATTACCCGCAGCAGCTGCAGGTCAGCGGCCTGCGCCCGGCGCCGGTGACCCTGAACATCAACCTGCCGCCGGACCTGTTCGTCTGGCGCAACCAGGGCATCCCGCTGCGCACCCACTACCGCTTCAGCGCGCCGGGCAACGAGGACGACTCGCGGCTCAACATCCTGCTCAACGAGCAGTTCATCGACAGCCTGGCGCTGCGCGGGCGCGAGCAGAGCCGCGGCCTGGAGGAGCTGCGCCTGGGCCTGGAAGGCGGCGAGGGCGGCGGCCAGCGCGACAAGCTGCTGCTCCCGGCGCTGAAGGTCGGCGCCAACAACCGCCTGAGCTTCGAGTTCAACTTCGCCAGCACCCTGGGCAGCGCCCAGCGCGACCGCTGCCAGACCGTGCTGCCGGTCAGCGTGTACGGCGCCATCGACGAGGACTCGACCCTCGACCTGTCCGGCAACCACCACTATCTGGCGATGCCCGACCTGTCCGCCTTCGCCGGCAGCGGCTTCCCGTTCAGCCGGCTGGCCGACCTGTCCGAGACCCGCGTGCTGGTCCCGGCCGAGCAGGGCGCGCAGTCGCTGGCGACCCTGCTGGAAGTGTTCGGCGCCCTGGGCGCGCAGATCGGCTATCCGGCCTTCGGCGTGCGCCTGCTGGACGCCTGGCCGGCCGGCGGCGATGCCGATGCCGACCTGCTGATCCTCGACCGTCTGCCCGAGGCGCTGCTGCAGCGCAGCGACCTGGCCCTGCGCCTGGCCGCGCCCTTCGACCGCCTGCTCAGCGGCCAGCCGCCGGCGGCGCTGCGCGGCGCCCAGCCCGCGAACGCCGGTACGGTGCCGGGCGCGGCGGTGGAGATCGGCGCCAGCGCGCCGCTGGCCGCGGTGCTCGGCCTGCAGTCGCCGCTGCATCCGCAGCGCAGCATCGTCGCCCTGCTGGCGCACAGCGACGCCGACCACGCGCTGCTGCGCGACACCCTCGCCGACCCCGAACAGCGCGCCGCGCTGCGCGGCTCGCTGGCGCTGATCCGCAGCAGCGGGGTGACCAGTCAGGTGGTCGGCGAGCCCTACTACGTAGGCCATCTGCCCTGGTGGCTGCTGCTGTGGTTCCATCTGTCCGCCTATCCGCTGCTGCTGGCCGCGCTGTCCGCCGGCTGCGTGCTGCTCGGCGCTTTCCTGGCCTGGCGCCTGCTGCGCGCCGTCGGCCGCCGCCGTCTGGGCGAGGAGTGAATCATGTGGCGAGCCTTGCTGTTGTGCCTGTGCTGCCTCGGCCTGCCCCTGCCGGGCTGGGCGGCGACCTGCGCCTGGCCGGCCTGGGAGAGCTTCCGCCAGCACCTGGTGAGTGACGACGGACGGGTGATCGACCCGTCCTCGCCGCGCCTGATCACCACCTCCGAAGGCCAGTCCTACGGGCTGTTCTTCGCCCTGGTCGGCAACGACCGGGCGAGCTTCGCGCTGCTGCTGCGCTGGACCGTCGACAACCTCGCCGGCGGCGATCTCGAACGCCGCCTGCCGGCCTGGCTGTGGGGCCGCCACGACGACGGCCGCTGGGCGGTGCTGGATGCCAACAACGCCAGCGACTCCGACCTGTGGATCGCCTACAGCCTGCTCGAAGCCGGCCGCCTGTGGCAGGTGCCGGAGTACCGCCGGCAGGGCCTGGCGCTGCTCTGGCGCAGCGCCGCGCAGACCCTGCGGCCGATGCCGCAGCTCGGCCTGATGCTGCTGCCGGGCGACATCGGCTTCGAGTCGGAAGCCGGCTGGCGGCTCAACCCCAGCTACCTGCCGCCGCAGCTGCTCGACCGCTTCGCCCTGGAGGCGCCGGTGTGGGCCGACCTGGCCAGCGCCAGCCGCCGCCTGCTGCTGGCGAGCGCGCCCCGCGGGCTGGCCCCTGACTGGCTGCTGTGGCGCCGCGACGGCCAGCCCGCCGCCGACCCCGAGCATGGCGAGGAGGGCGACTACGACGCCATCCGCGTCTACCTGTGGCTGGGCATGCTGGCGCCCGACGCCGCCGAACGCGCCGCCCTGCAGCAGCACTTCGCGCCCATGGCGCGGCTCACCGCCGAGCGCGGCCGGCCGCCCGAGCGCATCGACGCGGCCCGCGGCAGCGCCGAAGGCGGCGGGCCGCCGGGCTTCTCCGCCGCGCTGCTGCCGCTGCTCGCCGCCCTCGACCCGCCGGCGCTGGCCGCGCAGCGCGCGCGGCTCAAAGCCGAGCCGCTGGCCGACGACGCCTACTACAACCGCGTGCTGGCCCTCTACGGCGAGGGCTGGGACCAGGGCTTCTACCGTTTCGACAAGGATGGCCGGCTGCTGCCGGCCTGGCAGACCGCACCATGCAAAAACTGAAAGGCATCCTCCTGCTCTGCAGCCTGCTGCCGGGGCTGGCCCTCGCCCAGGTGGCGCCGCTCGGCAACCCGCAGCGCGAGCGTCTGGTCGAGCAGCTGCTGCTCGGCGAGGCGCTGGGCCGCGACGATCTGGTCGACAGCGCGCTGGCCCGCCTGCAGCAGCTCGACCCGGAAAGCCCCGAGGCGCTGGCCGCCGAGGCGCGGCTGGCGATCCGCCGCGACGAGCTGCGCCGCGCCGGCCAACTGCTCAACCGCCTGCAGCGGGCCGCGCCGGACTCGGTGCTGCTGCGCCAGACCCGCGTGCTGCTCAAGGTGGCGTTGCCCGCCGGCCGCCAGCGCCTGCTGGAGGCGCGCGCGCGCGCCGAGCAGTCGATTCCCGACGCCCTGCGCGACTACGAGCAGGTGCTCGAAGGCCAGTTGCCGAGCCTCGACCTGGCGTTGGAATACTGGCGCCTGCGCAGCCGGGTGGACGGCCAGCGGCCGACCGCCATCGCCAATCTGGAGGAGCTGGCGCGGCGCTATCCGGGGCACGCCGGGGTGCGTCTGGCGCTGGCCGACATGCTGTTCGCCGAGGAGCGCCCGCAGCCGGCGCTGGCCCTGCTCCACGAGCTGGGCGGCGACGCCCAGGCCGGCCAGGCCGCCGCGCAGCGCGAGTTCCAGTACCTCAGCGAACAGCCGCTGCACCCGCGCAGCGCCACGGCCTGGGAGGCTTTCGTCGCGCGCTACCCGCACACCACGCTGATCGGCGAGGCCCGCGACAACCTCGACCGCGACCGCCGCCGCCTGCGCGACCCGGCCTGGCAGGCCTTCCTGCGTGGCCAGACGCTGCTCGACGGCGGCCAGACCGCCGCCGCCGAGGTCGAGCTGCAGCGCGCGAAGCGGCGCCTGCCCGACGAGCCCGGCGTACAGGGCACCCTGGGCCTGGCGCTGATGCGCCTGGGCCGCCATGCCGAGGCGCTGAACGCGTTTGCCGCGGCGCAGCGCCTGGAACAGAACACCGACCTGATCAGCAAGTGGTACGAACTGCAGGAAGCCTCGCGCTACTGGGTATGGCTGGAACAGGCCGAACAGGCCGAGCAGGCCGGCCAGCTCGACAAGGCCCGCCAGCTCTACGCCCGCGCCCGGCAGAAGCAGCCCGCCGAGCCGGCCGCCTGGGTCGGCCTGGCGGCGCTGGAGGCCGGCGCCGGACGCAGCGCCGAGGCCGAGCGCCTGCTGCTGCAGGCGCGCCGCCTGGCGCCGGCCGACGAGCGGGTGCTGCGCGGTCTGCTGCGCCTCTATCAGGCGCAGTCCAACCAGCGCGCCACCGCCTTCCTGGAAAGCCTGCCGCCGCCGAGCCGGCAGCTGTTCGCCGCCCAGTTGCGCGACCTGCGGGTGGCGGCGCTGCTGCAGCAGGCCGATGCCGCGCTGCAGGCCGGCGACGGCCCCGGCGAAGCGCGTCTGTTGCAGCAGGCGCGCCAGCTGACCCCCGACGATCCCTGGCTGACCTACCGGCTGGCCGGGCGCCTGGCCGAGCTGGGCCGCCGCGCCGAGGGCGATGCGCTGTTCGCCGACCTGCTCGGCCGCCAGGGCGCCAGCCAGCCGGCGCGCTACGCCCATGCCCTGTATCTGTCCGGCGCCGAGCGCGACGCCCCGGCGCTGGACAGCCTGCGGGCGATCCCGGTCGCCGAATGGAACGCCGACACCCGTGCGCTGGCCGAGCGTCTGCAGCGCCGCCAGTTGCTGAACCGCGCCGAGGCGCTGCGCGCGGCCGGCCAGGAGCCGGCGGCCATCGCCCTGCTCGAAGGCCAGCCGAGCCTGCCCGCCGAGGACCTGCTGCGTCTGGCCGGCTGGGCCCAGGCGCGCGGCGCTCACGAACAGGCGCTCGCCTATCTGCAGCGCATTGACGCCGCCCAGGCCGAGTCCGCCGAGGCCCGTCTGGGCGAGGTGGAGAGCCTGCTGGCGCTGGGCCGTGCAGCGCCGGCGCGGGCCACCCTGCAGGGGCTGGCGGAGTTTCCCGCCGAGCAGCGCAACCTGCGCCGCCGGGTGGCCGGCGCCTGGATGGCGCTGGGCGATCTGGGCCAGGCACGCACGCGCATCGAGCAACTGCTGGCCGAGGGCGGCGACAGCGATCCGCTGCTGCTGCGCGACGCCGCTCGCCTGCACAGCGCCACGGCGCCGCAGCAGGCGCTCGACCTCTATGCCGGCGCCCTGCGCGATGCCGGCGAGCTGGCCCCGCAGGCCGTCGCGCCGCGCGACGACCGCGCGCTGACCCGCGCCAGCCGCCCGCGCGACGACGACGACTGGCTCGCCCGCAGCCTGCGCGCCGAGACCGAGGCGCTCTACCAGCGCGAGAACCCCACCGTGCGCGTGCAGCACGACCACGCCTGGCGCAACGACGACGTCACCCCCGGGCTGTCCGACGTCAAGCAGGACACCACCATGGTCCAGCTCGACCTGCCGCTGGCCGGCGGGCGCGGCTGGCTGCGCCTCGACGAGGTGAACATGGACGCCGGGCGCTTCGACACCGACGCCGACGGCCTGCACCGCGAGGACTTCGGCAGCTGCGCCTTCCCGGGGCTGGCCGGCTGCGTCTCGACCGCCCAGCAGGCGCGCGGCACGGCCTTCGCGCTGGGCTGGCAAGGCGGCGCCTGGAGCTTCGACCTAGGCCGCTCGCCGCAGGGCTTCGAGATCGGCAACTGGCTGGGCGGGGTCAGCTACGCCTGGGACGCCGCCGGCCTCGGCTGGACGCTGACCGCCTCGCGTCGCGCGCTGTCCAACTCGCTGCTGTCCTACGCCGGCGCGGTCGACCCGCGCACCGGCATCCGCTGGGGCGGGGTCACCGCCAACGGCGCCAGCCTCGGCCTGAGCTACGACCAGGGCGGCGACCACGGGATCTGGGCCGACCTCGGCCAGCACTGGCTGCGCGGCGAGAACGTCGCCGACAACCAGCGCACGCGGCTGATGGCCGGCTATTACTACCGGCTGATCGAGCGCGCCGACCAGCGCCTGCGCACCGGCCTGACCGTCATGCACTGGCGCTACGCCAAGGATCTGGGCGGCTACAGCCTCGGCCAGGGCGGCTACTACAGCCCGCAGCGCTACAGTTCGCTGGGCGTGCCGGTCAGCTACGCCTGGCGCAACGCCGACTGGTCGCTGCTGCTGGAAGGCTCGCTGGGCTGGTCCTGGGCGACCACCGAGGACAGCGCGATCTATCCGCTCGACGCGCTGATTGCCGGACCGCTGGCCGAGGCCGGCGCCCTCGCCCCGGACTTCAACCAGCGCACCGGGACCAGCGGCGGCGCGGTCGGCTACCGGCTCAGCGCGCTGGCCGAGCGGCGCCTGAGCGATCACTGGGTCCTGGGCGGCGGCTTCACCTGGCAGCAGAGCGAGGACTACGCGCCCAGCTACGCCCAGCTCTACCTGCGCTACCTGTTCGAGCCGTGGCAGGGCGCGCTGCCCCTCGGCGGCGACAGCCTGACGCCCTACAGCGAGTTCAAGTAAGGGCCGCCGGAAAAAAACCTGTTTCTCCCCTGCAACACTGTGGCCATGGGCTACCTTGACAGTAACGGAAAAAAATGCCGGCTGTCGGGTGGCCCGGGCCGTTGCCGCGCCCGCCGGACCGTGTACGAGGGGGGACTTATGAGTCATCCAGCACCTGTCTGGCGCCCGTGCATTGCGCCTTCTGCGAATGCCACAGGCTCTGCCGCACGATCCGCGATCCGCCCTGTCAGCCCGCCCGTCCGGTCCGCCGGATACGGGCGGCGCTGCCGGCGAGGAGGGCGGCCATGAGCAGCGCCGAACCCCTCGTCCTGCCCGCCCAGGAGGCCAGCCGCTGGCCCGAGCTGGGGGTGTGGAACTTCTATTTCCTGCTCAAGTTCCTGCTGCTCTGGCAGGGGCTGCTCAATTTCCAGGTGCTGCCCAACCTGGTGTTCGCCGCGGTGCTGCTGGTGCCGCTGCAGTCGGCCTGGGCGTGCTGGCTGCGCAACCTGTTGGCCCTGCCGGTGGCCGTGGCGCTGCTTTACCAGGACACCTGGCTGCCGCCGTTCAGCCGCCTGCTGGAGCGCCCGGAGGTGCTGCAGCTGTCCGGCGACTACCTGCTGGAACTGGCCGGTCGCACCCTCGACTGGCACCTGCTCGGCGCCTGCCTGGTGCTGCTGGTCGCCTACCGCCTGCTGGCGCCCTGGCTGCGCCTGACCACCCTCAGCGTGGCCGGCCTGCTCTGGCTGGCAGTGGCGCAAGGCGTGCCGGAGCTGGCGCCGCCCGCCGCGCCGCTGCAGGGACAGGCGAGCAGCGCCGGCGCCGCGCCCGTCGCCCAGCCCGAAGGCCCGGCCAGCAGCGCCGCGCTGAACGCCTATCTGGAACGCTTCTATCGCGACGAACAGGCCCGGCGCACCGCCTTCCCCGCCGAGCCATCGGCCGCGGCGCCGGCCTTCGACCTGCTGGTGGTGAACATCTGTTCGCTGGCCTGGAGCGACCTGGACGCCACCAGCCTGCGCGACCACCCGCTGTGGCGGCGCATGGATGTGGTGTTCGACCGCTTCAATTCGGCCACCGCCTACAGCGGCCCGGCGGCGATCCGCCTGCTGCGCGCCAGTTGCGGGCAGAGTGCCCACGCCGGCCTGTACGAGACGCCCGACAACCAGTGCCTGCTGTTCGACAACCTGGCGCGGCTGGGCTTTGCCGGCAGCCTGCTGCTCAACCACGACGGCCGTTTCGACGGCTTCCTGCAGGAGGTGCGCAACGAAGGCCGCCTGCCGGCGCCGCTGGTCGAGCTGGGCCAGCTGCGCCACGACCTGGTCGGTTTCGACGGCTCGCCGATCTGGCGCGACCGCGAGGTGCTCGGTCGCTGGTGGCAGCAGCGCCAGGCCGGCGGCGAGGCGCGCGTGGCGCTGTTCTACAACAGCATCACCCTGCACGACGGCAACCGCCAGCGCCTGCCCGACGGACGCACCCGCAGCGCCGACTACCACAGCCGCGCACAGGTGCTGCTCGACGACCTGAACGCCTTCGTCGAGCAGTTGCAGGCCAGCGGCCGGCCGGTGCTGCTGGCGCTGGTGCCCGAGCACGGCGCCTCCCTCGATGGCGACCGGATGCAGATCGCCGGCATGCGCGAGATCCCCACCCCGGCGATCACCCATGTGCCGGTGGCGCTCAAGCTGATCAACATGCCCGGCATCGAGCGCAGCGAGCCGCTGCACGTCGCTGAGCCGAGCAGCTACCTGGCGCTCTCCGAGCTGGTGGCGCGGCTGTATGCCGGCACCGCGCAGGGCGAGCAGGGCTTCGACTGGGGCGCGCTGCTCGCCGATTTGCCGCAGACGCCGATGGTGTCGGAGAACTCCGGCACCGTGGTGCTCGACTACCAGGGGGCGACCTACGTGCGCATCAAGGAGCGCAGCGAATGGTTGCCCTATCCGCCGAACAAGCCGTGAACGGAGGTGCTCGCGATGGATACGCCCGTTCCCATGATGCGTGACGACGATATCGCCAACCTGCGGGCGCGCCTGGCCCTGCCCGAGCTGGCCTATGTGGATTTCTCCCGTCAGGAGGACATGCTGCGCGCGCTGCAGCGCTGGCCGCTGCTGGTCGAGCTGGAGACCTGGGATGCCGAGCGCCGGCGCCGCGCCGCCACGTCCGCGGAGGTGAAGCCATGATCAGCATTGCCATACAGGGGCTGCGCGGCGGCGTCGGGGTCAGTTCGGTGGTGGCCGCGCTCGGTCACGCCCTGCAGAGCCAGGGGGAACGGGTGCTGCTGGTGGACATGTGCCCGGAGAATCTGCTGCGCCTGCACTGCAACCAGCCGGTGGCCGACGGCAGCGGTTGGGCCCGCGCCACGCTGGACGGCGAAGGCTGGAAGGCCTGGGGCTGGTCGGTGCTGCCGAACCTGCATGTGCTGCCCTACGGCCGGCTTTCCGAAGCCGAACAGGGACGCCTCGAACTGCACCTGCGGCGCACGCCGCAGCTGTGGCGCAGCCTGCAGGCCAGCCTGGCGCGGAGCTTCGACTGGGTGCTGTTCGACCTGCCGCAGCGCCTGGTCGGACATGCCCAGATCGGCGCCTGCGACCTGAGCATCCGCCTGCTGGAGGCCGATCCGGCCTGTCATGCCTTGCTGCGCCAGACGCCGCTGCGCCCGCAGGAGTGGCTGCTGGTCAACCGTTACGATCCCGGCTGCCAGCTGCAGCGCGACCTGCTGCTGGTCTGGCAGCAACTGCTGGGCCAGCGTCTGCTGGTGCAGAGCGTGCATCGCGATACCGCCATGCGCGAGGCGCTGGCCAACAAGCATCCGGTCGGTGCGCATGCGCCGGGCAGCCTGGCCGCGCAGGATGCGCTGGGCCTGGCGCGCTGGTGTCTGGAGCGCCGCCAGCTGCCGGCGGTGGTCGGCGCGCTGCTGGACGCCGAAAGCGGCGAGGGCGGGCGGTCATGACGCCCACCGCCCAGCCGACTCCCGCCGTGGCGCCGGCGGCCGGGCGCGAGCCCGGCGTGCTGCCCGCCGCCCCGTCCGCGGCGCTGCCGCACAGTCGCCTGTGGCTGGCGCTGGCCTGGCTGCTGCTGCGCCTGGAGTCTCCCGCCTGGCAGGCGCTGCGCGCCCGGCAGCATTACTGGTATCCGCACCTGGCGGGGCGCCGGCCGCGTCCCGCCGACCCGCTGCGCTACCTGCTGCAGACCCTCTGGCTGATGATCCGCCGGCCGCAGCCGGCCGCGGCGCCCGGCCAGCTGCGGCGTCTGCTGGCGCGCTGGCGCCAGTCCTGGCATGACGTCCTGCATCAGCGCCTGCTGCCGCATTTTGCGCTGCAGGGGCCGGACAGCGAACACGCGCTGGGACGGCTGAGCCAGCCGCTGCGCGCCTGCCTGGTCGGCGCCCTGGCGCTGCTGGCGATACCCCTGGCGCTGCTGGCGATACCCCTGGCGCTGCTGGGCATCACCGAACCGTTCGACTGGCGCGAGCAACTGGTGTTCGTCGGCCTGCTCTGGGGACTGGCGCTGTTCATGCGCCACTGGCCGGGGCGCTTCGTCACCCTGCTGATCGTGCTGATCTCGGTGGTGGTGTCCTGCCGCTACCTGTGGTGGCGCTACACCGCGACCCTCAACTGGCACAGCCCACTGGACCTGACTTTCGGGCTGATCCTGCTGGCGGCGGAAACCTACGCCTGGCTGGTGCTGATGCTCGGCTACCTGCAGACCAGCTGGCCGCTGCAGCGCCAGCCGGCGCCGCTGCCGGCCGACAGTTCGCTGTGGCCGACGGTGGACCTGCTGATCCCCACCTACAACGAGGACCTGAGCGTGGTGCGCCCCACCGTGTACGCCGCGCTGGGCATCGACTGGCCGGCCGACAAGCTGCGCATCCACCTGCTCGACGACGGCCGCCGCGAGTCCTTCCGCCAGTTCGCCGCCGAGGTCGGGATCGGCTACATCGTCCGCCCCGACAACAGGCACGCCAAGGCCGGCAACCTCAACCACGCCCTGCAGCACACCGACGGCGAGCTGGTGGCGATCTTCGACTGCGACCACGTGCCGGTGCGCTCCTTCCTGCAGGTCACCGCCGGCTGGTTCCTGCGCGATCCCAAGCTGGCGCTGGTGCAGACTCCTCACCACTTCTTCTCCCCCGACCCCTTCGAGCGCAACCTCGGCATCTTCCGCCGCCGGCCCAACGAGGGCGAGCTGTTCTACGGCCTGGTGCAGGACGGCAACGACCTGTGGAACGCGGCGTTCTTCTGCGGCTCCTGCGCGCTGCTGCGGCGCACGGCGCTGGAGTCGGTCGGCGGCTTCGCGGTGGAAACCGTCACCGAGGACGCCCACACCGCGCTGCGCATGCACCGCAAGGGCTGGAACTCGGCCTACCTGCGCGTTCCCCAGGCGGCCGGGCTGGCCACCGAGAGCCTGTCGGCGCACATCGCCCAGCGCATCCGCTGGGCGCGCGGCATGGCGCAGATCTTCCGCACCGACAACCCGCTGCTGGGGCGCGGTCTGAGCTTCTTCCAGCGCATCTGCTACGCCAACGCGATGCTGCACTTCCTCGCCGGCCTGCCGCGACTGGTGTTCCTCATCGCACCGCTGGCCTTCCTGCTGCTGCACGCCTACATCATCTACGCCCCGGCGCTGATGATCGTGCTCTACGTACTGCCGCACATGATCCACGCCAGCCTGGCCAGTTCGCGCATGCAGGGCGCCTTCCGGCAGACCTTCTGGGGCGAGGTCTACGAGACGGTGCTGGCCTGGTACATCGTCCGGCCGACCACCATGGCGCTGCTGAGCCCGCGCCACGGCGCCTTCAACGTCACCGCCAAGGGCGGCCTGATGGCGGAGGACCAGTTCGACTGGCGCACCGCGCGGCCCTACCTGCTGCTGGCGCTGCTCAACGTCCTCGGCCTGGGCTTCGCCATCTGGCGCCTGTACGCCGGGCCGGCGACGGAAGTCGGCACGGTGATCGTCAGCGCCCTGTGGGTGCTCTACAACCTGCTGATCATCGGCGCCGCCGTGGCGGTGGCCGCCGAGGCGCGGCAGATCCGCCGCACCCAGCGGGTCCAGGTGGCGTTGCCGGCGGCGCTGCGCCTGCCCGACGGGCACCTCTATCCCTGCCAGCTGAGCGACTACGCCATGGGCGGCGTCGGCCTGGACCTGGGCGAGGCGCTGCACCTGGAGGAGGGCAGCGAGGTCGGCGTGGTGCTCTATCAGGGCACGCGCGAGCAGCTGTTCCGCGGCGAGGTCGGCCGCTGCGCCGGTCGCCACCTGGCGATCCGCCTGGCGCCGCTGAGCCTGCGCGAGCAGATCGCCTTCGTGCAGTGCACCTTCGCCCGCGCCGATGCCTGGCTGACCTGGCGGCCAGCGCTGGGCAACGAGTATCCCCTGCGCAGTTTCTTCGACGTGCTGCGCCTGGGCGGCCTGGGTTACCGCCGCCTGCTCGAATACGCCCCCGCGTGGCTGCACGGGGTGTTGCATCCGGTCTGGCTGCTGGTCGGCTGGCTGTTCAGTTTTGTGCCGCGTACCCCATCCGCCGTGGTTATCCCGGCTTCGCGAGAGTTGAGACCATGAAGAGTCCTTACCCGATCAAGCATCGCTGGTTGGCCGGTCTGGCCCTGCTGGCGGCTCAGACGTTGCCGGCGGCGCTGCTGGCGGCCACAAGCGAAAACACGCCGGCGCCGCGCTGGGAAACCCGGCACAGCTTCGAGCAGCTCGGCTGGAATACCGACAGCCTGCTGCTGGGCATCCGCAGCAGCGATCAGGTGGAGTTCCGCCTGCGCGGCGACCGTCTGGCCACCGCCGCGCAACTGCACCTGGAATACACCCCCTCGCCGTCGCTGCTGGCCGGCCAGTCCCATGTGCGCGTCTACCTCAACGATGCGCTGATGGGCGTGCTGCCGGCGCAGACCGGCCAGCCCGGCCAGCGCATGCGCCAGAGCCTGCCCCTCGACCCGCAGCTGCTCGGCGATTTCAACCGCCTGCGCCTGGAGTTCGTCGGGCGCTACGACGACGCCTGCCCGGACCCGGCCAGCAGCGCGCTGTGGCTGAACCTGGCGCGCAACAGCCGCATCGAGCTGACCCAGCAGGCGCTGGCCCAGGTCAACGACCTGGCCTACTTCCCGGCGCCGTTCTTCGACGAGCGCGACTACGCGCGGCTGGAGCTGCCGGTGCTGTTCGCCGCCACCCCGACCCTGGAGGAGCAGCGCGCGGCGGCGATCCTCGCGTCCTACTTCGGCAGCCTGGCCGGCTGGCGCCGCAGCAGCTTCCCGGTGCATTACCAGCAGCTGCCGCCGGTGCGCGCCGGCCAGCCGCTGCTGGTGCTGGCCAGCAACGAGCGCCGCCCGGCGTTCCTGCAGGACTACCAGCGCTATCCGCGCGTCGAGTCGCCGGTGGTGCAGTTGATCGACCACCCGAGCGACCCCTACGGCAAACTGCTGCTGATCCTCGGCCGCGACGACGCCGATCTGGTCAGCGCGGCCACCGCCCTGGCCATGGGCGGCGAGCTGTTCAACGGTCAGCGGGTGGCCATCGAGCGGCCGCCGCAGCCGCAGCCGCGGCGTCCCTACGATGCGCCGAACTGGGTGCCGACCGACCGGCCGGTGCGCTTCGCCGAGCTGCTCGACTATGCCCAGCAGCTGCAGGTCAGCGGCCTCAAACCCAAGCCGATCAGCCTCGACCTGAACCTGCCGCCGGATCTGTTCGCCTGGAGCAGCCAGGGCGTACCGCTGACCACCCGCTACCGCTACACCGCTCCCGGCAGCGCGGACGACTCGCGGTTGAACGTCAGCATCAACGAGCAGTTCATCGCCAGCCTGCCGCTGGCCGGCGAGTCGGCCCGGCAGGGGCCGAGCGAACTGAGCATGGCGCTGTGGATGGGGACCCGCGACCGCGAGCGCGACAAGCTGCTGGTGCCTGCCCTCAAGCTCGGCGAACACAACCGCCTGCGCTTCGAGTTCGACTTCGCCAGCCTGCTCGGCAGCTCGCAGCGCGACCGCTGCCAGACGGTGCTGCCGGTCAACGTGCAGGCGGCCATCGACGAGGACTCGACCATCGACCTGTCGGGCTTCCAGCACTACATCGCCCTGCCCGAACTGCGCGCCTTCGCCCGCAGCGGCTTCCCGTTCAGCCGCCTGGCCGACCTGTCGCAGACTCTGGTGCTGGTGCCCAGCCAGCCCAGCCCGACCCAGGTCGGCACCCTGCTCGACGCCCTGGCCGGCATCGCCGCCCAGGTCGGCTACCCGGCTCTGGGGGTACGCCTGAGCGACGACTGGCGCAGCGCCGCCGGCGTCGATGCCGACCTGCTGCTGCTCGGCCCGCTGCCGGCCGCGCAGCGCAGCGGCCAGGACCTGAGCGCGCTGCAGCAGTTGCCGCGCAGCTGGCTGACCTCGGCCGCCCCGCAGGCCGAGGCTGCGTCCGACGAGATGTCGGCCACGCCGCTGGCGGCCATCGTCGGCCTGCAGTCGCCCTTCCATCCGCAGCGCAGCGTGGTGGCCCTGCTGGCTTCGAGCGAAGCCGACCATGCCCTGCTGCGCACGACCCTGGGCGATCCCGGCAAGCTGGATGCCATCGACGGCTCGCTGGCGCTGATCCGCGACAGCGGCATCGCCAGCCAGCGGGTCGGCGAGACCTACTACGTCGGTCACCTGCCCTGGTGGCAGCGGCTGTGGTTCCACATGAGCGAGCGCCCGCTGCTGCTGGCCAGCATGGCGGCGCTCAGCGTGCTGCTGCTGGCCTGGGTGTGCTGGCTGCTGCTGCGTCTGGTCAGTCGTCGGCGCCTGAACGCGCACTGAGCCTTGTCGCCGGATGTCTGAGGCCGGCGCAGGCCGGCCGGGGAGAATGCGATGCACAAGAAAAGGGAGCTGGGCTGTCTGCTGCTGGTGCTGGGCACGGCGCCCTTCCTGCTGGCCGCCCAGCCGGACGAGCGTCAGCGCCAGGCCGAGCTGCTGCTGGAGCGGGTACGCACCGGCGAGGCGCGCCAGCGCGACGATCTGGTTCGCGACGCGCTGACGCGCCTGCAGCAACTGGCCCCGGACAGCGCCGAAGGCCAACTGGCCGCCCTGCGCCTGGCGCTGCGCGAACAGGACGGCGCGCGCGCCGAGCAGTGGCTGCAACGCCTGCGCGCGGCGGCGCCGAATTCGCCGCAGCTGCATCAGGGCGAAGCGCTGCTGCGCCTGAGCCAGCCGCAGGGCCAGCAGCAATTGCAGCAGGCGCGCCTGCTCGGTGCCGCCGGCCGGCGCGACGAGGCGCTGGTCGCCTATGACGCCCTGTTCGCCGGTCACCCGCCGAGCCTGGAGCTGGCCCTCGAATACTGGCAGCAGCGCGGCGCGGTGGATGGCCAGCGCCCGCTGGCCATCACCTACCTGCAGGCGCTGGATCGCCAGTACCCGGGCAGCGCCGCGCTGCGCCGCCAGCTGGCCAGCCTGCTGTTCGCCGAGTCGCGTGACGACGAGGCGATCCAGGTGCTGCGGCGCATGGGCAGCGACCCGGCGGCGCGCGCCGCGGCGATGCAGCGCGAGTTCGACCAGTTGCGCGAGCGCGCGCCGAGCCGCGCCAGCGCGGCCGCCTGGCAGTCGTTCCTCGAACACTACCCCGATGCGCCGCAGCGCGCCGAGGCGAGCGCCGAACTGCAACGCCAGCGCGCCCTGCTGGCCAATCCCGGCTGGCAGGCTGGCCAGCGCGGCGAAGCGCTGCTCGAAGCCGGACGCAACGCCGAGGCGGCGGCCCAGCTGCAGGCCGCCCTGCGCGCCTTTCCCCAGGATGGCGGCTGGCACGGCGCGCTGGGGCTGGCGCAGATCCGCCTTGGCCAGCGCGAGGCCGCCGAACGGTCGCTGCGCAACGCGCTGCGCTGGGACCAGGACAGCCGGCGCATCGACAAGTGGCAGGACCTGCAGGCCAGCAACCGTTACTGGATGACCCTGCAGCGCGGCAGCGAGGCCCTGGCCGCCGGCCGCATCGATCAGGCCGATGCGCTGTACCGCCAGGCCCGGCGCCAGCAGCCGCGCGAAGTGAATGCGCTGCTGGGGCTGAGCGACGTGGCCCAGGCGCGCGGCGCCGGCGCCGAGGCCGAGCGGCTGCTGCTGCAGGCCCGCACTCTGGAGCCGGGTAACGAAGAGGTGCTGCGCAAGCTGCTGGTGCTGTACCAGCAGCAGTCGCCGGACAAGGCCCGCGCCTGGCTCGATGCCCTGCCGCCGGCGCAGCAGCAGCGCTTCGCCGCGCAGCGGCGCGCCCTGCAGCTGAACGACCTCAGGCGCCGCGGCGAGGCCGCGCAGAACGCCCGCGACTGGGCGCAGGCCAGCAGCCTGCTCGGTCAGGCCCAGACGCTGGACCCGGACGATCCCTGGCTGGCCTACCAGCTGGCCGCCAGCCTGCGCGAGCAGCAGCGCCATGCCGAGAGCGACGCCGCCTTCGCCCGCCTGCTCGCCCGTCAGGGCGGCAACCCGACGGCGCGCTACGCCCACGGCCTGCATCTGGCCGCCAGCGGGCGCGACGCCAGCGCGCTGAACAGCCTGGAGGCGATTCCCCGCGGGCAGTGGACGGCGGACATGCACGCCCTCGCCGAACGCCTGGAGCGCCGCTACCTGCGCGCCCGCGCCGAGGCGCTGCGCAGCGCCGGCCAGGAGCCGGCGGCGATCGCCCTGCTGCAGCGCGAAGCCGGTACGGCGCCGCTGCCCCAGGACGACCTGCTGCTGATCGCCGACTGGGCCCAGCAGCGCAACGACCACCGCGAGGCGCTGCGCCTCTACGCGCAGGCCCTGCAGCGCGACCCGGCGCAGGCCGATGCGCGCCTCGGGCAGATCGAAAGCTGGCTGGCCCTCGGCGAGACGGCGCGCGCCCGGCAGGCGCTGCAGCAGGGCGAGCCGCAGTTCGCCGCGGAGCAGATCAACGCCCGCCGGCGGCTGGCCAACGCCTGGGCGGCGGTCGGCGAGCCGCAGCGCGCCCGCGCGCAGTTCGCGCAGCTGGCGACCGAACAGCGGGCGCCGGACGCCCTGCTGCACCGCGACCACGCGCGGCTGCTGGCCTCGATCCAGCCGCAGCGGGCGCTGGATTCCTACGCCCGGGCGATGGGCGATGCCGGCCTGCTGGCGCCGGGGGCGAGCAGCCTGCGCGACGACCGCGCGCTGACTATGGCCAGCCGCGCCCGCGACGAGGACGACTGGCTGCGGCGCAGCCTGCGCAGCGACGTCGACAGCCTCTACCAACGCGAGAACCCGACCCTGCGCGTGCAGCACGACTACGCCTGGCGCAGCGACGACGTGACGCCGGGGCTGTCCGACCTGACCACCCAGACCACCATCGTCCAGGCCGACTGGCCGCTGGCCGGCGGCCAGGCCTTCGCGCGGGTCGAGCAGGTGGACATGGATGCCGGGCGCTTCGATACCGACGCCGCCGGCCTGCATACCGAAGGCTTCGGCACCTGCAACTTCCAGGGCCGCGACAGCAGCGGCAGCTTCCAGGCCCTGGCCGGCTGCGCCGGCGGCGGCCAGCGCGACAGCGGCGCGGCCTTCGCCGTGGGCTGGCGCAACGAGCGCCTGGCCGTCGATCTCGGCCGCTCGCCCCAGGGGTTCGAGGTGGGCAACTGGCTGGGCGGGGTGAGCTACGACTGGGACTATGCCGGCCTTGGCTGGTCGCTGACCGTGTCGCGGCGGCCGCTGAGCAACTCGCTGCTGTCCTACGCCGGCGTGGTCGACCCGCGTACCGGCATCCGCTGGGGCGGGGTCACCGCCAACGGCGCCAGCCTCGGCCTCAGCTACGACCAGGGCGGCGCGCACGGCGTCTGGGCGCAGGTCGGCCAGCACTGGCTGCGCGGCAAGAACGTCGCCGACAACCAGCGCACCACGCTGATGGCCGGCTACTACTACAAGCTCATCGACCGCGCCGACCAGCGCCTGCGCACCGGCCTGACCGGCATCTACTGGAGCTACGACAAGGACCTGGGCGACTACTACCTGGGCCAGGGCGGCTACTACAGCCCGCAGCGCTACGTCTCGCTGGGCGTGCCGGTCAGCTACGCCTGGCGCAACGCCGACTGGTCGGTGCTGCTGGAAGGCTCGCTGAGCTGGTCGCAGGCGCGCAGCGACGCCAGCGAGCGCTATCCGCTGCACAGCCTGATCGCCGGACCGCTGGCCGAGCTGAATGGCCAGTCGGCGCCGGCGCTCTTCCCGCTCGACAACTTCGCCACCGCCGGCGATCGCAGCAGCGCGGTCGGCTACCGGGTCAACGCACTGGTCGAGCGGCGCCTCAGCGACCACTGGATCGTCGGCGCCGGCCTGACCCTGCAGCGCAGCGAGGACTATGCGCCCAACCATGCGCTGCTCTACCTGCGCTACAGCTTCGAGCCCTGGCAGGGCAACCTGCGCATGGCGCCGGAACCGCTGATCCCCTACGCCGACTTCAAGTAGCCGCGCACCATTTCCGCCGCGCCGGACGGCTCCCCCCACGGAGCCGTCCGGCGCGGCGCGCCAGCCCCGTCCTCGCGTAAAATCTGCTAACAAAGGCCACCCGACCGGCCCGGACGGCTGGTTCATAATCGCCCGGACATTTGCGAGGACTCTCGATGAGCCACACTGCCAGCACCGCGCCGGAAGGCGAAAAGATCCTGATCGTCGACGACGACGCCCGTCTGCGTCGCCTGTTGGAGCGCTTCCTCGACGAGGAAGGCTTTCGCGTGCGCAGCGTGGAGAACGTCGAGCAGATGGATCGCCTGCTGGCCCGCGAGCTGTTCAGTCTGGTGGTGCTCGACCTGATGATGCCCGGCGAGGACGGCCTGTCGGCCTGCCGGCGCCTGCGCGAGGGCAACAACCAGGTGCCGATCATCATGCTCACCGCCAAGGGCGACGAGGCCAGCCGCATCCAGGGCCTGGAGCTGGGCGCCGACGACTACCTGGCCAAGCCGTTCAATCCGCGCGAGCTGCTGGCACGGATCAAGGCCGTGCTGCGCCGCCAGGCGCCGGTGGTGCCGGGCGCGCCGGGCAGCGAGGAGGAAAGCGTCAGCTTCGGCGACTACGAGCTGAACCTCGGCACCCGCGAACTCAAGCGCGGCGGCGAAGTGCACATGCTCACCACCGGCGAGTTCGCCGTGCTCAAGGCGCTGGTCCAGCATGCCCGCGAGCCGCTGACCCGCGACAAGCTGATGAGCCTGGCGCGCGGCCGCGAGTGGGATGCCCTGGAGCGCTCCATCGACGTGCAGATTTCCCGCCTGCGCCGGCTGATCGAGCCCGATCCCTCCAAGCCGCGCTACATCCAGACCGTCTGGGGTGTCGGCTACGTGTTCGTGCCGGACGGCAGCGCGCGCAAGTGAGAACCCCTGTCTGGTTTCCGCAGAGCGTGTTCGCCCGCACGCTCTGGCTGGTGCTGCTGGTGGTGCTGTTCTCCAAGGCGCTGACCCTGGTCTACCTGCTGATGAACGAGGACATGCTGGTCGACCGCCAGTACAGCCATGGCACCGCGCTGACCCTGCGCGCCTACTGGGCGGCCGATCCGGATTCGCGGCCGGTGATCGCCGCCGCCACCGGCCTGCGCCAGCTGCGCCACGACGAGGTGCCCGCCGGCGAATACCACTGGCCCTACACCGAGGTGTTCGAGGCGCAGATGCGCCAGGAGCTGGGCGCGGACGCCCAGTTGCGCATGCGCGCGGCCCGCACGCCGCGCCTCTGGGTGCTGGCGCCGAGTCTCGGCCCGGACTGGGTGGAGGTGCCGCTGTATCCCTATCCGCTCAAGGTGCAGCGGATCTGGAGCGTGCTCGGCTGGTTCCTGGCCATCGGCCTGCTGTCCACCGCCTCGGCGTGGATCTTCGTGCGCCTGCTCAGCCTGCCGCTCAAGCGCCTGGTGTTCGCCGCCCGGCAGATCGGCCGCGGGCGCAGCGTGCGCCTGCCGGTGAGCGACACGCCCAGCGAGATGACCGAGCTGTACCGCGCCTTCAACCAGATGGCCGAGGATGTCGAGCAGGCCGCCCGCGAGCGCGAGCTGATGCTCGCCGGAGTGTCACACGACCTGCGCACCCCGCTGACCCGCCTGCGCCTGTCCCTGGAGCTGCTGCGCGGCGACCACGAGCTGACCGAGGACATGGTCCGCGACATCGAGGACATGGATGCGATCCTCGACCAGTTCCTCGCCTTCATCCGCGACGGCCGCGACGAGCCGCTGGAGGAGCTCGACCTCAACGATCTGGTGCGCGAGGTGGCCGCGCCGCTCAACCAGAGCGAGGAGCGCGTGCGCCTGTGTCTGGAGGCGCTGCCGGCCATGCCGCTGCGCCGGGTGTCGATCAAGCGCCTGCTCGCCAACCTGATGGAGAACGCCCTGCGCCATGGCGGCAGCGGCGTCGAGGTGTGCTCCAGCCTGTCCGGCGGCCATGCCGCGCCCTATGTGGTGCTCAGCGTGCTGGATCGCGGTCCGGGCATCGATCCGGCCGAGCTGGACAGCATCTTCAACCCCTTCATCCGCGGCGACCGCGCGCGCAGCGGCAAGGGCACCGGCCTTGGGCTGGCCATCGTCAAGCGCATCGCCGCCCAGCACGGCGGCAGCGTCGAGCTGCGCAACCGCGCCGGCGGCGGGGTGGAGGCGCGGGTGCGCCTGCCGCTGGGGCTGTTGCTGCCGCGCGATGCGGCGTAGGCGGACCCGAACGCTGTGGCCGCGGAAGTCTCGGCGTCATGGATGACGCGGTGAAGCCCCCGGGGATGGTGTTGCGGCGTCTTCCGCCGACAGTTTGCGCGCGGCGCCAGCAGGCGCCCCGCGAGGAGCGGTTATGGCGTCTCTGGCGGGATGCCGCGTGGGAGCGCCCCCCGGCCCGACCATCCTCGGTCGGGAGTTGCCTGATCCGGCTCAGCCCCGGCCCTTGGTCCGCGTCTGGTTGGGCCGGGCATGCTCCTCGATGTGCTGGATGATCATCGCCGCCACGTCCTGGCCGGTGGTGGTCTCGATGCCCTCCAGGCCCGGCGAGGAGTTGACCTCCATCACCAGCGGGCCGTGGTTGGAGCGCAGGATGTCGACCCCGGCCACGCCCAGGCCCATGGCCTTGGCCGCGCGGATCGCGGTCATGCGCTCCTCGGGGGTGATCTTGATCAGGCTGGCGGTGCCGCCGCGGTGCAGGTTGGAGCGGAATTCGCCGGGCTTGGCTTGACGCTTCATCGCCGCGATCACCTTGTTGCCGACCACGAAGCAGCGGATGTCGGCGCCGCCGGCTTCCTTGATGTACTCCTGCACCATGATGTTCTGCTTGAGGCCCATGAACGCCTCGATCACCGACTCGGCGGCCTTTTCCGTCTCGCACAGCACCACGCCGATGCCCTGGGTGCCTTCCAGCACCTTGATCACCAGCGGCGCGCCGTTGACCATCTGGATCAGGTCGGGGATGTCGTCGGGGGAGTGGGCGAAGCCGGTCACCGGCAGGCCGATGCCCTTGCGCGACAGCAGCTGCAGCGAGCGCAGCTTGTCGCGCGAGCGGCTGATCGCCACCGACTCGTTGAGCGGGAACACGCCCATCATCTCGAACTGGCGCAGCACCGCGCAGCCGTAGAAGGTCACCGAGGCGCCGATCCGCGGGATCACCGCATCGAAGCCCTCCAGCGCCTGGCCGCGGTAGTGGATCTGCGGCTTGTGGCTGGCGATGTTCATGTAGGCGCGCAGGGTGTCGATGACCTGCATCTCGTGCCCGCGGGCGCGACCGGCCTCGACCAGGCGGCGGGTGGAATACAGGCGCGGGTTGCGCGACAGCACGGCGATCTTCATCGGACACCTGAGAGGGTTGCGGGCACCGCCAGTTGCGGCTTGCCCTGGACGTAGGCGAGAGCGGGGTTGACTACCAGCTGGCCGGCGATCAGCGCCTTGGCGCCGAGCAGCACGCGATAGCGCATGGTCTGGCGGCAGGCCAGGGTGAATTCTACAGGCCAATGGCGGTCGCCGAGCACCAGCTCGGTGCGAATCACGTAGCGGGTCTGGGTATGCCCGGTGGAGCTGCGGATGGTCTTCAGGTCGACCAGCAGCGCCTCGCGCTGGCGGTGCTGACGCTGCACCCGGCTGCCGAGGTGGGCGGTGAAGCGCACCCAGCGCTGGCCGTCGCGCTCGAACGGCTCGATGTCGCTGGCGTGCAGGGTCGAGGTGGCGGCGCCGGTGTCGATCTTGGCGCGCAGCCGCGCCAGGCCCAGCTCGGGCAGGGCGATCCACTCGCGCAGGCCGATCACGGCCAGGTGGTCGAAGGTTTTCATGCAGGCCGGCCTCCGTGGGGGGATGGGCGAGCGCCGGGCGCGTTGCGGCGACCGGGCTCAGTTGACATAGGATTCGCAGTGGCCGATCAGTCCGACCTGGTCGCGCCCGCCGTGCTTGGCCGCATACAGCGCCTCGTCGGCGCGCTGCACCAGGCCGGCGGCGCTGTCGCCGGCGCGCACCGTGGCGACCCCGGCGCTGGCGGTCAGCTGGCGCGGACAGGGGAAGGTATGGCCGCGCACCTGCAGCAGCAGGCGCTCGGCCAGTTGCCAGGCCTGCTCGGGCGTCGTTTCCTGGCAGATCACCAGGAATTCCTCGCCGCCCCAGCGGCACACGCTGTCCACGGTGCGCAGCTGGGCCTTGATCAGCTGGCCGCACTCGACCAGCACCTTGTCGCCGGTGAGATGGCCGAAGTCGTCGTTGACCGCCTTGAAGTGGTCGATATCGAGGAGGATCACCGACAGCGGGCGGCAAAAGCGCTGCGCGCGGGCCACATCCAGCTCGAAGGAGGCGTTGAGGGCATTGCGGTTGGGCAGCCCGGTCAGCGCGTCGGTCTCGGCCTGGTTCCTGAGCTGGCGGTTGAGGCTGCGCAGGCGGCTCATCCACAGCAGGCTGGTAGCCAGCACCGCGGCCAGCACCAGGCCCAGCCAGGCCACCACGGTGTAGTCGGTGACCTCGCGGGTGACCATCTGGATCGGCACATGGCGGTCGACGATCTGCCGGTGCTCGGCCTCGCTGAGGCTGGCGATACCCAGGTCGAGGATCTCGCGCAGGGTCTGCTCGGACTTCAGCACGCCCATGCGCAGCTGGTTGTCGTAGCCGGGAATCTGCCCGGAGATCTTCAGGCTGAACCAGCCCTCGGCCTTGATGGTGTGGGCGGCGACGATCAGCGAGCGCAGGGTCATGTCGACCTTGCGCTCGGCGACCAGCGCCAGCGCCTCGCGCTCGGAGTCGGTGAATACGATGCTCAGGTTGGGAAAGTCGCGGGCGACGCGCTCGGCCATCGCGGTGCCGCGCGGCAGGGCGATGCGCTTGCCCCTGAGGCTGGCGATGTCGGAGACGAACGGGTGCTCCTCGCGGGTGATGATCACGTTGGGATCGCTGAGCAGCGGGGCGGTGAAGATCAGCCATTGCTCGCGGTCGGGCGTGCTGTTGAGAAAACTCAGCGCCAGGCACCGGCCGGCCTGCGAGGCGCGCAGGCTGTCCTCCCAGCTGTCGGTGTGCTGCAGGGCGATCTGCAGGCCGGTGCGTGCGGCGATGATCCCGATCAGTTCGGCGGCGATGCCGGCATGGCGGCCGTGCTTGTCGATGATCTCGAACGGCCACCAGTCCGGGTCGACGCACAGCGGCAGCGTCGGGTGCGCCTGCAGGTAGGCGCGCTGCGAGGCGTTCAGCTCGACGAGCGGCGCCGCCTGGGCGGCGGAGGCGGCGCAGAGTGCGATGCAGATGAGGATCGGCCAGTGGCGCTTGCGCATGACGATGCTGCCTCGGGACAGGGGCCGCGCTGCGGGTGTGCCGGCGCGGGCGTGCAGCTGGCATTATGCGCAAGCGCCGCAGCGCCGGCTATTGCGTTGCAGCAAGGCGCCGCGCACGGCGGCGGCATACCGACAGGAAGGCGAGATGAGCGATAACGACGACAAGGTCCGACTGGACAAATGGCTGTGGGCGGCGCGGTTCTACAAGACCCGCGCGTTGGCCAAGGCCGCCATCGAGGGCGGCAAGGTGCATTGCCGTGGCGAACGTTGCAAGCCGTCGAAGGAGCCGAGGATCGGCGACGAACTCACCGTGCGCTGCGGTTTCGACGAGCGCACGGTGATCGTCCGTGCGCTGTCGATGGTGCGTCGCGGCGCGCCCGAGGCCCAGCAGCTCTACGAGGAAACCGCCGACAGCCTCGCCCGCCGCGAGCAGGCCCAGGCGCTGCGCCAGGCCGGTGCGCTGGGCGTGCAGACCGAGGGCCGGCCGAGCAAGAAGCAGCGCCGGCAGATCCACCAGTTCCGCGACGGCGCCTGAGCGCCGTTCGGGATTCAGCGGGTGCCCTGGCCGAGCACCACGCCGTTGACCTTCTGGCCGTAGAGGTTGACGCCGTCGTTGGCGTGGAACCTGACGCGGGTCTTCTCCACCGAGCCGTCGACCAGCCGCGGGTCCTGCGGGCGCTCGTGGCTGTTCATGTAGGCGGCCACATGCCAGGCGTCGGCGTCGCTCAAACTGCCGCCCTTGCCCAGCGGCATGCTGGTCTTGATGAAGGCCGCGGCGGTGTTGATGCGGTGCATGCCGGCACCCCAGTTGTAGGAGTCCTTGCCCCACAGCGGCGGGAACACGAAGTCGTCGCCGGACTTCTGGCCCTGGCCGTTGTCGCCGTGGCAGATCGCGCATTGCTCGGCGTAGACCTGCTTGCCGCGCGCCAGGTCGTAGCCGCCCTGGGGCTCGGCGATCACCGGGTACATGCGTCCGGGCAGGCTCTGATTGACCGGCGCGCCGGTGGACATCCAGTAGGAGTAGGCGGTCAGCGCGTTGATCACCGCGCCGTCGGCCGGCGGCGCGGTGCCGTTCATGCTGAACTGGAAGCAGCCCTGGATGCGCTCGGCGTAGCTGTTGACCTTGTCGTTCTTCTTCCGATAGGCCGGATACATGGTGTAGGCGCCCCACAGCGGCGCGGAGTTGGCCTGGCGGCCCTGATCCAGGTGGCAGTTGGTGCAGTTCATGCCGTTGCCGACATATTCACTGGCCTGATTCCGCGTATCGACGAAAATCGCCCGACCCTGCTGGACCAGACGGCCGAAGGCGTCGTCGGGCAGGTCGCGCTCGTGCGGCGGCTGGAACCACTGCTGGCCCTCCGGCTTGGCCGGCGCCGGGGGAATCTGCGACTGGTCTTCCATGGCGATCTTCGCCGCCAGGACGGGGGTGCTCACCGCGAGGGCGAGCAAGGCGGGCAGCAACGGTTTCATCGGGCACCTCCCTGCGGCGCGAGGCCGGCGAAGTAGTCGGACACGGCCTTGACCTCGTCGTCGCTGAGCGCGCGGGCGACATGGCCCATCAGGTCGTTGGGATCGTTCTTGCGGGTGCCCTGGCGCCAGGCGTTGAGCTGGGCGCCCAGGTACTGGGCGGACTGCCCGGCCAGCGGCGGGAAGGCGTCGCCGACACCGACCCCGCCGGGGCCGTGACAGGAGACGCATTCGGGCACGTTGCGTTCCCAGGCGCCGCGCAGGGCCAGCTCCGCGCCACGGCTCTCGGCCGGCGCCGAGCGCAGGATGCGCGGGTACTCGGGAGCCGGCAGGGCGGCGAGGGCCTGGCTGACGGCGGCGCTCTCGTCGGCGCTGAGCGCTGCGGCGATCGGCTGCATGATCGGGTTGGCGCGGCTGCCGCTGCGGAAGTCGGCGAGCTGCTTGGCCAGGTACTCGGCCGACAGGCCGGCCAGACGCGGGAAGCCGGCGGCGGCCATGCCCATGCCGTCGGCGCCGTGACAGCTGGCGCAGGCCATCGCCGCCGGATTGGCGGCGCCCTGGGTATGGATCTTCAGCCCGTCGGCGGCTTGGGCCTGCAGCGCCAGCAGCAGGCCGCACAGGCCTGCCAGGGGCAAGCGGGAGCGGTTCATGGAGAAGCCTCCTTGCGATGCCATGCGCCGGCGTGGCGTAAGGCGCGCGCAGGGGCATGGGGGATGCGACAGGATATGGTGGTCGCGGCGACCGTAGCACAGGCGCGAGGGCTTAACCATGTTTTGGGAATATGCTTATTCCTTGATGGAATTAATTCTCGCCGCATGCCGCGCGCGCCACCGATAGAGCGCCTCTTGCCGGCCGATAGACGAGCGATGCTTGGTCGCGCCGCGGTTTGCGCCTAAAATCGCGAGCTTTGTGGTCCTCCGTGGCCTTGTGAGCGAGTAGGCATGTCCGATTTCACCCAGCGCTTTCTGTTCGAAGACAACGACGTCCGCGGCGAGATGGTCGAACTCGACCGCAGCTACGCCGAAGTGCTTGCCAAGCATGACTATCCCGAGCCGGTCGCCCGGCTGCTCGGCGAGCTGCTCGCTGCCGCCGCGCTGCTCGGCAGCACCCTCAAGTTCGACGGCCTGCTGGTGCTGCAGGCACGCTCCAGCGGCCCGCTGCCGCTGCTGATGGTCGAATGCTCCAGCGACCGCGAGATCCGCGGCATCGCCCGCTACGAGAGCGACATCGGCGCCGACGCCGGCGGCCTGCGCGAGCTGATGCCCGAGGGCGTGCTGACCCTGACCGTCGACCCGAAGGTCGGCAAGCGCTACCAGGGCATCGTCAGCCTCGACGGCGACAGCCTGTCCGCGTGCCTGTCCAGCTACTTCGCGCTGTCCCAGCAGCTGCCCAGCCGCTTCTGGCTGCGCGCCGACGCTGGCCACGCCCGCGGCCTGCTGCTGCAGCAGATGCCGGCCGACCGCCTGCCCGATGCCGAGGCGCGCGCCGCCAGCTGGGAGCATGTGGTCACCCTGGCCGACACCCTGAGCGACGAGGAGTTGCTGGGGCTGGACAACCAGACCATCCTGCATCGTCTCTACCATCAGGAAGAAGTCCGGCTGTTCGACGCCCAGCCGCTACAATTCGCCTGCAGCTGCTCGCGCGAGCGCTCGGCCCGGGCGCTGGTCAGCCTGGGCGAGGTCGACGCCCGCGCGTTGCTGGAGGAACAGGGCGGCGAGGTGACCATCGACTGCCAGTTCTGCAATGCGCGTTACCAATTCGATGCGGCGGACGTCATCCAGTTGTTCGCCGGCGGCGGCACTGCCGAACCGTCGCCGACCCGGCACTGAGTGCACTGCACCGGGGCCGTGGATTTTCTGGCATAATCGCGCGCAATTTTTCGCTGTAGCCTGTTTCCGCACAGACTACACAACGTTTGGAGGACTCGGCCGCGGGCCGACGGGGACCACATGACGCAAGCCAATACTGCCGTGTACACCGATATCAGCGTTGCCGAACTGATCGAGCAGGCCATCCAGCGGGGCGAAGGCTCGCTCGCTGCCAATGGTTCGCTGGTCGTGCGCACAGGTCACCGTACCGGCCGTTCGCCCATGGATCGCTTCATCGTCCAGGAGCAGAGCACCGAGGCGAAGATCGCTTGGGGCAAGATCAACCGTCCGTTCCCGGAAGACAAGTTCGACGCCCTGTGGGACCGCGTCGAGGCCTACCTGGCCGAGCGCAGCCACTTCGTCTCCCACGTGCATGTCGGCTCCGCCATCGAGCACTACCTGCCGGTGAAGATGAGCACCGAGACCGCCTGGCACAACCTGTTCGGCCGCTGCCTGTTCATCAACCCGGAAACCTTCAACCCGGCCGGCAAGAGCGAGTGGCGCATCCTCAACGTGCCGTCCTTCGTCTGCGAGCCGGAGCGCGACGGCACCAACTCCGACGGTTGCGTGATCCTCAACTTCGCCCAGAAGAAGGTGCTGATCGCCGGCATGCGCTACGCCGGCGAGATGAAGAAGGCCATGTTCTCGGTGCAGAACTTCCTGCTGCCGGAAGCCGACGTGCTGCCGATGCACTGCGCCGCCAACATCGGCGAAGAGGGCGACGTCACCCTGTTCTTCGGTCTGTCCGGCACCGGCAAGACCACCCTGTCCGCCGACCCGAGCCGCTACCTGATCGGCGACGACGAGCACGGCTGGGGCGAGGGCGTGGTGTTCAACATCGAGGGCGGCTGCTACGCCAAGTGCATCGACCTGTCCGAGAAGAACGAGCCGGTGATCTGGAAGGCCATCCAGTTCGGCGCCGTGCTGGAGAACGTGGTGCTCGACGAGCGTAGCCGCCAGCCGGACTACGCCGACAGCAGCCTGACCCAGAACAGCCGTGCCGCCTACCCGCTGGAGCACGTCGAGAAGCGTTCCGAGAAGAACCTCGGCGGCGAGCCGAACGCGGTGATCTTCCTGACCTGCGACCTGACCGGCGTGCTGCCGCCGGTGTCGATCCTCAACAACGAGCAGGCCGCCTACCACTTCCTGTCCGGCTACACCGCGCTGGTCGGTTCCACCGAGATGGGCAGCGGCAGCGGCATCAAGTCGACCTTCTCCACCTGCTTCGGCGCGCCGTTCTTCCCGCGTCCGGCCGGCGAGTACGCCGAGCTGCTGATCAAGCGCATCAAGGCGTTCGGTTCCAAGGTCTACCTGGTCAACACCGGCTGGACCGGTGGCGGCTACGGTGTCGGCAAGCGCTTCAACATCCCGACCACCCGCGCGGTGATCGCGGCGATCCAGAGCGGCGCGCTGGTCGGTGCCGAGACCGAGCACCTGCCGATCATCAACCTGGACGTGCCCAAGGCCGTCGCCGGCGTCGAGACCCAGCTGCTCAACCCGCGCAACACCTGGGCCGACAAGAGCGAGTACGACCAGGCCGCCCGCGCCCTGGCCGCGCTGTTCGTCGACAACTTCAAGAAGTTCGACGTCTCCGACGCCATCCGTAACGCCGGCCCGCAGCTGTAATCCGCCGCGAGCCTTCATGAAGAAACCGCCTTCGGGCGGTTTTTTCATGGGCGGCACCTGGCCCGGAACGTTGCCCGGGCCGCGTTTTTGCTCCCCCATGCCCATCAGGAGTCAGACATGGATACCCTCGAAGCCATCCGCACGCGCCGCGCCGTGCGCGCCTACGATCCCGCCCACCGCCTGAGCGCCGCCGAGCAGCGCGAGCTGCTGGAGCTGGCCATGCTCTCGCCGACCGCCTTCAACCTGCAGCACTGGCGCTTCGTGGTGGTGGAAGACGCCGAGCTGCGCCGGCAGATCCGCGCCGTGGCCTGGGACCAGGCGCAGGTCACCGACGCCAGCCTGCTGGTGCTGCTGTGTGCCGATCTGGCCAGTTGGGAGAAGCAGGCCGCGCGGGTCTGGCAGGACGCGCCGCAGGCGGTGCAGGACGCCCTGCTGCCGGCCATCGACGGGATCTTCCGCGACCAGCCGCAGAACCAGCGCGACGAGGCGATGCGCAGCTGCGGCATCGCCGCGCAGACCCTGATGCTCGCCGCGCGCGGCATGGGCTACGACAGTTGCCCGATGGACGGCTTCGACTTCGCCGCCGTGGCGCAGCTGATCAACCTGCCGGCCGACCACTGCATCGGCCTGATGCTGGCCATCGGCCGCGGCGTCGCGCCGGCAGCGCCGCGCATCGGTCGTCTCGGCTACGACGAGGTGGTGCTGCGCGACCGTTTCTGAGTCCGCTGTACGGGGCCGCTGCCGGCGCCCCGTGCGCGCCGCGCCGGTAGCGTCGACGCTGGCCGGCTCGCGGCGCGTCGCGGTGGCGGGCGGGCTCAGTCGGCGCCGTGCTCCAGGCGGGCCAGGCGCGCCTCCAGTTCGGCGAGCCGCGCTTCCAGGGCGGCGAGGCGCTCCTCCTGCGCAGTGCCGGCCGGCGCCTCCATGGCGCGGGCGGCGAGCAGGGCTTCCTGCTCGGCCGGATCGCCCAGACGCTGCACATAACGCTCCTCGCGCTGGCCGCCGTGGCGCGGCAGCACGCCGGCCAGGGCGCGGTTCGCCAGGCGTTCGAGGTGGTGGCGGACTTCCTCGGTGTCGTCGAAAGCGTGCAGGCGGTTGCTGCGCGCCAGCAGTTCGCCGAGGGTCTGCGGTCCGCGCAGCAGCAGCAGGGCGAGCAGGATCAGTTGCGGGTGGACCAGCTCCAGCTGCTTGTCGGCGCGCTGCTCCCAGCGGTCGGCGCGGCTGCCCATCACCAGGCGGACCAGTCCGCGCTGCTCCAGGCTGCGCAGCGCCTGGCCGATCTCTCCGGCGGCGAGGTTCATCAGCGGTTCGCGGCTGGTCTTCTGGTTGCAGGCCTGCTGCAGGGCGTTGAGGGTCAGCGGATAGCTTTCCGGGGTGGTGGCCTGCTTTTCGATCAGGCAGCCGAGCACGCGGCTTTCGGCGGCCGACAGCGGCGCGTCGGCGAAAGGCGAGGGGGCTGGGGTCGGTTCGCTCATGGACAGGACGCTCGGGCGGGAAGAGGGCGTCTAGTGTCCCCAAGCGGTGGCAGCTTGGCCAGTGCCTGCTGCGGGCGCCGGGTAGCGTGGGTGGCGAGTGGATGTGTTGCGCGGTGAGGAATCAGCGCAGCGCCGTGGGTGGCGCCGCGCTGCCTCCTGCCGCGTCCGGGCTGCGCGGACGCGGGGCGGATGCTTAGTCGTCCCAGTGGCGGTGCTTGCGCTTCTTGCCGTGGTAGTGGTGATGCACCTCGCGGTAGCCGCGACGGCCGTCGTAGCGCTCCTCGCGGGTATTGCGGTCGCCGATGTTGTTGCCCAGGCCGCCGCCCACCGCGCCGCCCAGGGCCGCGCCGATCAGGCCGCCGGTGCTGCCGCCCATCTGGTTGCCGATCACGTTGCCGCCGGCCGCGCCAAGGCCGCCGCCGATCGCAGCTTCGGTCTTGCTGCCGCGGTTGGCGCCGACGGCACCGCCGGCCGCGCCGCCGACGCCGGCACCGATGGCCGCGCCGGTGCTGCCGCCGACCTGCTGGCCGACGACCGAACCGAGAACCCCGCCGAGCGCGCCGGTGATGGCGGTGCGGGCATCGCCGTCGGCCCAGGCCGAGCCGGCGCCCAGACTCAGGGACAGCAGGAGCAGGGGTGCGTATTTCATGAGAGCTATCACTCTGTGGTTGCAGTCGCGGCGATCCTGCGCAGTTGCCGCGGGCTTGGCAAGGCATCACCCGACGACCGGCAGGTTTTTCGAAATTTTTCTATTTTCCCCTTGTTTTGGCGGAACTTTGCCGAATATGGCCCTGTCTCAGCGCTCTGGTGTGGCGTCGTCCGAGGGTGCGGCGAGGCCGTCGAGCAGGCGGCGGTAGTCGGTCAGCGCGGCGAACTCCTCGGTGTCCTTGGCTGGCCCGCGGCTGTCCGGCTGGCGCACACCGAGCAGGTGGGCGATGCCGTAGTCGCGGGCGCTGCGCAGGATCGGCAGGCTGTCGTCGATGAACAGGCTGCGCGCCGGATCGAAGCCGAAGTCCTGCTGCAGGGCGAACCAGAACTGCTGGTCTTCCTTGGGGAAACCGTAGTCGTGGGAGCTGATCAGGCGGTCGAAGTACGGCGCCAGCTCGATGCGCTCCATCTTCAGCGACAGCGAGTCGCGATGCGCGTTGGTGATCAGCGCCACGCGCTTGCCGGCGGTGCGCAGGGCGGCGAGGAAGCGGTCGGCGTCCGGGCGCAGGGCGATCAGGTGGGCGATCTCCTCCTTCAGCGCGCGCACCGGCAGGTCCAGTTCGCGGCTCCAGAAATCCAGGCAGTACCAGGCGAGCTGGCCGGCGTGGCGCTGGAACAGCGGCAGCAGCTCGGCCAGCGCGGCGTCGAGGGCGATGCCGTGCTTGTCGGCGTAGCGCTGCGGCAGGTGGTGCAGCCAGAACTGGTTGTCGAAGTGCAGGTCGAGCAGCGTGCCGTCCATGTCGAGCAGGACGGTGTCGATCTGGTTCCAGGGCAGCTGGGGCATGGTCGCGGAAGGCTCGGGCAGGGCGGCAGCGCGGGCTGCCGGGAGTCGAAAAAAGGGCGCTTTATGATACCGTGTCGACCACGCCAAGGAGTCCCGCATATGCGCCAGAAACCCGATGTTCTCGCCCGCGCCATCGTGGCCAAGAGCCGCCTGTTCACCGTCGAGGAGCTGCAGCTGCGCTTCGCCAACGGGGTCGAGCGCACCTACGAACGGCTGCTCAGTCGCGGGCTGGGCTATGGCGCGGTGATGGTGGTGGCCATGGAGGACGCCGAGACGGTGCTGCTGATCGAGGAGTACTGCGCCGGCACCGACGGTTACGAGCTGAGCCTGCCCAAGGGGTTGATCGAGCCGGGCGAGGACGCGCTGGCCGCCGCCAACCGCGAGCTGAAGGAGGAAGCCGGTTTCGGCGCCCGCCAGCTCGAACACCTCACCGGCCTGTCGCTGTCGCCGGGCTACATGAGCCAGTGCATCCAGGTGGTGCTGGCTCGCGATTTGTACCCCGAGCGCCTGCCCGGCGACGAGCCGGAGGCGATCCGCGTCGAGCGCTTCAGCCTGCGCGACATCTCGCGTCTGGCGATGGCCGAGAACTTCAGCGAGGGCCGCGCCCTGGCCGCGCTCTACCTGGTGCGCGACCTGCTGACCCAGCGCGGCGAGTTCCAGCCGTGAGCCCGTCCATGCGTCATCCGCTGCTGCCCGCCGTGGTCGACCTGGTGCAGCGCGCCGGTGCGGCGACCCTGCCGTTCTGGCGCCAGGAGCTGGCGGTGACGACCAAGGCCGACGCCTCGCCAGTCACCGCCGCCGACCTGGCCGCCCATCGCCTGCTGGCCGAGGGCCTGGCGCAGCTGGAGGCGGGTATTCCGGTGCTCTCCGAGGAGGCCTGCGAGACTCCCCTGGCCGAGCGCCGCCGCTGGAGCCGCTGGTGGCTGGTCGATCCGCTGGACGGCACCAAGGAGTTCATCGCCGGCAGCCGCGAATTCACCGTCAATGTCGCGCTGATCGAGGCGGGCCGGGTGGTGTTCGGCGTGGTCGGCGTGCCGGCGGAGGGGCTGTGCTTCTACGGCGGCGCCGGACTGGGCGCCTGGCGCCGCAGCGCCAGCGATCTCGCGCCCATCGGCGTGCGCCTGGCGCCGGCCGAGGCCTTCACCGTGGTGGCCAGCCGCCGCCACTCCAGCCCGGCCCAGGAGCGTCTGCTGAACGGCTTGGCCGAACGCTTCGGCGATCTGGCCCTGGCCGGCGTCGGCAGTTCGCTGAAGTTCTGCCTGCTCGCCGAGGGTGCCGCCGACTGCTATCCGCGTCTGGCGCCGACCTCGCAGTGGGACACCGCCGCCGCCCAGGGCGTGCTGGAAGGCGCCGGCGGCGAGGTGCTCGACCTGCACGGTGCGCCGCTGGCCTATACGGCGCGCGCCGACTTCCTCAACCCGCACTTCCTCGCCCTGCCGCAGGCGGCGCCGTGGCGCGAGGAGCTGCTGCAGCTGGCTCTGGCCCTGGATTGAGCTTGTCGCCTTTCATCCGCTCGCTCAGGAAGTCCAGAAAGCAAGTGATCCGGGAAGCCAATGCGGTATTCCGGTAATACACCGCATTGATGGGCTGCAGTACTTCGACCCGCTGATCCGGTAGCACTTCAACAAGATCTCCGCAGGCAAGATCTGCAGCGGTCATGAAATCGGACAGACAGGCCAGACCCTGCCCAGCCAAGACCAGGGCGCGATGCGTGTCACCACTGGAAGCGCGCAAGGTGGGAGTGATTTTCCAGAACTCGCCCTGAGCATGGCGCAGCGGCCATTCGTTCAGACTTTCCGGCTCGGAGAAGCCAATCAGGCTGTGCCCGGTCAACGCCTCGACAGACTGCGGCACGCCGTGATGCTTCAGATAATCGGGACTGGCCAGCACACGCCTGCGACTATGGCATAGCAATCGTGCATGCAGGCTGGAGTCGGTCAGCGCACCGATACGTATCGCCAGATCGGTACGCCTCTCAAGCAAGTCGATAAAGCGGTCATCGCTGTTCAGCTCCAGCTCGATCTGGGGATAGCGTTCGCGGAAGTCGGCGATCAGCGGCACGATCACATGCAGCATGAACGGAGCAGCGGTATTCACCCGCAGGCGTCCGGCAGGCACCTGGCGGCGTATCGCCATTTGTTCCTCGGCTTCCTCAACGCTGGTCAGAATTCGCCTGGCCTGCCCCAGAAAGACCGCTCCCTCCTCGGTAAGCTCCATGCGCCGGGTGGTACGGCGCAGGAGGGTCACCGCAAGCTTTTCTTCCAGACGACTGAGGGAGCGACTCACCCCGGCCGCAGTTAGATGCAGTTGCTCGGCAGCCGCGCTGATCGACCCGCAGTCCACCACGCTGACGAAGGCGAGCATTTCTTCCAGGCTGGTCTTCATTATTGACTCCGAGTCAAATGTCTTTGGGTTTTTGGCAGATTTTTCCGCATGAGTCTGCCGGGGATACTGCGCGCCATCAATCCTCGGCGGAGTTCCCCCCATGCCTATTGCCCTGCTTGCGCTGACTCTCAGCGCCTTTGCTATCGGCACGACAGAGTTCGTGATCGTTGGCCTTATCCCCACCATCGCTGCCGACCTCGGCGTCGATATTCCCTCGGCTGGACTGCTGGTCAGCCTGTATGCCCTGGGCGTCGCCATCGGTGCGCCGCTGCTGACCGCCCTCAGCGGAAAGGTACCCCGCAAGCTGCTGTTGCTCGGTCTGATGCTTCTGTTCACTGCAGGCAATCTGCTGGCTTGGAAGGCACCGGGTTATGAGTCGCTGATCGTTGCGCGGATCGTCACCGGCTTGGCGCACGGCGTGTTCTTCTCAATTGGCTCGACCATCGCCACCAGCCTGGTAGCCAAGGAAAAAGCTGCCAGCGCCATCGCCACCATGTTTACCGGGCTCACCGTGGCGCTGGTCACCGGTGTGCCGCTGGGCACCTTCATCGGCCAGCATTTCGGCTGGCGCGAAACCTTCCTTGCGGTTTCCGCGCTTGGCGTGATCGCCTTTGTCGGTAGCCTGCTGTTTGTTCCGCGCCGGATCCCGCACGCCCCGCCAGCGTCCTTGCTCACCCAGCTGGCGGTACTCAAGCAGCCGCGTCTGCTGCTGGTCTATGCCATGACCGCACTGGGCTACGGCGGCACGTTCACGGCGTTCACCTTCCTGGCGCCGATCCTGCAAAACGTCAGCGGTTTCAGTGCGGGAGCCGTCAGTCTGGTGCTGCTTGTGTACGGTGTGTCGGTAGCGGTGGGCAATCTCTGGGGCGGCAGGTTGGCCGATCAGCGCGGGCCAATCGGCGCACTCAAACGGATCTTCGGTCTGCTCGCCGGCGTGCTGCTGCTGTTCAGCTTCACCGCCAGCAACCCTTGGCTGGCATTGGGCACAGTGCTGTTGTGGGGGGCGGTAGCCTTCGGCAACGTGCCCGGCCTGCAGCTCTATGTCGTGCGCCTGGCCGAACGCTTCAGCCCGCAGGCAGTAGACGTGGCTTCGGGCTTGAACATCGCCGCCTTCAACCTCGGCATCGCCGCTGGTGCCTGGCTGGGTGGAGAGGTCGTTGCCTCTGCCGGGCTGATTCACACCGCATGGATTGGTGCCTTGGTGGTACTGGCTGCCTTGGGGCTGACCTTCTGGAGTGGCCGTCTGGACGGCAGCAATCCGGCACCGTACGGCCAAGGTCATAGCCGCCATGACTTCAATGCCAGCCACTAACGGCAGGTGCGGGAGACTGACGATGCAAGCACTTGCCCAACTTCGCCAAGGCGGCTTCAGCCTCGGTGTCGAACTACCGCTGGATAACGACTGGTCGGTCGCCGGCCGAATGACGGCGCAACACGCAGGTCGCCCACAGGGTGTGCCAGACCTGCGCCGGCATGCAGAGCTGGCTCGCCTGGTCGACCGCCTGGGCTTTCGCGCCCTTTGGGTGCGAGATGTGCCGCTGTATGACCCGCAGTTTGGCGATGCGGCGCAGGTGTTCGAAACTTTCAGCTACCTTGGTTACCTCGCCGGTATCACTGAACGTATCCTGCTCGGTACGGCCGCCGTGGTTCTGCCGCTGCGCCAGCGCTGGCTGACCCTGAAAGCCGCCGCCAGCATCGACCGACTCAGCGGCGGGCGTCTGCTGCTGGGTGTCGCCAGTGGAGATCGTCCGGTCGAGTACCCAGTCTTCGGTGAGGACTTCGACAGTCGCGGCGCAATGTTCCGTGAACAGGTCGAGCTGCTGCGCAGTGGTGGCGCCGACCTATTGCCCAGTGGCGTTTCGTTGCTGCCGACCCCCGTGCAGCACCGCTTGCCGTTGCTGGTCGCCGGGCTGGCCCAGCAAACCCCGGCCTGGGCTGGTGAGCACCTTGACGGCTGGCTCGCCTACCCTGGCGCTCCGGACGACCATCAACGCCGCAGCGCTCTGTGGCGTGAGGTGGCTGGCGATAAACCTTACGTCAGCTTCATTCACCTCGACCTGCTGGAAGATCCGCATGCGCCACTGCGCCGTCATCGTTTTGGTGCTGCTGTTGGTCGCGAGGGGCTGATCGCTGAACTGCAAGCCATGCGCGTGGCCGGGGTCGACCACGTTGGCCTGCATTTGCGGCGCAATCAGCGTCCACTGGCAGAAACCCTCAATGAGATTGCCGAATTCGTGCTGCCGATCTTTCACACGCAAGAGATGCCGGTGCCCAGGTGGGTAGAACCGGCCTGATCGACTTCGGCTATGACCTTGGTATCTGCCGGGTGGCCCCGGACATCCCCGGTAAGGCCGAACGTATCATCTGGCGCATGGCACGAACGTTCTTGCCTCGATCTACCGGTGCAGCACGTATTCCCCGTGCAGATGCACCGCCGTCTCGCCGCTCGCCGCGAGGATGCGGATGTCCAGGTACAGGCGGGCGCGGCCGCGGCGGCGGTACAGGGTCTCGAACTTCTTCCAGTCCTCCTCGGCGGGCGCGGCGCAGATCGCCACGGCCTCGTCGACCACCGGCAGCGGGTAGTCGATCTGCCCGCCCTTGATCACGATGTGCCCGTCGTCGATGCCCGCCTCGCGCAGGCGCAGGGTCAGCCAGCCCCAGCCGGCCAGCACGCTGAGGCTGTACAGGCTGCCACCGAACATGCTGCCGGTGTGGTTGACGTTGGGTGCCAGCGGCATGGCCAGGCGCAGTTCGTGGTCCCGGTAGCTGGCGACGCGCAGTTGCATGGCGCGGGTCAGCGGGATGTCGCGGTGGAGGAGGTCTTGCAGATAGCGGCAGTCGGCAGTCATGTCCGGAGTCCTGAGTGCGGGGCGCGCGCTGCGCGGGAGGGCGGGAAGCGGCGGGCAGGCGCGCCGGGGGCGGGCTGGGCCCGCGACGGGCGGCAATCATCCCGCCTCGCCGGTCGTGCTGTAAATCGCCGCGGCGTCCTCAAAGCGTAACAGGGAGCGGGTAAACAGCTGGCATCGTTCCAGGAAGCAGGTGTCCTTGCATGTCCAGCATTACCGAACTGGCCCGTCTGGTGGTCGAACTCTATCCGCTGCGCGACAAGCAGGCCGGCAAGCGCTACCGGGTGGTGCGCGAGCTGGCCGGGCTGACCGAGCTGGAGGAGGTCTGCGGCCGGCCGCGCTACGTGCAGAGCGCCAGCCTGCGCGACAGCCGCCTGTGGGAGCAGGCGCACTGAGCGCCGCGTGGGGTGGCGCGCGCCGAGCGCTGGCGTCGCGCGCCCCCAGCCGTTAGCCTGCGCAGTCCCTCGCCCGGACCGCGCTCGCGCTGCCGGGCGCTGTCCTCCGTCCGATCTGCGAGACTCCGGTGCTGACCGTCAATCTGGGCCCGCTGGCGCTGGCCAGCCATCATCTGCTGCTGATCGCCAGCCTGGCGCTGGCCAGCGTCGTCGGCGCCCGGCTCGGCCGGCGCGCCGGCAGCAATCCCGAGACGCCGCTCTTGCTGCTCTTGCTGCTCGGGCTGCTGGTCGCGCGGCTGGCTTTCGTGCTGGTCTACGCCGAGCACTTCGCCGGCGCCTGGTGGCGGGTGCTGGACATCCGCGACGGCGGCTTCATCGCCTGGCCCGGCGTGCTCGCCGCGCTGCTCTGCGGGCTGTGGCTGCTCTGGCGCCGTGCGGCGCTGCGCCGACCCTTGGCCGCGGCGCTGCTGGCCGGGCTGGCGTTGTGGGGGCTGGGCAGCCTGGTACTCGGTGCTCTGGAACGCTCCGCGCAGCTGCCGGCGCTGGCCCTGCGCGACCTGCAGGGCCGGCCCGTCGAGCTGCAGGCGCTGCGCGGCGAGCCGCTGGTGGTCAACCTCTGGGCCACCTGGTGCCCGCCGTGCCGCCGCGAGATGCCGGTCCTGGATGCCGCCCGCCGGCGCGAGCCGGGCATCCGCTTCGTCTTCGTCAACCAGGGCGAGGGGGCCGGCGAGGTGGCGCGTTTTCTCGCCGGGCAGCGCTTCGATACCCGCGACGTGCTGCTCGACGGCGGCGGCCGGCTCGGCGCGCTGGTCGGCTCGCGGGCCCTGCCCACCACGCTGTTCTACGGCGCCGACGGGCGCCTGCTCGGCACCCACCTGGGCGAGCTGTCCGACGCCAGCCTGGCGCAGGCGCTCGAAGCGCTCAGGAGCGGCGCCCACAAGTAGGCCGCTGTCCGGGCAATGCGCTGAACCACAAAAAAGCCCCGCCCGGCAGTGCCGGGCGGGGCTTGGCGTGACGCCGGGAGACTTACAGGCCGGCAGCGGCGCGCAGCGCCTCGGCCTTGTCGGTCTTCTCCCAGGTGAAGGCGGTGAAGGTGTCGTCGCCGTAGCTCATCTCCACCGGGTTGCGGCCGAAGTGGCCGTAGGCCGCGGTCGGGCGGTACATCGGGTGCAGCAGGTCGAGCATCTTGGTGATCGCGTAGGGGCGCAGGTCGAACACCTCGCGGACCAGCTGGATGATCTTCTCTTCGGCGATCTTGTGGGTGCCGAAGGTGTTGATCGAGATGGAGGTCGGCTGGGCCACGCCGATGGCGTAGGACACCTGGATCTCGCAGCGCTCGGCCAGGCCGGCGGCGACGATGTTCTTGGCCACGTAGCGGCCGGCGTAGGCGGCCGAGCGGTCGACCTTGGACGGGTCCTTGCCGGAGAAGGCGCCGCCGCCGTGACGGGCCATGCCGCCGTAGGAGTCGACGATGATCTTGCGCCCGGTCAGGCCGCAGTCGCCCACCGGGCCGCCGATGACGAACTTGCCGGTCGGGTTGATGTGGTACTGGGTGTCCTTGTGCAGCAGCTCGGCCGGCAGGGTGTGCTTGACGATCAGCTCCATCACCGCTTCCTGCAGGTCGGCCTGGCTGATCTCCGGGTTGTGCTGGGTGGACAGCACCACCGCGTCGATGCCGACCACCTTGCCGTTCTCGTAGCGGCAGGTGACCTGCGACTTGGCGTCCGGGCGCAGCCACGGCAGCAGGCCGCTCTTGCGCGCCTCGGCCTGGCGCTCGACCAGACGGTGCGACAGCACGATCGGTGCCGGCATCAGCACGTCGGTGTCGTTGCTGGCGTAGCCGAACATCAGGCCCTGGTCGCCGGCGCCCTGGTCTTCCGGCTTGGCGCGGTCGACGCCCTGGTTGATGTCCACCGACTGCTTGCCGATGACGTTGAGCACGCCGCAGGTGGCGCCGTCGAAGCCGACGTCGGAGCTGGTGTAGCCGATGTCGCAGATCACGTCGCGGACGATCTGCTCCAGGTCGATCCAGGCGCTGGTGGTGATCTCGCCGGCGACGATGGCCACGCCGGTCTTCACCAGGGTCTCGCAGGCCACGCGGGCGTGCTTGTCCTCGGCGATGATGGCGTCGAGCACGGCATCGGAGATCTGGTCGGCGATCTTGTCCGGATGGCCTTCGGACACGGACTCGGAGGTGAAGATGGAATATTCGCTCATCGATCGGTTCCTGTTATTACCGGTGGGTGAGTCGGCCTCGCGGCCGTGTCATACAGCAAGTGGGGGTAGTCGTTCCGGGCGGGCGAAGTGCCGCACCTGGATCTGGAAGCCGTTGCGCAGGCCGATGTACAGGCTTTCGCCGAGGTTCAGTCCCGCCGCCTGCGCCCAGTGCGCCAGTTCGTCCTGGTCGAAGCCCAGCCAGACATCGCCGCAGGCCTCGCGGGCCCAGGCCTGATGGTGGCTGCACAGCTCGGTGAGCAGCAGGCTGCCGCCGGGCCGCACCAGTCGCGCCAGCCGCGCCATGGCGGCGGCCGGATCGCTGAAGTGGTGCAGGACCATGTTCAGCACCACGCAGTCGGCCGCCGGCTGCGGATCGCGCAGGGCGTCGGCCAGTTTCAGTTCGACGTTGTCCAGGCCTTCCTCGGCGCAGCGCTGGCGGGCCAGCTCGAGCATCGCCGGGCTGGTGTCCAGCGCGGTGACGGCGGCGAAGCGCCGGGCCAGCTCGGGCAGGAAGGCGCCGTCGCCGGGGCCGACCTCCAGCGCCGTGGCACCGGGTGGAAAGTGCAGCGCATCGAGCAGGGTCAGCAGGCTGTCGCGGTACTGCGCCAGCCCGGCGATCAGGTCCTGCTGGGCGCGGAACTTCTCCAGGGTGCGGGCAAAGAAGTCGCGCGCCGCCGCGCTGCGCTGCGCCTGCACCGCGGCGATGCGGGTCTGCACCGCGTCCGGCAGCTGCAGCGCGTCCACCTCGGCGAGCAGCGCCGCGTGCAGCGCACCGCCGGTCTGCTCGCCTTGGGCCAGGGCGCGGCGGTAGAAGATCGCGTTGCCCTCGCGGCGGGTGGCCACCAGGCCGGCCTGGGCCAGCACCTTGAGGTGGTGGCTGATCCCCGACTGGCGCATGGCGAAGATCTGCGCCAGCTCCAGCACGCCGAACGAGTCGCTGGCCAGCGCGCGCAGCACGTTCAGGCGCAGCGGGTCGCCGCCGGCCTTGCACAGGGCGGCCAGGTGTTCGTCGGCATCGGTACGCAGGGCAGGTTGGCGCAGGCTCATAAGGCGGCGAAGTCTAGCCAGCGCGCCCCGCTGGCGCAATGCCTGTATCAAAAAGTTTTGATATTGCCGGGCCGGCCGCCGGCGCTGGCGGCGCTCCGCCTACCCGCCGGGCTGGCGTGGCGCCTCCGTAGCGCTCGCCGCGGCGGCTTCCAGCAGGGCGAGGAAGGCCGCCGGCGCCGGGCTCAGTTGGCTGTCCTGGCGCCACAGCACGTGCAGCTCGCGGACGATCTGCCGGTCGCGCACCTGCAGGCGCTGCAGCCGGCCGCAGGCCAGCTCTTCCCCGACCACCAGCTGCGACAGCCAGGCGATGCCGTGGCCGTCGGCGATCAGCCGCTTGAGCGCCTCGGTGCCGCCGATCACCATGCGCGCCTGCGGTTCCAGGCCGTGCTCGCGGTAGGCCTCCTCGACGCTGGCGCGCGCCCCCGAGCCCGGTTCGCGCAGGTACAGGGCGTGCTCGGCCAGTTCGCGCATTGCCAGGTCGCGGCGCCCGGCCAGCGGGTGGCGCGGTCCGACCACCGGCAGCAGGGCGTCGCAGGCCAGCAGGCGGTGGGCGTAGCCGGCGCGGTCGAAGGCGCCCTCGACGAAGCCGAGGGCGATCCGGCCGTCGTCGAGCTGCTGGGTGACTTCCCCGGTGTTGCTGATCTGCAGGCTGACGAACACCTGGGGGTACTGCTCGCGGAAGCGGTTGAGCAGTGGCGGCAGCAGGTAGGAGCCGAGGGTGGCGCTGGCGCCCAGGTGCAGCTCGCCCTGGCTGAGGCTGGCGAAGCCGCGCAGCTCGCGCTCGGCGGCCAGCTCCAGGGCGAAGATGCGCTGGGCGTACTGCAGCAGGCGCCGGCCGCCTTCGGTGAGGCTGACGCCGCGCGGGTGGCGGTCGAACAGCGGCACGCCGACGCTGGCCTCCAGCTCGCGGATCTCGCGGGTCACCGCCGGCTGGCTGATGTGCAGGCGCGCCGCGCCGGCGCCGATGCCGCCGCACTCGGCGACGGCGAGAAACACCCTGAGGTGGTGCAGGTTCATGGCGCTGGCTCCGTGGGCAGGGGCGGCCCGTGTCCGTCCGGGCTGCGGCGCATTGCATAAATTAAAAGTATGTAAAACATGCTGAACATGTATTTTTCATATGGCAAGCGCCTCTCTAGGCTGTGCCCATTCGTCGATGCCACGGGACATCCCGACCGGAGCCGAGCATGCCCAGACCCTTCACCCGCCAGCCCGAGCCGCTGGCCTTCGTCCGTCACTTCACCCCCAACTGGTTCGCCATGACCATGGGCACCGGCGTGCTGGCGCTGGTGGTGGCCCGCCTGCCCTGGGCGTTTCCCGGGCAGATGGCGCTGGCCGAGGGCCTGTGGCTGTTCGGCGTGCTGCTCTACGGCCTGTTCAGCCTGCTGTTCATGACGCGCCTGGCGCTGTTCCGCGACACCGTCAGGCCGATGCTGCTGCACCCGGTACAGTCGATGTTCCTCGGCGCCATCCCGATGGGGCTGGCGGTGCTGCTCAGCGGCCTGGTGCTGTTCGGTGCGCCGCGCTGGGGCGACTGGGTGTACACGCTGGCCCACGGTCTGTGGTGGTACTGCGCGCTGCTCTCGGTGGCGGCGGCGATGCTGGTGCCCTACCTGATGTTCACCCGGCAGAACCACGCGCTGGAGAAGCTCACCGCGGTGTGGCTGCTGCCCATCGTCGCCCCCGAGGTGGCGGCCAGCACCGCCGGGGTGCTGGTGCCGCACCTGGCCGCCGAGGCGGCGCGGCCGGTGCTGGTGGTCGGCTTCGTGCTGTGGGGCATGTCCCTGAGCCTGGCCTTCTCGCTGATCACCCTGGTGCTGCTGCGTCTGGCCATCCACAAGCTGCCGGACACCGACTTCGCCGCCACCAGCTGGCTGCCGCTGGGCCCGCTGGCCACCGGCTGCCTGGGCCTGCTGACCCTCGGCCACGACGCCCCGGCGGCCTTCGCCGGCACGCCGCTGGCCGGCGCGGCGGAACTGGCCAGCGGCCTGGGCCTGGTCGGCGGGCTGGCGCTGTGGGGCGCCGGGCTGTGGTGGCTGGTCACTGCCATGCTGTTCACCCGCCACTACCTGCGCGACAACATGCCGTTCAACCTCGGCTGGTGGGGCTTCACCTTCCCCCTCGGGGTGTTCGCCCTGGCCACCGTCGAGCTGTGGCGGCTGACCGGGATGACCTTCTTCGCCCTGGCCGCGCTGCTGCTGGCGCTGCAGCTGAGCGCCGTCTGGCTGCTGGTGCTGCAGCGCACCCTGCTCGGCATGTGGCACGGCGAGCTGTTCCACGCCCCCTGCCTGGCCGGCCCGCACAGCCCGGCGCGCAGCGTGCTGGACGCCGGCAGCTGCTGAATTGGCGCGCGCCGGGGCGGATATCCGCCCCGGCGCGACCATCTGTGATTGCCCGTTCCCCTGCCGCTGGGCGAAAATGGCCGCCTTTTTCGATCAAGCCCCCCGCAGGAGACCAGCGATGCCCAGCCGTCGTGACCGAGCCAATGCCATTCGTGCCCTCAGCATGGATGCCGTGCAGAAAGCCAACAGCGGCCATCCGGGCGCACCCATGGGCATGGCGGACATCGCCGAAGTGCTGTGGCGCGACTTCCTCAAGCACAACCCGCAGAACCCGCAGTGGGCCGACCGCGACCGCTTCGTGCTGTCCAACGGCCACGGCTCGATGCTGATCTACTCGCTGCTGCACCTCTCCGGCTACGACCTGTCGATCGACGACCTCAAGCAGTTCCGCCAGCTGCACAGCCGCACTCCGGGCCACCCGGAATACGGCTACACCCCGGGCGTGGAGACCACCACCGGCCCGCTGGGGCAGGGCATCGCCAACGCGGTGGGCTTCGCGCTGGCCGAGAAGGTGCTGGGCGCGCAGTTCAACCGTCCGGGCCACGCCATCGTCGACCACTTCACCTACGCCTTCCTCGGCGACGGCTGCATGATGGAAGGCATCTCCCACGAGGTCTGCTCGCTGGCCGGCACCCTTGGCCTGGGCAAGCTGGTCGCCTTCTACGACGACAACGGCATCTCCATCGACGGCGAGGTCGAGGGCTGGTTCACCGATGACACCCCGGCGCGCTTCGAGGCCTACGGCTGGCAGGTGATCCGCAACGTCGACGGCCACGATGCCGACGAGATCCGCATGGCCATCGAGACCGCCCGCGCCGAAACCGAGCGGCCAACCCTGATCTGCTGCAAGACCGTGATCGGCTTCGGTTCGCCGAACAAGGGCGGCAAGGAAGAGTGCCACGGCGCGCCGCTGGGCGATGCCGAGATCGCCGCCACCCGCGCCCAGCTCGGCTGGAACCATGGCCCGTTCGAGATCCCCGCCGACATCTACGCCGAGTGGGATGCGAAAGAGGCCGGCGCCGCCGCCGAGGCCGCCTGGAGCGAGCGCTTCGCCGCCTACGCCGCCGAGTTCCCGGAACTGGCCGCCGAGTTCAAGCGCCGCCTGGCCGGCGAGCTGCCGCAAGACTTCAGCGCCAAGGCCGCCGCCTACGTGCGTGAAGTGGCCGAGAAGGGCGCGACCATCGCCAGCCGCAAGGCCAGCCAGGACACCCTCAACGCCTTCGGCCCGCTGCTGCCCGAGTTCCTCGGCGGCTCGGCGGACCTGGCCGGCTCCAACCTGACCCTGTGGAAGGGCTGCAAGGGCCTGGCCCATGACGACGCCGGCGGCAACTACGTGCACTACGGCGTGCGCGAGTTCGGCATGAGCGCGATCATGAACGGCGTCGCCCTGCACGGCGGCTTCATCCCCTACGGCGCCACCTTCCTGATCTTCATGGAATACGCGCGCAACGCCGTGCGCATGTCGGCGCTGATGAAGCAGCGCGTGCTCTACGTGTTCACCCACGACTCCATCGGTCTGGGCGAGGACGGCCCGACCCACCAGCCGATCGAGCAGCTGACCAGCCTGCGCGGCACGCCCAACCTCGACTGCTGGCGCCCGTGCGATGCGGTGGAATCCGCCGCCGCCTGGAAATACGCCATCGAGCGCAACGACGGCCCGTCGGCGCTGGTGTTCAGCCGCCAGAACCTCAACCACCAGTCGCGCAGCGAGCAGCAGATCGCCGACATCGCCCGCGGCGGCTACGTGCTCAAGGACTGCGCCGGCGAGCCGGAACTGATCCTGATCGCCACCGGCTCGGAAGTCGGCCTGGCCGTGCAGGCCTATGAGGCACTGACCGCCCAGGGTCGCCGGGTGCGCGTGGTGTCGATGCCCTCGACCACCGTGTTCGACCAGCAGGACGCCGCCTACAAGCAGGAAGTGCTGCCGCTGCAGGTCGGCGCGCGCATCGCCATCGAGGCCGCGCATGCCGACTTCTGGTACAAGTACGTCGGCCTGGAAGGCCGCATCATCGGCATGACCACCTTCGGCGAATCCGCCCCGGCGGGCCAGCTGTTCGAGGAGTTCGGTTTCACCCTCGACAACATTCTGGCCACCGCCGAGGAGCTGCTGGACGTCTGATGCCGCGAGCGGTGGATGGCTGCGGCCATCCACCCTGCGGATGCCCGGTCCCGTGCCGGATGGGGAAATCCGCGTCGCGGTTTTCCCCATCCGGCACCACAAGCAGAGCCGCCATGCCCAACCGCCCCTACAAAGTCGCCCTCAACGGCTACGGCCGCATCGGTCGCTGCGTGCTGCGCGCGCTCTACGAGCGCGGGCCGGCCGCCGGGCTGGAGATCGTCGCGCTCAACGACCTGGCCGATCAGGCCAGCATCGAGTACCTGACCCGCTTCGACTCCACCCACGGCCGTTTCCCCGGCGAGGTGAAGGTGGTCGGCGACTGCCTGCACCTCAACGGCGACTGCGTGAAGGTGCTGCGCCAGCGCGAGCCCGAGGGCATCGACTGGGCGGCGCTGGGCGTCGATCTGGTGCTGGAGTGCTCCGGCGTCTACACCACCCGCGAGGGCGGCGAGCGCTTCCTGGGCGCCGGCGCTCCGCGCGTGCTGTTCTCCCAGCCGATGGCCAGCGAGGCCGACGTCGACGCCACCATCGTCTACGGGGTCAACCAGAGGCGCCTGTCCGGCGCCGAGCGGCTGGTCTCCAACGCGTCCTGCACCACCAACTGCAGCGTGCCGCTGCTGAAACTGCTCGACGAGGCCATCGGCCTCGACTACGTGGCGATCACCACCATCCACTCGGCGATGAACGACCAGCCGGTGATCGACGCCTATCACCACGAGGACCTGCGCCGCACCCGCTCGGCGTTCCAGTCGGTGATCCCGGTGTCCACCGGCCTGGCGCGCGGTATCGAGCGCCTGCTTCCGGAGCTGGCCGGTCGCGTGCAGGCCAAGGCGATCCGCGTGCCGACGGTCAACGTGTCCTGCCTGGACATCACCCTGCAGACCCGCCGCGACACCAGTGCCGCCGAAATCAACCGCGTGCTGCGCGAGGCCGCCGAGCGCGGCCCGCTCCGGGGCCTGCTCGACTACACCGAGCTGCCCCACGCCAGCTGCGATTTCAATCACGACCCCCATTCGGCCATCGTCGATGGCAGCCAGACCCTGGTTTCCGGCCCGCGGCTGGTCAACCTGCTGGCCTGGTTCGACAACGAATGGGGCTTTGCCAACCGCATGCTCGACGTCGCCGGCCACTGGCTGGACGTTGCCGCGTTCAACCGATAACAACTGCCCTCTGAAGGACCATCCCATGACCGTGTTGAAGATGACCGACCTCGACCTCGCCGGTAAGCGCGTGCTGATCCGCGAAGACCTCAACGTCCCGGTGAAGGATGGCGTGGTGAAGAGCGATGCGCGCATCCTCGCCTCCCTGCCGACCATCCGGCTTGCGCTGGAGAAGGGCGCGGCGGTGATGGTCTGCTCGCACCTGGGCCGCCCGACCGAGGGCGAGTTCTCCGAAGAGAACAGCCTCAAGCCGGTCGCCGACTACCTGTCCAAGGCCCTCGGCCGCGACGTGCCGCTGGTCAAGGACTACCTGGGCGGCGTCGAGGTCGCGCCGGGCGAGATCGTGCTGTTCGAGAACGTGCGCTTCAACCAGGGCGAGAAGAAGAACGCCGACGAGCTGGCGCAGCAGTACGCCGCACTGTGCGACGTGTTCGTCATGGACGCCTTCGGCACCGCCCACCGCGCCGAGGGCTCGACCCATGGCGTGGCCAAGTTCGCCAAGGTCGCCTGCGCCGGCCCGCTGCTGGCCGCCGAGCTGGACGCCCTGGGCAAGGCGCTGGACAAGCCGCAGCGCCCGATGGTCGCCATCGTCGCCGGTTCCAAGGTGTCCACCAAGCTCGACGTGCTGAATTCGCTGGCCGAGATCTGCGACTCGCTGATCGTCGGCGGCGGCATCGCCAACACCTTCCTCGCCGCCGCCGGCTACAAGGTCGGCAAGTCGCTGCACGAGGCCGACCTGCTCGACACCGCCAAGGCCATCGCCGCCAAGGTCGCCGTGCCGCTGCCGGTCGACGTGGTGGTCGCCAAGGAATTCGCCGAGTCGGCCGAGGCCACCGTCAAGCTGATCGCCGAGGTCGCCGACGACGACATGATCCTCGACATCGGCCCGCAGACCGCGGCGATGTTCGCCGAGATGCTCAAGGCCTCGCAGACCATCCTGTGGAACGGCCCGGTCGGCGTGTTCGAGTTCGACCAGTTCGGCAACGGCACCCAGGCCCTGGCCCGCGCCATCGCCGCCAGCCCGGCGTTCTCCATCGCCGGCGGCGGCGACACCCTGGCAGCCATCGACAAGTACGGCGTGGCCGAGCAGATCTCCTACATCTCCACCGGCGGCGGCGCCTTCCTCGAATTCGTCGAGGGCAAGGTCCTGCCGGCCGTGGCGGTGCTGGAAGCGCGCGCCCAGGGCTGATGCCTGATGGCTCCCACGCTCCGGCGTGGGAGCCGCGCCTGGGACGCTCCGGCGTCCCGGTGCATGGACGCCGGAGCGTCCGGGGAGGCGTTCCCACGCGGAGCGTGGGAGCGATCACCACAGACTTGAACCCGGCCTGCCCCTGCGGCAGGCTGGGCACCGATCAAACGACCCTTACTGGGAGCAGCACAGATGGCACTTATCAGCATGCGCCAGATGCTGGACCACGCCGCCGAATTCGGCTACGGCGTGCCGGCCTTCAACGTCAACAACCTCGAGCAGATGCGCGCCATCATGGAAGCGGCCGACAAGACCGACTCCCCGGTGATCGTCCAGGCCTCCGCCGGCGCGCGCAAGTACGCCGGCGCACCGTTCCTGCGCCACCTGATCCTCGCCGCCATCGAGGAATTCCCGCACATCCCGGTGTGCATGCACCAGGACCACGGCACCAGCCCGGACGTCTGCCAGCGCTCGATCCAGCTGGGCTTCAGCTCGGTGATGATGGACGGCTCGCTGATGGCCGACGGCAAGACTCCGGCCGACTACGACTACAACGTGCGCGTGACCCAGCAGACCGTGGCGTTCGCCCACGCCTGCGGCGTGTCGGTGGAAGGCGAGCTGGGCTGCCTGGGCAGCCTGGAAACCGGCCAGGCCGGCGAGGAAGACGGCGTCGGCGCCGAGGGCACCCTCGACCACAGCCAGATGCTCACCGATCCGGAAGAGGCCGCGGCCTTCGTCAAGGCCACCCAGGTCGACGCCCTGGCCATCGCCATCGGCACCAGCCACGGCGCCTACAAGTTCACCAAGCCGCCGACCGGCGACATCCTCGCCATCGACCGCATCAAGGAAATCCACAAGCGCATCCCCAACACCCACTTGGTGATGCACGGTTCCTCCAGCGTGCCGCAGGAGTGGCTGGCGGTGATCAACCAGTACGGCGGCGACATCAAGGAAACCTACGGCGTGCCGGTCGAGGAGATCGTCGAGGGCATCAAGCACGGCGTGCGCAAGGTCAACATCGACACCGACCTGCGCCTGGCCTCCACCGGCGCCATGCGCCGTATGATGGCCGAGCACCCCAGCGAGTTCGACCCGCGCAAGTTCTTCGCCAAGACCATCGAAGCCATGCGCGACATCTGCATCGCCCGCTACGAAGCCTTCGGCACCGCCGGCAATGCCTCCAAGATCAAGCCGATCTCCCTGGAAGGCATGTACCAGCGCTACGCCAGCGGCGAGCTGAACGCCAAGGTCAACTGATCCGCGTCCGCCGTGCCCAAGGGGCGCTCCCTCGTCGAGGGGCGCCCCTTTTTGCTGTCCGGCGTTCAGTCCTCGGCCTGCTCCTCCACGCTGTCCCGCGCCGCCGGGCTCGCCGGCTCGCTGGCGCTCGGCCGGCTGGAGTACAGCTCGAACTGCATGTTGGCGTAGCTGCTGGCGCCGCTGAGGTCGGGGAACAGGGTCAGGTGGTTGATGTTCATCTGCTCCAGGCCGCGCAGCACGTCGATGCGCTCGGCGTTGGGCAGGTAGACCTTCTTGATGATCGCCGTGCGCGAGCCGGCGAAAGCCTGGGCGACCACCGACTCCAGCTCCTCGCCGGAGTCGGAGTAGGAGAACAGCCCGTTCTGGCCGAGCACCCGCGCGTTCTCGTCGGAGTTGGGCGTGTAGAAGCGCACCGTGGCGGCCAGCTCCGGGCAGCGCTCCACCTCGTGCTTGTTCAGCGAGACGATGATGCGCTTGCGGGTGTCGTCCTTGCCGGCGTTGGCGAAGGCGAAGAACGCCGCGGTGTAGGGCGAGTGGGTCCAGTCCAGCAGCGGGGTGAGCAGGCCGAAGTGCTGGCCGAGCGCCCACCATTCCAGCGGTTCGTCGTACTGCGGCGGGTTGGCGCCGCGCTTGCCGCGGATCGCCATCTTGAAGCGGTCGAGCTGCTCGCGGCGCAGCTGCTCGGTCTGCGCCTTGTCGAAGATCTTGCGGTCGATGGTCGATTCGAGCTTGTAGTAGTCCTTGCGGTGGCCGCGGTGAATCCAGCCGCAGCCGGGCGAGAAGGCCTCCTGGATGTAGTCGATGAAGAAGTTCCACTTGCGGATATGGATTTCCTCGATGCCATCCTTGACGCGCCCGGAGGTCCAGCGCGGCTTGTTCTCTCTGCTCATCGGCGAGCCCTGTTTTTCCTGTGGCAGTCGGCCGCCGACGGCCCGCATGGCCCGTCCGCGCGAGCAGGCGGCGCTGGCGCGGGGCGGGTATGGAGGGCGGGACGGACGGGGCCGCGCCGCCGCGCGGGCCGGTGCGAGGGGCGGCGCGGCGGGCATGGACGAATGCCGGAAAATTACCACAAAAGGCTCTGTCGCGGCGCCCGGACGCGGCGTCGCAACGGGGTTAGAATGCCCCTCCCGCCGCCACCGCCGACCTGCCGATGCCGCCGCTCAAGTACCTCTCCGCCTACCCGGCGCACCTGCAGGAGCAGGTGCGCCGGCTGCTCGCCGCCGACCGCCTGGGCGAGTACCTGCAGCAGCGCTACCCGGAGCGTCACCCGGTGCAGAGCGACAAGGCGCTGTACGCCTATGTGATGGAGCGCAAGCAGCGCTTCCTGCGTAATGCGCCGGGCATCGACAAGGTGCTCTACGACAGCAAGCTGGACGTGCTGCGCAACGCCCTCGGCCTGCACACCGCTGTCTCCAGGGTGCAGGGCGGCAAGCTCAAGGCGAAGAAGGAAATCCGCATCGCCGCGCTGTTTCGCGACGCGGCGCCGGAGTTTCTCGACATGATCGTGGTTCACGAGCTGGCGCACCTGCGCGAGTTCGACCACAACAAGGCCTTCTACCAGCTCTGCGAGCACATGCTGCCCGGCTATCACCAGCTGGAGTTCGACCTGCGGGTGTACCTGACCTGGCGCGATCTGGCGCAGTGAACCGCGCGGCTAGCTGCCCGCGCGGTTCACTGCGCCGCCATCACTACCCTGAGCACCTTCTTGAAAGTCTCGATGTCCTCGGCGCCGACCCCGGCGAACACCGCGTCCTGCTGGCGGCGGGCGATTTCCCACAGCGCCTCGGTCTGCGCACGGCCGGCGTCGGTCAGCAGGTAGCCGGCGGGGCTGTCGGCGACCAGGCCCTTGCCCTGCAGGTTGGCCAGCGCCTCCTCGATCTCGCGGGTCGGCATCGCCACCTCGCGCTGCAGGGCGACCAGGTCGAGCTGGGCGCTGTCTTCCAGCACCATCAGCATGCGCGCTTCGCTGGTGCGCAGGCCGGTGGACAGCTGCTTGGGCGCGTAGCTGGCCTGGTAGGCGTTGACCGCCTGGATCATCAGGTAGAACAGGTTGCTGCTGGCCAGCCGGCCGTGCATGGTCGCCGGCGCGGCGTGCGGGTCGGCCTTCTTCGGCGCACGCGGGTGGGGCAGGACCATCGAGTAGGCGCCCTGGTGGTAGAGCAGCGGCGAGCGGCCGAAATCGTCGAAGGCCACCACCTTGCCGATCAGGATCCAGTGGTCGCCGCCGTCGAGCTGCTGGTAGCACTCGCACTGGAAGCGCGCCGCGCAGTCGGCCAGCAGCGGAGCACCGCCCAGACCGCTCTCGAAGGCGATGCCGGCGAACTTGTCGTCCTGCGGGCGGGCGAAGTGGTTGGACAGCTCGATCTGGTCGGCGGCCAGGACATGCACGGCGAAGTGGCTGGCGGCCTCGAACACCGCATGGCTGCCGGAGCGCTTGTCGATGCTCCAGAGGATCAGCGGCGGCTCCAGGGACACCGAGTTGAAGCTGTTGGCGGTGACGCCGACCTGCGCGCCGGCCGTGCTGCGCGCGGTGATGATGGTCACTCCGGTGGCGAAGTTGCCCAGCGCGCGGCGGAACACGCGGGGATCGAAGGCGGTGGCGGGCGTTGTGCTCATGCGGACTCTCCAGTCATGGCGCCGTGGGCGCACTGCGAATAACGGGCGTGGCGCGACGATCCTTGGTTGCAGTCTAGTCGGGCCGGCCGGTGGCGGCGAGAGTCTCAGGGCGCCGGCGGCGGCAGTCCGGCCGGGGCTGCGGCGCCGCTCAGCAGGCGTGCGGCCAGCTCGCGCAGCAGGGGCAACTGGCGGGCGATCAGCGCCAGTTCGGTGCGCAGCAGGCGCTGGCGCGCGTCGATGTCCTCCGGCAGCTGTTCCAGGGCGAGGGCCAGCGTGGCCGCATCGCCAACCAGCTCGCCGGGCGCCGGCTGGCCGCCCAGTTGCGCGGCGATGGCGTCGAGCTCGCTGGCCAGTTGCGCAGCGGCCTGCTCGACCAGCCCGCCGCGCAGCTCGGCCGGCAGCGCGGCGCGGTGCGCGCCGAGCGCCGACAGGTAGCTGAGCTGGGTGTGCGACAGCGCCAGGCAGCGAAAGCCCAGCTCCGCCTCGCGGCGGAAGTGCCCCGGTTCCAGCAGCATGCTGGCCAGCGCCGCCGACAGCGCGGCGTCGGCGTTGTGCGCGTTGCGCCGCGCCAGGCGGTAGGCGAGGTCGTCGCGCTTGCCGCTGGCGTACTGCAGGATGATCTGTCGCAGGTAGGCGGCGTGGCTGTGCAGCACGCTGGCCAGCACGCGGGGCAGGCGCCGGCCCTGCCAGTCGGGGAGGATCAGGAATACCGCCAGACCGGCGATCAGGCTGCCCAGCAGGGTGTCGAACAGCCGCGGCCAGATCAGTCCGTAGCCGTCGCCGACCTGGTTGAAGCAGAACAGCACCATCAGGGTGATCGCCGCGGTGGCCAGGGTGTAGCGGCGTGCGCGGGTGGCGAAGAACGCCACCCCGGCGGCCACCGCGATCAGCGACTGGGCCAGGGCGCCGGGGAACAGGTCGAACAGCGCCCAGCCGACGGTGAGGCCGAGCAGGGTGCCGGCGATGCGCTGGGTCAGCTTGGTGCGGGTGGCGCCGTAGCTGGACTGGCAGACGAACACCGTGGTGAGCAGGATCCAGTAGCCCTGGGTCGGGTGGATGGCGTGCAGCACGCCGTAGCCGGCGGCCAGCGCCAGGGACAGGCGCAGGGCGTGGCGGAACAGCAGCGCGGTGGGGGTGAGCTGCAGGCGCAGGCGTTCCCAGACTTCGCGCAGGCTGTGCGGGTCGCGGTCGTGCAGGGTGCTGTCCTGTTCCTCGGCCAGCGCCTCGGGGTTGCTGGCGGCGCCGAGCAGCTGTTCGAGGGTGCCGAGGTTGTCGGCCAGCGCGCGCAGCGAGCGCAGCAGGTCGCGCCAGTGCGGGTTGTCCTGAGCCTGCAGGTAGGCCAGCGAGGCCTCCAGGTCGTCGCGGGCCTGGGCGCTGGCGCGCTGGTAGGCGAACGGCTGGCGCAGCTCGATGGCCTCGGCCAGCGCGCGGCAGGCCTTGCCCTGCTGGCGCAGCAGCAGGCGGCAGCGGAACAGCACGTCGCTGTGGAAGAACGCCTCGGCCAGCGCGTGGTAGGGGTAGTGGGAGGAGCTGGCGCGCTCGTGGATGTCCTGGGCGAGGAAGTACAGCTTCAGGTAGCGGTTGACCCGCGGGCTGACGCGGCCCTTGCCGACCCGGTGGAGGATGATTTCCTTGGCGGCGTTGAGCGCGGCCACCAGCCTGCCGTTCTGCTGCGCCAGCTCCAGGCGCCGCCGTTCCACGTCGAGGTCGCGCAGCGGCTCGAACAGCGCGGCCTTCAGGCGCAGGTACAGGCCCAGTTCGCGGAATACCCGGGCCAGCGCCTGCTGCACCGGCTGCTGGCTGAACAGCGCCTGCCAGAGCACCGAGAGCGCGCCGTACCAGGCGGCGCCGGCGACCAGCAGCAGGGGTTCGTGCCACAGGTCGGCGACTTCGCCGCCGCGCTGGTCGACGCCGATCATCGTGTAGATGGAGAGGATCAGCGTGCCCGAGGCGATGGTGCCGTAACGCTCGCCCAGCGCCCCCAGCATGGTCAGGACGAAGGTCGACAGCGCCAGGGCGACGACGAACAGCCAGGGATAGGGGAACAGCAGCTCGACCGCGAAGGCGGCGGCGGCGAAGCAGCCCAGGGTCACCAGCAGCGCGCGCAGGCGGCCGCGCCAGCTGTCGTCGGTCTCGGCCAGGGCGCTGGCGATGATGCCGAGGAACAGCGGGATCAGCAGGTCCATGCGCTCCTGCTGCCAGCACAGCGCCATGCTGCCGGTGAGGGCGATGAAGACCCGCAGGCTGGAGCCGAAGGTGTCCAGCGCCCAGAGGCGGCGCAGGGTGTGGCGAAGCGAGGGGGAGGGCATGGGACAGCCTGCCATGACGGGGAACGGGCTCGGTGGGCCCATTGTAGACAGGCTGTCGCGCGTGATGGGAGGGGCTAGACCACTTCTCCGGCGGCGTGCCCGGAGGCCCAGGCCCACTGGAAGTTGAAGCCGCCGAGGTGGCCGGTGACGTCCAGCACTTCGCCGACGAAGTACAGCCCCGGCGATTTCTGCGACTCCATGGTCTTCGACGACACCTCGCGGGTGTCCACCCCGCCCAGGGTCACCTCGGCGGTGCGGTAGCCCTCGGTGCCGGCCGGCACCAGCCGCCAGGCGGACAGCTGCGCGGCGATGCCCTGCAGCTCGCCCGGGGTGTACTGCTTGAGCGGCTTGCTGGCCCACCACAGCTCGCAGAGCAGGCCGGCCATCTTCTTGGTGAACACCTCGGCGAGCAGGGTCTTCAGCTCGATGTTCGGCCGTTCGGCCTGCTGGCCGCTCAGCCAGTCCAGCGCGTCGCGATCGGGCAGCAGGTTGATTTCCAGCGCATCGCCGCTGTGCCAATAGGAGGAGATCTGCAGCATCGCCGGGCCGCTGAGGCCGCGGTGGGTGAACAGCAGGTTTTCGCGGAAGCTCTTGTCGTTGCAGCTGACCAGGCAGTCCACGGCGGTGCCGGACAGCTCGGCGCACAACGCCTTGAGCTGCGGCTCGGTGACGGTGAAGGGCACCAGCCCGGCGCGGGTCGGCAGCACGTTATGGCCGAACTGGCGGGCGATCTGGTAGCCGAAGCCGCTGGCGCCGAGGGTGGGGATCGACAGGCCGCCGGTGGCGACCACCAGCGAGCGGCAGGCGAATTCGCCGGCGCTGGTGGCCAGCCGGTAGCCGGCGTCATCGCGCTCGATCCGTTCGATGGCAGTATCCAGACGGATCTCGGCGCCGGCCTCGCGGCACTCGTCCAGCAGCATCTGCAGGATGTCGCTGGCCTTGTGGTCGCAGAACAGCTGGCCGAGCTTCTTCTCGTGGTAGGGGATGGCGTGCTTGCCGACCAGTTCGAGGAAGTCCCACTGGGTGTAGCGCGCCAGCGCCGACTTGCAGAAGTGCGGGTTGTGGGAGAGGAAGTCGCCCGGCTCGGTGTACAGGTTGGTGAAGTTGCAGCGCCCGCCGCCGGACATGAGGATCTTCTTGCCGGCCTTGTTGGCGTGGTCGAGCACCAGCACGCGGCGGCCGCGGCCGGCGGCGGTCAGCGCGCACATCAGGCCGGCGGCGCCGGCTCCCAGGATCACGACATCGGGACTGGACACGGGGGAACTCTCAGGCTGGCGAACGGAGCGCGCATGTTAGCAAAGCGCCGCCGCGCGGGCTGCCGGCGCGGGGCCGGGCGCGACTTCAGAGAATCCGCGCCTTGAAGTGGCGGCCCTTGACCTTGCGCTCGCTGAGGCGCTGCAGGGCGGCCGGCGCCAGTTCGCGCTCGACGGCGACATAGGCGTTGAAGTCGTACAGGGCGATCTTGCCGATGGCGCTGCCGGGCAGGCCGTCCTCGCCGGTCAGCGCGCCGAGGATGTCGCCGGGCCGCAGCTTGTCCTTGCGCCCGCCGTTGATGCCCAGGGTGGTCATCGCCGGCAGCAGGCGCGGCTCGCCGCGATCCTTGAGCAGCTCCAGGTTGCCCCACTGCAGCGCGCCGCCCTGCTGCTGCTCGATGGCGTTGGCGCGGTGGGCCTCGGCGGGCGCCACCAGCGACAGCGCCAGGCCCTTGGCGCCGGCGCGGCCGCTGCGGCCGATGCGGTGGACGTGGATCGCCGGATCGCGCGGCAGCTCCAGGTTGATCACCGCTTCGAGGCCGTCGATGTCAAGGCCGCGGGCGGCCACGTCGGTGGCCACCAGCACGCAGCAGCTGCGGTTGGCGAACATCGCCAGCACCTGGTCGCGCTCGCGCTGGTCGAGATCGCCGTGCAGGGCCTGTGCGGAAATCTTCCGGGCATCGAGCAGGCTCGCCAGCTCCTGGCATTGCTGCTTGGTCTGGCAGAACACCACGCTGGACGCCGGGCGGAAGTGCAGCAGCAGGCGCGCCACGGCGTCCATGCGCTGCTGCGGGTCGACCTCGTAGAAGCGCTGCTCGATCACGCTCTGGTCGTGCTGGCTTGCCACCGCGACGCGCTGCGGCTGGCGCATGAAGCGCGCCGCCAGGCGCTCGATGCCTTCGGGGTAGGTGGCGGAGAACAGCAGGGTCTGCCGGCGCTCGGGAGTCTGCTCGACGATCGCCGCGATGGCGTCGACGAAGCCCATGTCGAGCATCCGGTCGGCCTCGTCGAGCACCAGGCGGTTGAGCCCGTCGAGCTTGAGGTTGCCGCGGTTGAGGTGTTCGAGCACCCGCCCCGGGGTGCCGACCACCACATGCGCGCCATGCTCCAGCGAGCCGACCTGCGGGCCGAAGGGCACGCCGCCGCACAGGGTCAGCACCTTGATGTTGCCCAGGTTGCGGGCCAGCTGGCGGATTTCCTTGGCGACCTGGTCGGCCAGCTCGCGGGTCGGGCACAGCACCAGCGCCTGGCAGCCGAAATAGCGCGGGTTGAGCGGCGCCAGCAGGCCGAGGGCGAAGGCGCAGGTCTTGCCGCTGCCGGTGCTGGCCTGGGCGATCAGGTCGTGACCGGCGAGGATCGCCGGCAGGCTGGCGGCCTGGATCGGCGTCATGTGCGGGTAGCCCAGCGCGTTCAGGCTGTCGAGCAGGCTGGCGGGCAGCGGCAGGGTGGAGAAGGCGTCGGTCACGGCGGCGGATCTGCATGGCAACAAGGGGCGCGCAGTGTAACAGGCTGGCGTGCCATGGCCGCCGTTTGCCGGCGGCCGGTAGGGGCTGACCAATAAGGCACTGGTTTTGTGTGGCTTTTATTGTGTGTGCATTCTGTCGAGCGATTATTTTCTAATTCTATGCTCGGTTTTATGTAATTATTTTTTTGGCTGGTAGTGCTTTTTTTAGGTGGGTTGAATGCTGGCTTACATATTTTCTTTTTTCGGGCATTTAACTTGGTTTTATATTAATTTTTTATGGATGACGGCCGGCGCAGTAACTTCCAACTCTCCAGACTGGCTGCTCTTGAGGCCGTGCAGGCTGGCTGCTGGCGGGCGCTGACAAGCTCTGGAGGCAGGGGCCAGAGGTGCTGGTCGGGCGCGAGGGTCGGCTCTGTGGCGGCGGTTTGCCGCCGCGGACCGGTGGCCCAGGAGCGGGAGCTTGTCTGCTGTGGTTGTGCTTGCCGCGCTTTGCCGTAGCGAAGGGCGGCGTCCATCGGGATGGTCATGCCGCCACACACGCCGTTGCAGACCGCGCCAGGGCTGAAGGAGTGCTATGCGCCGGCCTGCCGGAAACTGTGTGGCGGGCCTTCCTTCAGACTAAAGTCGGGACTTTCTTTTTACGTGACCCCTTTGCTAGATTCAGCCTGTGAATTTTTTCACCTGCAATAAAAATAAAACAATGGAGAACAACGATGGCAGACGATAAAGCGAATGCTGCTGCGTACTGGAAGGCTAACGTTAGCCTGATCACCTGGAGCCTGGTGGTATGGGCTCTGGTTTCATATGGTTTTGGCATCCTCTTGCGCCCGATGCTGATGAATATTTCGGTCGGCGGGGCGGACCTGGGCTTCTGGTTCGCTCAACAGGGCTCGATCATCACGTTCATCGCGATCATCTTCCACTACGCGTGGCGGCTGAACAAGCTGGACAAAGAATTCGGCGTTGAGGAGTAAGCCAGCATGAGCCAATTTGTAATCAACATGCTATTCGTAGGGGCATCCTTCGCTCTCTACTTCGGTATCGCGGTCTGGGCCCGTGCCGGATCGACCAAGGAGTTCTACGTTGCCGGTGGCGGCGTACACCCGGTCACCAACGGCATGGCCACCGCGGCCGATTGGATGTCCGCGGCGTCCTTCATCTCCATGGCCGGCATCATCGCGGCTGGCGGCTACTCCACTTCGGTCTACCTGATGGGCTGGACCGGCGGTTACGTGCTGCTCGCCATGCTGCTGGCACCCTACCTGCGCAAGTTCGGCAAGTTCACCGTACCGGACTTCATCGGTGACCGCTTCTACAGCCGTGGCGCGCGTCTCGCCGCTGTGGTCTGCCTGATCCTGATCTCCGTGACCTACGTGATCGGCCAGATGGCCGGTGCCGGTATCGCCTTCTCCCGCTTCCTCGAAGTGAGCAACTCGGCCGGTATCTGGATCGCCGCAGCCGTGGTGTTCGCCTACGCGGTATTCGGCGGCATGAAGGGCATCACCTACACCCAGGTGGCCCAGTACGTGGTACTGATCATCGCCTACACCATCCCGGCGGTGTTCATCGCCTTCCAGCTGACCGGCAACCCGATCCCGATGTTCGGCATGCTCGGTACCCACGTCGAGTCCGGCGAGCCGCTGCTGGCCAAGCTGGATGCCGTGGTCACCGATCTGGGCTTCGCGGCCTACACCGCTGACGCCGACAACAAGCTGAACATGATCCTGTTCACCCTGTCGCTGATGATCGGTACCGCCGGTCTGCCGCACGTGATCATCCGCTTCTTCACCGTACCGAAGGTGGCCGATGCTCGCTGGTCCGCCGGCTGGACCCTGATCTTCATCGCCCTGCTGTACCTCACCGCTCCGGCCGTGGCCTCCATGGCGCGCCTGAACCTGATGACCACCGTGTACCCGCAGGGTGCCGAGGCTCCGGCTCTGGCCTATGAAGAGCGTCCGCAGTGGGTGAAGACCTGGGAAGAAACCGGTCTGATCAAGTGGGAAGACAAGAACAGCGATGGCCGCGTGCAGTTCTACAACGACGCCAACGCCAAGTTCGCCCCGACCGCTCAGGAGCGTGGCTGGAGCGGCAACGAGCTGACCGTCAACAACGACATCATCGTGCTGGCCAACCCGGAAATCGCCAACCTGCCGTCCTGGGTCATCGGTCTGATCGCCGCGGGCGCCATCGCCGCTGCGCTGTCCACCGCTGCCGGTCTGCTGCTGGCCATCTCCTCGGCGGTGAGCCATGACCTGATCAAGACCCTGATCAATCCGAAGATCAGCGAGAAGAGCGAAATGCTCGCCGCGCGTCTGTCCATGGCCGCTGCGATCCTGCTGGCCACCTGGCTGGGCCTGAATCCTCCGGGCTTCGCGGCGCAGGTAGTGGCACTGGCCTTCGGTCTGGCTGCCGCGACCCTGTTCCCGGCCCTGATGATGGGTATCTTCTCCAAGCGCGTGAACGATAAGGGCGCGATCGCAGGCATGGTTGTCGGTCTGCTGACCACTATCGTCTACATCTTCCTGTATCTGGGCTGGTTCTTCATTCCGGGCACCGCGACCTTCGCCAACACTCCGGATCAGTGGCTGTTCGGTATCTCCCCGCAAGCCTTCGGCTCCGTGGGTGCGATCATCAACTTCGCCGTGGCCTACACCGTATCCCTGGCCAGCGAGGCTCCGCCGAAGGCTGTGCAGGATCTGGTGGAGAGCGTGCGTACTCCGAAGGGTGCTGGCGCCGCGCTTGACCACTAAGCGACAATATGGCCCGAAATCAGGTGTTAATTCTGAACCAGGGTTGATGTGAATATCGGGCTTCCATTCGGAAGCCCGATTTTTTTGAGGAAGTTACCTATGATCTGGCATCTGGTTGCCGCACTCTGTGCCGCTGCGGCGGGAGCGGGGATTGCGCTGCTGCTGCGTTCCCTGACCCGCAAGTGGTTGCCGGCATGGACCATTCCGGCCTTTGCCGGCCTGGGCATGCTGGCCTACACCATCCACTACGAATACACCTGGTTCGACTCCAAGCAGGCGCGCCTGCCGGCCGGCTCGGTGGTCGTGGCGAGCGAGAAGGGCGAGATGCTCTGGCGTCCCTGGACCATGCAGTTCCCCATGCCGCTGGTCTATACGGTGCTCGATGGCGCCAATGCGCAGATCGAGGAGACCAGCCAGGGGCGGGTTGCCCGCTTCGTGCTGTATCGCTTCGAGAAGCAGCACCTGATCTCCACGGTCAAGAGCGGCACCTACCAGATGCTCTGCGCCGAGAAGGCGATGTTCCTGCTCAATGAGGCCGGCCAGGCGAAGTTCGAGACCCTGACCGAGCTGGATGTGGACGCTCCGCTCTATCAGGCCGTCTGCACCGGCAACGGTCTGCAGGTCGCCGCGCCGGGCCAGTGAGCCGGCAAGTACCGAGTATCCGGCGCCGACTCCGACATCTCCGGCCGCCGCGCCTTCAATCATGCCGACGCATCCGCTAGTCTGCGGGGTGGCGAGGGAGCCAGCAGGCCTGCCGCTTCGTGCGCCCGGCCAGAACAATAATTGAAATGGAGAGCGTGTCATGTCCGAGGCGTTCAAGATGGACAACCTGCCTTTCAGCCTGCTGGACGCTCGCGAGCAGGCCCTGCTGAACGAGCACCTGCAGAGCGTCGACTTCCGGCGCGGCGAGGTGATCATCGAGGCGGGCAAGCCTCCGCAGGGGGTCTTCATCGTGTCCCGGGGGCGGGTCGCGGAAGGCGAGCTGGGCGAGTTCGATGCGCAGGGCGCGCCGCTGGCTCCGCAGGTGTTCGTCCACTACGAGGATGACGACTACTTCGGCGGCTGGTCGGCAATCAATGGCGTGGCGATCCACAACTTCGTCGCCGCCGAGGACACCACCTGCCATCTGCTGCCGACCCGGATCCTGCTGGAGCTGATCGCCAGCAATCCGCTATTCGCCGACTATTTCCAGCAGAACCTCAGCGCCAAGCGGGAGATCGTCGCCCAGCACGGGCAGAGCCAGGACATGGCCGAGTTCATGCTTGCCAAGATCAGCGACGGCATGATCCGTGAGCCGCTGATCGTCGCGGAGGGCACCAGCCTGCACGAGGCGACCCGGCTGATGCGCGAGACGAAGGCGGACTGCCTGCTGGCGAAGCGGCGCAACCGCTACGGCCTGGTGACCCGGACCGACCTGCTCGACGCGGTGGTGTTGCAGGGGATGCCGCTGGACACCGATGTCGGCGAGATCGCCAGCTACCGGCTGATCACCGCCGATCCCGACGATTACCTGTTCAATGCGCTGATCCTGATGACCCAGCACCAGATCGAGCGGGTGGTGGTCATGGACGGCAACCACGCCCTGATCGGTATCGTCGAGCTGACCGATGTGCTCAGCCACTTCTCCAGCCACTCCCACGTCATCGGCCTGCGCGTCGAGCGGGCCAATAGCGTCGAGGAGCTGCGCGAAGCGGCGCAGGGGCTCACCGACCTGATCCGCGCGCTGACCTCCACCGGGGTGAAGATCCGCTTCACCATGGAGCTGCTGGCGGCGATGAACGGGCGGATCATCTCCAAGCTGTTCGACCTGATCATTCCCAACGACATGCGCCCGCACGTCTGCCTGATCGTGATGGGTTCGGAAGGGCGCGGCGAGCAGATCATGAAGACCGACCAGGACAATGCCCTGCTGGTGCGCAACGGCCTGGAGTGGCCGGGGATGATGGACTGCATGCGCCGCTTCAGCGAGACCCTGATCAGCTTCGGCTTCCCGCCCTGCCCGGGCAACATCATGGTGTCGAACCCGGAGTGGGTGAACTCGATCGACGAGTGGGCGCGCAAGCTGGCCCAGTGGAGCCACAGCTGCGACGGCCTGTCGGTGATGAACCTGGCGATCGCCGTGGACAGCAAGCCGATCGCCGGCAACATCGCCCTGTTCAAGGTGGCGAGAAACGCCTTCCTGCGCCGCGTGCACAGCAACGACCTGTTCTTCTCGCACTTCGCCCGCGCGGCGCTGAACTTCGACACGCCGCTGACCCTGTTCGGCAACCTGAAGGACAAGGAGCCGCTGGACATCAAGAAGGGTGGCATCTTCCCCATCGTCCACGGGGTGCGCACCATGGCGCTGGAGCAGCGTATCCTGGAGACCAACACCTTCAAGCGCATCGAGGCGCTGGTCGAGCAGGGCAAGATGACCCGCAGCATGGGCGAGAACCTCGGCGAGGCCCTGTCGATCTTCATCCAGCTGCGCCTGGACCAGCAGATGCGGCGGATCGAGGCCGGCGGCGAGGGGCGCGACGCGATGCCCAACGGCATCGACCTGCAGCAGCTCAACAAGCTGGAGCGCGACCTGCTGCGCGACGCCCTGCACATCGTCAAGGACTTCAAGAAGCTGTTCGCCGTGCGCTACCACATCAGTGTCTGAACCGCGCCGCGCATCTGCGGGCTGCGCGCTGGCGCAGCCCGCGGGGGATCAGATCGAGTTGAGCGAGGCCTGGCGCGCGCGCTGCCAGCAGCGCACCTGTTCGGCCAGCTTGTCGACCCGCTCGATGCCCATGCGCCGGGCACGGTTAAACAGGATCAGGGCGATTTCCGCGGTGGCCAGCGCATCCGCCGAGGCGTGATGGCGCTGGGCGATGTCGATGCCGAAGTAGTTCATCCAGTGATCCAGGCCGCCACGCCGGGTCAGCACCTCGGGAAACAGCATGGGCGCCAGATCGGCGACGTCGAGGAAGGGGTGCTCCAGGCGATAGCCCAGCTCGTTCTTCAGCGCGCGGGCCAGCATGCGCTGGTCGAAGGGCGCATGGAAGGCCAGCATCACGCTGTCGGCGGCGAACTCCATGAAGCTGAGCAGCGCCTCGGCCGGCGGCTCGCCATTGGCCAGCTCGCTGGGCGCGATGCCGTGGATCAGCACGGCCTCGTTGACCTCGACCTGGCGGCGCAGGGTGCATTCGAACTGCTGGGCCATGTCGATGGCGCCGGCCTCGATGGTCACCGCGCCGATCGAGATGACGATGTCGCGGTTGACGTTCAGGCCGGTGGTTTCCAGATCGAGCACCACGAAGCGCTGCTCCTGCAGCGGGGCGTCCAGGCGGGGCGGCGGCGGCAGGGCCTGCAGGCGCTGCCGCTGGTGGTCGTCGAGCTGCAGCGGGCGGCGCTGCAGGCGGGCGAACAGGGCTGAGATCGGATTCATAGCTGGTACCGCACGCTCAGGCTGTTCTGCAGGCGCTGGGCCTGGCGGAAGGATTCGCGCAGGATGCGCCGGTCCAGTTCGTTGAGGGTGTCGGGATCGAGGCGGTTGCTCAGGGGCAGGCCGTCGCGCTCCTGGCGCTGGTGCAGCTGCATGCGTGTCAGCTGGATGAAGTGGTAGGCCTCCGCGTAGGCGGCGGCATCCTGGGCCTTGAGCACGCCGCGCTCGCCGAGCAGGCGCAGGCGTTCGAGGGTGTTGCACTCGTCGATGCCATGGGCCAGGGCGAGGATGCGTACCCCTTCGACGAAGGGCATCAGGCCCTCCACCTTGAGGTCCAGGGTGTTCTTCTCGGCGCCGCGGCTGGCGACGATGAAGTCGCGGAAGCGGCCGATGGGCGGCGGATGGCGCAGGGCGTTGGCCGCCATCATGTGCTGGAACAGCTCGTTGCCCTCGATCATCTGCAGCAGCGCTTCCTGGAGCTGGCGGCAGCCTTCGCCCGGCCCCCAGACCGGGCGCAGGTCGAAGTAAATCGACGAGTGCATCAGGTTGTCGCGGGTCGGGCTCTGGATCATCGCGCCGAAGCGGCGCAGCCACTCCTGACGCGACAGGCACAGCTCCGGGTTGCTGGCCATGATGTTGCCGTTGCACAGGGCGAAGCCGCAGCGGTCCAGGGCCTCGTTGATCTGGCGCGCCAGCGGCAGCAGGCGCTGGCGGATCCGCTCGGCCTCCTCGATGCTGGCGGCCTCGAACAGCATGCCGTTGTCCTGGTCGGTGAGCAGGGTCTGCTCGCGGCGCCCCTCGCTGCCGAACACCAGCCAGGTGAAGGGCACGCCGGGATCGCCGTGTTCCTCGATCATCAGCTCGATGACCCGCGCCACGGTGTGGTCGTTGAGCAGGGTAAGGATGTTGGTCAGCTGCTCCGGGTTGGCACCGTGGGCGAGCATGTTGTCGATCTGGTGGGCGATCTGCTCGCGCAGTTCGACCAGGGTGTCGAGTCGGGGCGCGGCGCTGATGGTGCGCGCCAGCTGCACCAGGTCGACCCGCTGCAGGGAGAACAGGTCGCGCTCGGAGAGCACGCCGATCAGCCGGCCCTTTTCCACCACGCAGATGTGGGCGATCTGCCGCCGGGTCATGATCATCGCCGCATCGAAGGCGGTGGCGGTCGGCGGCAGGTGGATGGGGTCGCGGGTCATCAGCTCGTCGAGCGGCTGCTGCAGGTCGCCGCTGCCGTCGGCGATCACCCGGCGCAGGTCGCGCAGGGTGAAGATGCCGATCGGATAGCCGTTGTCGTCGATCATCACCAGGCTGCCGACGTGGTGCTCGTGCATCAGCCGCACCGCGTCGCGCAGGCTGACGCCGCTGCGGCAGGTCACCGGGTTGGCGGCGACGAGGATGTTCAGCTGGGTCTCCAGCGAATACTGGGCGCCGAGGGTTTCCGCGGCCTGCAGCTGGGCCTGCTGCTGCACCTGGCCCATCAGGCTGCTGACCCCGCGCAGGGCGAAGTCGCGGAAGGCTTCCGACTGGTTGTAGGTGTGGGTGAAGGCGGCGCGGCTCAGTTGCAGGCAGAAGGTGTCTTCGGCGGCGATGTAGTGGCTGCGGGTGGCCCGTTCGCTGACCATCGCCGCCACCGGGAAGCACTCGCCGGGGGCGATCTCCTGGGTGGTCTCCATGGCGTCGCCGCTGAGCGCCGGACGCTGGCCGAGCACCAGGCCCTGCTTGACGATGTAGACGTGCTCGATCTTGCCGTCGCCGGGGCCGACCACCGGATCGCCGGCGGCGTAGAAGCGCAGCCGGCATTGCTCGACCATCTGTGCCAGGTGGCCGAGTTCCATCTGGTTGAACGGGGCATAGCGCAGCAGAAAGTGCATGGTGCCCTGGATGTTCTGCAGCACGGCGGTCTTGCCGACGTCCGCGAAAGCATCGTGCTTGCTCATCTTGTAATTCTCCTGGGAGCATTCGTTCATGTTCGCACGGCTGCCTGCCGCCGCGGATGATCTGCGGCAGCCGTGTGCGAGCGGCGGCCTCCGGCCTGGCCGCTCGCGGGCGCTGCGCCGCTATTCAGGGCGTCGAGGCGATGGCCTGTTCGACGGCGCGCAGCAGCTTGGGGTCCTCGGGCTTGGTCAGGCTGGAGAAGCTGGCCACCACCTTGCCCTGGCGGTCGATCACGTACTTGTAGAAGTTCCAGCGCGGCGCGCCGCTCTGCGCGGCGAGGTGGCGGAACAGCGGGATGGCCTCGGCGCCGGTGACCTTCTGCGCGGCGGCCATGCTGAAGGTGACGCCGTAGTTGGCGTAGCAGACGCTGGCGGTTTCCGCGCTGTCGTCGGCCTCCTGATGGAAGTCGTCGGAGGGCACGCCGAGCATCTCCAGCCCCTGGTCCTTGTAGCGCTGGTAGAGGCTTTCCAGTCCCTCGAACTGGCCGGTGAAGCCGCAATGGCTGGCGGTGTTGACCACCACCAGGGGTTTGCCGGCGAAGCGCTGGCACAAATCGATGGATTCCTTGCCGCGCAGGGCGGGCAGGCTGCCTTCCAGCACGCTGTGGCAGCTGTCGGCGTGGCTCGCGACGCTGCCCAGCAGCAGGGGCAGGCCGAGGAGAAAACGTAAACGGCGCATGGCGGTCTCCGAAGCGGGTCGGTCAGGTACCCAGGCTTCACGCTAACCGCGGGGGCCGGCGCTGGCAATCGGCCGTTGGCAGGGTGGCGGCCACCGTGCGGGCGCCACAACGCACGACGCGCCGCCTCCCGAGGGAGTGCGGCGCGTCGTGGCGGCAAGCGCCATGGGACGCTTGCCGCAGGACGGCATCCTTGCCGGCCGGGGATTACAGGCCGTTCTTGGCCTTGAACTCGCGGCGACGGCGGTGCAGGACCGGCTCGGTGTAGCCGTTGGGCTGCTTGCCGCCTTCGATGCACAGCTCCAGGGCGGCCTGGAAGGCGATGTTGCTTTCGAAGTTCGGCGCCATCGGACGGTACAGCGGGTCGCCCGCGTTCTGCCGGTCGACCACCAGGGCCATGCGCTCGAAGGTCTCGCGCACCTGGGCCTCGGAGCAGATGCCGTGGCGCAGCCAGTTGGCGATGTGCTGGCTGGAGATGCGCAGGGTGGCGCGGTCTTCCATCAGGCCGATGTCGTTGATGTCCGGCACCTTGGAGCAGCCGACGCCCTGGTCGACCCAGCGCACCACGTAGCCGAGGATGCCCTGGGCGTTGTTGTCCAGTTCCTGCTGGATTTCCTCGGCCGACCAGTCGGTGCTCGGCGCCAGCGGGATGGTCAGGATGTCGTCCACCGAGGCGGGCACGCGCTTGGCCAGCTCGGCCTGGCGGGCGAACACGTCGACCTTGTGGTAGTGCAGGGCGTGCAGCGCGGCGGCGGTCGGCGACGGCACCCAGGCGGTGTTGGCACCGGCCAGCGGGTGGGCGATCTTCTGCTCCAGCATGGCGGCCATCAGGTCGGGCATGGCCCACATGCCCTTGCCGATCTGTGCGTGGCCCTGCAGGCCGGTGGCCAGGCCGATGTCGACGTTGTTGTTCTCGTAGGCGCCGATCCACTTGGCGCCCTTGATCTCGCCCTTGCGGATGAAGGCGCCGGCTTCCATGGAGGTGTGGATCTCGTCGCCGGTGCGGTCGAGGAAGCCGGTGTTGATGAACACCACGCGCTCGCTGGCCGCCTTGATGCAGGCCTTGAGGTTGACGGTGGTGCGGCGCTCCTCGTCCATGATGCCGACCTTGAGGGTGTTGCGCGCCAGGCCGAGGACGTCCTCGACGCGACCGAACAGCTCGTTGGTGAAGGCGGCTTCTTCCGGACCGTGCATCTTCGGCTTGACGATGTAGACGCTGCCGGTGCGGGTGTTCTTGCGGCTGGTGTTGCCGTTGAGGTTGTGGATGGCGATCAGGCTGGTGACCAGACCGTCGATGATGCCTTCCGGCACCTCGTTGCCGTCCTTGTCGAGGATCGCGTCGTTGGTCATCAGGTGACCGACGTTGCGCACGAACAGCAGGGAGCGGCCGTGCAGGGTCAGCTCGCCGCCGTTGGCCGCGGTGTAGACGCGGTCCGGGTTCATGGTGCGGGTGAAGGTGGTGCCGCCCTTGGCCACTTCCTCGGCCAGGTCGCCCTTCATCAGGCCCAGCCAGTTCTTGTAGGCGATGACCTTGTCGTCGGCATCGACCGCGGCGACCGAGTCCTCGCAGTCCATGATGGTGGTCAGCGCGGCTTCCATCAGCACGTCCTTCACGCCGGCCGCGTCGGTCTTGCCGATCTGGCTGTTGCGGTCGATCTGGATCTCGAAGTGGATACCGTTGTTCTTCAGCAGCACGGCCTTGGGCGCTGCGGCCTCGCCCTGGAAGCCGATCAGCTGGGCCGGGTTCTGCAGGCCGGTGGTGGCGCCGTTGGCCAGGCTGACGACCAGCTTGCCGCCGTCGATGGCGTAGCCGGTGGCGTCGACGTGGGAGGCGCCTTCCAGCGGCGCAGCCTGGTTGAGGAAGTCACGGGCGAAGGCGATGACCTTGGCGCCGCGCACCGGGTTGTAGCCGGCCGTCTTCTCGGCGCCGTCGGTTTCCGGGATGGCGTCGGTGCCGTACAGGGCATCGTACAGCGAGCCCCAGCGGGCGTTGGCGGCGTTCAGGGCGAAACGCGCGTTCATCACCGGCACCACCAGCTGCGGGCCGGCCATGCGGGCGATCTCGTCGTCGACGTTCTCGGTGGTGACGGCGAAGTCCGCGGGCTCGGGCAGCAGATAGCCGATTTCCTGCAGGAAGGCCTTGTAGGCGGCGGCGTCGTGGGCCTGGCCGGCACGCGCCTGGTGCCAGGCGTCGATCTGCGCCTGCAGCGCATCGCGCTTGGCCAGCAGGGCCTTGTTCTTCGGAGCCAGGTCGTGGATCAGGGCATCGGCACCCTTCCAGAACTGCTCGGCGCTGACGCCGGTGCCGGGAATGGCTTCGTTGTTGACGAAGTCGAACAGGACTTTGGCGACCTGCAGGCCACCGGCTTGAACGCGATCAGTCATTGTTTGCCTCACTCTGCTTGGGAGCCGCGAGTCATCGCAGCCACGCCCTTCATGTAGTACACGCGGCGAGATACTACATTAAGCCGGTGGATAAATGTACGAGGCGCGCGCCGGCTTCGACAAAAGTCGTGGGAAACTCCGTCGCAAGGCTCAAGCGCGCGGTTATGCACAGGTCGACGGCCCGTCGCGGCGGGGGCTGGGCGATGCGCCGTGCCGGGGATGGCGGCCTGTTGCGCAGTTGTCCCCGGTTATCCTGCGCCTGCCTGTGGAAAAGCCCTGCATACCTGGCTGCAACCCAGGCGCCATGCGGTCTGCGCGGTATTGATCGAAATTTGACCAGCGGTGCGCCAGTTATGCACGACAACCGTGCGCCTGCCTGTGGATAAGCTCTGGAGTCCTGGCTGCAGGCCAGAGCCGGCGCGGCTTGCAGGTGACTGGTGGTTTTTTGATCGGTAATGTGCGGCGTATCTGTGGACAAATGCGTAGCGCCGAGGCGGGATTGTCCACTGCGAAGGTGGACGAGGCTGTGGACAAACTGCGTGCAGCTCGTTGCAGGCCACGGCCGGCGCGGCGTTGCCGCGGGTGAGCGAATTTTGAGCAGGGCCGGCGGCGGGGAGCGGCAGGCAGTTGTCCACCGTTGCCGGGGATCAGGCTGTGGACAACTCCGGTATCGATCTCCGGAGCCCGCCAGCCATGGGCCCTGCAGGGCTTCTGGCGATTTTTCGTCCAGCGCGCGGCGACCTTCTTATGCACATTCGCCGTGCGCCAGGCTGTGGACAAGCTCGGGGCAGTTGCCTGCAGGCCACGGCTGGCGTGGCCTGCAGGCAACTGTACGAAAAACGTGCAAGGCTCAGGCGGCGCGGCGCAGCAGGCGCAGGCTGTCGACGCTGAACACCGCCAGGGCCAGCCAGATGCAGCCGAAGGCCAGCAGCTGCGCGCCGTGCAGCGGTTCGCCATACAGCAGCACCGCCTGCAGCAGCACCAGGGTCGGCGCCAGGTACTGCAGGAAGCCCAGGCTGGCGTAGGACAGGTGGCGGGCGGCGGCGTTGAAGCAGATCAGCGGAATCAGCGTCACCGGGCCGGCGGCGGCCAGCCACAGCGCCTGGCTGTCGCTCCAGAAGCCGGGCTGGGCGCTCTGCGCGGCCGGATGCAGCAGCAGCCAGGCGAGCGCCACCGGCAGCATCAGCCAGGTTTCCACCACCAGTCCGGGCAGCGCGGCGACCGGCGCCTGCTTGCGGATCAGCCCGTAGAAGCCGAAGGTCAGCGCCAGCACCAGGGAGATCCACGGCAGGCTGCCGAGCTGCCAGACCTGCTGGGCCACGCCGGCGGCGGCGAGCAGAACCGCCAGCCACTGCAGCGGGCGCAGCCGCTCGCCGAGCAGCAGCATGGCCAGCACCACGTTGATCAGCGGGTTGATGTAGTAGCCGAGGCTGGCTTCGAGCATGTGGCCATTGTTCACCGCCCACACATAGGTCAGCCAGTTCACCGCGATCAGCGCGCCGCTGGCGGCCAGCACGCCGAGGCGCCGCGGGTGCTCGCGCAGTTCGCGCCACCAGCCGGGATGCTTCCAGGCCAGCAGCAGCAGGCTGCCGAACAGCGCCGACCAGAGCACCCGGTGGACGATGATTTCGAGGGCGGGAATCGCCGCGAGGGCCTTGAAGTAGAGCGGGAACAGGCCCCAGATGAGATAGGCCGTCAGGCCCAGGGCCAGGCCGCGGCGCGGGTTGCTGTGCATGGATGCTCCGATCTTTAGGAAGCTAAGGAAATCGACGCACCATTCTAGTGCCGGACGCTCCCGGCGTGGCGACCGGCGAGCCGTGCGTGCCGGTCCGCGCGGCGATGACTGTCAGCCGCAGCTGACAGTCGCCGTCAGTACAGGCGCGGCGGTTCCTCGTCGAGGGCAGCGAGCTGTTCGCGAAGCATCGCCACCTGCCCGTGCCAGTAGTGCTCGCCGGCGAACCAGGGGAAGCTCGGCGGGAAGGCCGGATCGTCCCAGCGGCGCGCCAGCCAGGCGCTGTAGTGCAGCAGGCGCAGGCTGCGCAGGCCCTCGATCAGCGCCAGCTCGCGCGGGGCGAAGTCGTGGAATTCGTTGTAGCCGTCGATCAGCTCGCCGAGCTGGCGCTGGCGTTCGTGGCGGTCGCCGGTCAGCAGCATCCACAGATCCTGCACCGCCGGCCCCATGCGGCAGTCGTCGAGGTCGACGATGTGGAAGCGCTCGTCGCGGTACAGCAGGTTGCCGGGGTGGCAGTCGCCGTGCAGGCGGATCGCCCGATGGGGCACGCCGGCGAACAGCGCATCGAGGCGCGCCAGCAGCGTCTCGGCCAGCGCGCCGTAGTCGGCGCGCAGGGCCTGGGGAATGAAGCCGCCGTCCTGCAGGGTGGCCAGCGACTGCCGGCCGAAGCTGTCCACGGTCAGCGCCTCGCGGTGCACGAACGGCCGGCTGGCGCCGATGGCGTGCAGGCGGCCGAGCAACTGGCCGAAGCGGTACAGCTGGTCCAGATCGCCCGGCTCCGGGGCATGGCCGCCGCGGCGCGGGAACAGCGCGAAGCGGAACCCGGCGTGCTCGAACAGGCTGTCGCCGGCGTACTGCAGCGGCGCCACCAGCGGCACCTCGTGCTCGGCCAGCTCGAAGGCGAAGGCGTGTTCCTCGCGGATCGCCGCATCGCTCCAGCGCCCGGGTCGGTAGAACTTGGCGATCAGCGGCGCCTCGCCCTCGATGCCGACCTGGTAGACGCGGTTCTCGTAGCTGTTCAACGCCAGCACCCGCGCGTCGCTGAGCAGGCCGAGGCTCTCCACGGCGTCGAGGACCAGGTCGGGGGTGAGGGTGGCGAAGGGGTGGCTCATGGCGGGCTCCGGGGCGAGGGCCCTGGAGTGTACCCGCTGGCGGCCGGCTCAGCCGCCGGCGAAGTTGAACAGCACGTAGACCAGCGCGGCGAGAATCACGAAGAACAGGCCGTACTTGGCGGTCAGCAGCCACTTGCCCTCGCCGGGAATCTCGGCGCGGCAGTGCGGGCAGACCCGGGCATGGCGTTCGACCTCGCGGTGGCACTCGCGGCAGTGGACGATCTTCATGGGTTGCACCTCGCCGGCGCGGGAATGGGGGACTGGACGGGCCGACGGCCGTTGTCTCCAGCGTAGCCCAGCGCCGCGCGGGCTTCAGTCCGGCGCCGGGGTGCGCGCCAGGCAGTAGACATCGACCCGCGCGGCGCCGGCGCCGCGCAGCAGGCGGGCGAGGGCTTCGGCGGTGGCGCCGGTGGTCAGCACGTCGTCGACCAGCGCGATATGCCGCCCGGCGAGGGCCGCGCCCGCGGCCACGGCGAAGGCGCCGCGCAGGTTGCGCCGGCGCGCCGCGGCGTCGAGGCCCTGCTGGGCCGGGGTGTCCTGCACGCGCAGCAGCCAGTGCTCGTGCTGCGGCAGCTGCAGTGCCGCGCCCAGCCAGCGCGCCAGCAGGGCGCTCTGGTTGAAGCCGCGCTGGCGCAGGCGCCGTGCGGACAGCGGCACCGGCAGCAGTAGGTCGGGGCGGGGCAGGCCTTCCAGCCAGGCGTGCTGCAGGTGTTCGCCGAGCAGCGCGGCGAGCAGGCGGCCCAGCGGCCAGTCGCCCTGGTGCTTGAAGCGCTTGATCAGGGTGTCGAGGGGAAAGGCGTAGTGCCACGGCGCCTCGACCCGCGCGAAGGCCGGCGCGCGGCGCAGGCAGCGCGGGCAGGTGAGGTCCGCCGCCGGCAGCGGCAGGGCGCAGACGCTGCAGGGCGTGGCGAGCCAGGGCAGGTCGTCCTGGCAGCCGCTGCACAGGGCATGGCGGGTGTCGGCGGGGCCGTCGCAGAGCAGGCAGCGCGCTGGCTGCAGGCGGGACAGGGCGGCGGCGATGCGCTGCCAGTGGTGCGATTGCACGCTTTTTGGCCACTTGTAAACCATGCTATCCCTCGCAGTTGACAGTTGCCCGAGCTGTCGTGAAGATGCGCCATCCGTGCCGCCCCGCCACTCTAGCAGGGGTGTGCTGTCCCCATAACAAGGAACACCGCCCGATGAGTGCCACCGCCTCCCTGCGCCATGACTGGACCCTCGACGAGGTCCGCGCCCTGTTCACCCAGCCGTTCAACGACCTGATCTTCCAGGCCCAGGGCGTGCACCGCCAGCACTTCAACGCCAACGAGGTGCAGGTGTCGACCCTGCTGTCGATCAAGACCGGCGCCTGCCCGGAAGACTGCAAGTACTGCCCGCAGTCCGGCCACTACAACACCGGCCTCGACAAAGAGAAGCTGATGGAAGTGCAGAAGGTGCTCAAGGCCGCCGCCGAGGCCAAGGCCATCGGCTCGACCCGCTTCTGCATGGGCGCGGCGTGGAAGCACCCGAGCGCCAAGGACATGCCCTACGTGCTGGAGATGGTCAAGGGCGTCAAGGCGCTGGGCCTGGAGACCTGCATGACCCTCGGCACCCTCGACGCCGAGCAGACCAAGGCCCTGGCCGACGCCGGCCTCGACTACTACAACCACAACCTCGACACCTCGCCGGAGTTCTACGGCAACATCATCACCACCCGCACCTATGCCGAGCGCCTGCAGACCCTCGGCTACGTGCGCGAGGCGGGGATGAAGATCTGCTCCGGCGGCATCCTCGGCATGGGCGAGTCGCTGGACGACCGCCTGGGCCTCTTGATCCAGCTGGCCAACCTGCCGGAGCACCCGGAGTCGGTGCCGATCAACATGCTGGTCAAGGTCCAGGGCACCCCGCTGGCCGAGGCCGAGGACGTCGATCCCTTCGACTTCATCCGCACCCTGGCGGTGGCGCGCATCCTCATGCCGCAGTCGCACGTGCGCCTGTCCGCCGGCCGCGAGCAGATGAACGAGCAGATGCAGGCGCTGGCCTTCCTCGCCGGCGCCAACTCGATCTTCTACGGCGAGAAGCTCTTGACCACCGGCAACCCGGAGGCCGAGCGCGACATGCGCCTGTTCCAGCGCCTGGGCATCAAGCCGGAAGCGCGCGAGGAGCATGCCGACGAGGTACACCAGGCGGCCATCGAGCAGGCGCTGGTCGAGCAGCGCAACAGCGCGCTGTTCCACGACGCCGCCGCCGTCTGACCCCGAGAGGGGAGGCGCCGTGCGCCATCCCCGTGTGGTGAACCATCGCGTCGCGAGTCGTCCACCACACGCCCGCCGAACCCGTAGGGTGGATAACCCGCAACGCGGTTATCCACCGAGCACCGCCATGACATTCGATCTCGCCGCCCGTCTCGCCGCCCGCCGCGCCGAGCACCTGTTCCGCCAGCGCCCGCTGCTGGAAAGCCCCCAGGGCCCGCAGGTGCGGGTCGACGGCCAGCCGCTGCTGGCCTTCTGCTCCAACGACTACCTGGGCCTGGCCAGCCACCCCGAGGTGGTTCGCGCCCTGCTAGACGGCGCCGAGCGCTGGGGCGTCGGCGGCGGCGCCTCGCACCTGGTGATCGGCCACAGCCAGCCGCACCACGTCCTGGAGGAAGCGCTGGCCGAGTTCACCGGCCGGCCGCGCGCGCTGCTGTTCTCCACCGGCTACATGGCCAACCTGGCAGCGGTCACCGCGCTGGTCGGGCAGGGCGACACCGTGCTGGAGGACCGCCTCAACCACGCCTCCCTGCTCGACGCCGGTCTGCTCTCCGCCGCGCGCTTCTCGCGCTACCGGCACAACGACGCCGCCAGCCTGGCCAGCCGCCTGGACAAGGCGAGCGGCAACACCCTGGTGGTCACCGACGGGGTGTTCAGCATGGACGGCGACCTCGCCGACCTGCCGGCGCTGGCTGCCACGGCCAAGGCGCGAGGCGCCTGGCTGATGGTCGACGACGCCCACGGCTTCGGCGCCCTCGGCGCCAGCGGCGGCGGCATCGTCGAGCACTTCGGCCTGGGCCTGGAGGAGGTGCCGGTACTGGTCGGCACCCTCGGCAAGGCGTTCGGCACCGCCGGCGCCTTCGTCGCCGGCAGCGCGGAGCTGATCGAGACCCTGGTGCAGTTCGCCCGTCCGTACATCTACACCACCAGCCAGCCGCCGGCGGTGGCCTGCGCCAGCCTGAAGAGCTTGGAGCTGCTGCGCACGGAAGGCTGGCGCCGCGAGCACCTCGCTGCGCTGATCGCCCGCTTCCGCGCCGGCGCCGCTGAGCTGGGCCTGACCCTGATGGACAGCCCGACGCCGATCCAGCCGCTGCTGATCGGCGACAGCGCCCGCGCCGTGGAGCTGTCCCGCCTGCTGCGCGAGCGCGGCATCCTGGTCGGCGCGATCCGTCCGCCCACCGTGCCGGCCGGCACCGCGCGGCTGCGCGTCACCCTGTCCGCCGCGCACAGCGTCGCGCAGGTCGAGCGCCTGCTCGATGCGCTGGGCGAGTGCCAGGCCCTGCTGCCGCCCGTGGAGCAATGAGCATGAGCCGACTGATCCTGCTGCCCGGCTGGGGCCTCGGCCCTGCCGCCCTGCAACCGCTGGTCGCCGCCCTCAACGGGCAGGGCCTGTCGACCGAACTGGTCGCGCTGCCGGCGCTGGACTCCGCCGATCCCCGCGACTGGCTGGACGAGCTGGACGCGCGCCTGCCCGCCGACACTTGGCTGGGCGGCTGGTCGCTCGGCGGCATGCTCGCCACGGCCCTGGCCGCCCGGCGCGGCGCGCGCTGCCAGGGCCTCGTCACCCTGGCCAGCAACGCCTGTTTCGTTGCCCGCGACGACTGGCCGAGCGCCATGGCCGCCGCCACTTTCGCCGCCTTCCGCGCCGGCTGCGCGGCGGATGCCGCCGCCACCCTCAGGCGCTTCGCCATGCTCTGCGCCCAGGGCGGCGTGGACGCCCGCGCGCTGGGCCGCCAGTTGCAGCAGGGCCTGCCGGCACAGGAGCCGGCGCACCTGCTCGCCGGCCTCGACGTGCTGGCCGCGCTGGACAACCGCGCCGCGCTGGCGAGTTTCGCCGGCCCGCAACTGCACCTCTTGGCCGAGGCCGATGCGCTGCTGCCGGCGAGCGCCGCCGAGGCGCTGCTGGCCCTGCTGCCGGCCGGCGAGGTGGACGTGCTGGAGGGCTGCAGCCACGCCTGCGTCGCCGAACAGCCGCAGGCGCTGGCCACGCTGATCGACGAAGGCGTCCGCGAGGCCGGGAATGCGTAGCCTGACAGGGCGCGCCACGGGCGCCGCAGAGAGGTTCTGTCCGGTGCGCGCGGCGCACCGTGCGCCATCGAGGGGACGACCATGACCGATCCACAGGGCGTGCTGCCCGACAAGCGCCAGGTCGCCGCCTCCTTCTCCCGCGCCGCGGCCAGCTACGACAGCGTCGCCGAGCTGCAGCGCGCGGTCGGCGCCGAGTTGCTGGCGCGCCTGCCGGGCGACCTTGTGCCGGATCGCTGGGTCGACCTGGGCAGCGGCACCGGCCATTTCAGCCGCGCCCTGGCCGCGCGCTTCCCGCAGGCCAGCGGCACCGCGGTGGACATCGCCGAGGGCATGCTGCGCCACGCCCGCCCGCTGGGCGGCGCCAGCCGCTTCGTCTGTGGCGATGCCGAGCGCCTGCCGCTGGCCACTGCCAGCCACGACCTGATCTTCTCCAGCCTGGCCCTGCAGTGGTGCGCGGACTTCGCCGCCGTGCTGGCCGAGGCGCGCCGCGTGCTGGCGCCGGGCGGCGTGCTGGCCTTCAGCAGCCTGTGCGTCGGCACCCTGCAGGAGCTGCAGGGCAGCTGGCAGGCGGTGGACGGCTTCGTCCACGTCAACCGCTTCCGCCGCTTCGAGGACTACCGGGCGCTGTGCGAAGCCTGCGGTCTTGAAGTGGTCGAGTTGGCGACGGAGCGGCGTGTGCTGCACTACGCCGACCTGCGCCAGCTGACCCACGAGCTCAAGGCCCTCGGCGCCCACAACCTCAATCCCGGCCGCCCCGGCGGCCTCACCGGCCGCGCGCGGGTGCGCGCGTTGGTCGAGGCCTACGAGCGCTTCCGCGACGAGCACGGCCTGCCGGCCAGCTGGCAGGTGGTGTACGGGGTGTTGCGGCGGGCGTGATGCATGATGGCTCCCACGCTCCTGCGTGGGGGCCAGACTCTACGGACGCTCCTGCGTCCGGGACGCGGGAGCGTCCCTGGCTGCGTGCCCGCGCAGGAGCGTAGGCACGATTATCTGCATAGCGAGGACAATCGCCCCATGACCGCCGCCTTCTTCATCGCCGGCACCGACACCGAGATCGGCAAGACCACCATCGCCGCCGGCCTGCTGCACGCCGCCCGTAGCCGCGGGCTGTCCACCGCGGCGGCCAAGCCGGTGGCCTCCGGCTGCGAGCGCACCGCAGCTGGGCTGCGCAACGGCGACGCCCTGGCGCTGCTCGGCGAGTGCTCGCTGGCGCTGGACTATGCCGAGGTCAACCCCTTCGCCTTCGAGCCGGCCATCGCCCCGCACCTGGCGGCGCGCGAGGTCGGCGTCGAGCTGACTGTCGCCGCGCTGCTGCCGCCGGTGCGACGGGTGCTGGCGCGCGGCGCCGACTTCAGTCTGGTCGAGGGCGCCGGCGGCTGGCGGGTGCCGCTGGCCGGGGGCGAGAGCCTGTCCGATCTGGCCGTGGCCCTGCAGCTGCCGGTGATCCTGGTGGTCGGCGTGCGTCTGGGCTGCATCAATCACGCGGTGCTGAGCGCCGAGGCCATCGCCCGCGACGGCCTGCCGCTGGCCGGCTGGGTGGCCAACGTGGTCGATCCGGCCACCGCGCGCCTGGACGACAACCTCGCCACCCTCACCGAGCGCCTGGGCGCGCCCTGCCTGGGCCGCGTGCCGCGGCTGACGCAGGCGAGCCCGGCGGCGGTGGCCGCGCATCTCGACCTGACCGCGCTGCGCCGCTGAACCCTTGCCGGCGGGGGCCTTGGGCCATACTGTCACTGAACGCCAGATGCTTTCAGAGGACGAAGCCATGCCCGACTACAAAGCCCCCCTGCGCGACCTGCGCTTCGTGCGCGACGAACTGCTCGACTACCCGGCACACTACCAGCGCCTGCCGGCCTGCCGGGACGCCACCCCGGACGTGGTCGAGGCGATCCTCGAACAGACCGCGCAGTTCTGTGAGGAGGTGCTGGCGCCGCTGAACCGGGTCGGCGACCGCGAGGGCTGCATCTGGTCGGCCTCCGGGGTGAAGACCCCGAGCGGCTTCAAGGAGGCCTACCGCCAGTACGTCGGGCTGGGCATGCCGAGCCTGGCCCACGAGCCGGAGTACGGCGGCCAGGGCCTGCCGGAGTCGCTGGGGCTGGTGGTCAGCGAGCTGGTCGGCGAGGCCAACTGGGCCTGGGGCATGTATCCGGGGCTGGCTCACGGGGCGATGAACACCCTGTCGGCCCACGGCAGCGCCGAGCAGCGGGCCACCTGGCTGCCGAAGCTGGTGAGCGGCGAGTGGACCGGCACCATGTGCCTGACCGAGCCGCACTGCGGCTCGGACCTCGGCCTGCTGCGCACCCGCGCCGAACCCCAGGCCGACGGCTCGTACAAGATCAGCGGCACCAAGATCTTCATCTCCGCCGGCGAGCACGATCTGGCGGAGAACATCGTGCACATCGTGCTGGCCCGCCTGCCCGACGCGCCGCCCGGCACCAAGGGCATCTCGCTGTTCATCGTGCCCAAGTTCCTGCCCGGCGCGGACGGTGGCCTCGGCGCGCGCAACGCGCTGGGCTGCGGCTCCATCGAGCACAAGATGGGCATCCACGGCAACGCCACCTGCGTGATGAACTTCGACGGCGCCACCGGCTGGCTGATCGGCCCGGCCAACGAAGGCCTCAAGTGCATGTTCACCTTCATGAACACCGCGCGCCTGGGCACCGCCCTGCAGGGGCTGGCGCACGCCGAGGTGGCCTTCCAGGGTGCGCTGAAGTACGCCCGCGAGCGCCTGCAGATGCGCGCCCTGAACGGCCCGAAGGAGCCCGACAAGCCGGCCGACCCGATCATCGTCCACCCCGACGTGCGGCGCATGCTGCTGACCATCAAGGCCTTCGCCGAGGGCAACCGGGCGATGGTCTATTACGCCGCCCGACTGGTCGACGTGGTGCGCTACGACGAGGACGCGGCGGCCCGCGAGGAGGCCGACACCCTGCTGGCGTTCCTCACCCCGATCGCCAAGGCGTTCATGACCGAGGTCGGCTTCGAGTGCGCGAGCCTGGGCATGCAGGTGTTCGGCGGCCACGGCTACATCGCCGAGTGGGGCATGGAGCAGAACGCCCGCGACAGCCGCATCGCCATGATGTACGAGGGCACCACCGGCATTCAGGCCCTCGACCTGCTGGGACGCAAGGTGCTGATGAGCCGGGGCGAGATGCTCAAGGCCTTCACCCGGATCGTCCACCGCTTCTGCAAGGCCCACGAGGGCGACGCGGCGCTGGCCGAGTTCGTCGCCCCGCTGGCCGCGCTGAACAAGGAGTGGGGCGAGCTGACGATGCAGGTGGGCATGAAGGCCCTGCAGGACCGCGAGGAAGTCGGCGCCGCGGCGGTGGATTACCTGATGTATTCCGGCTACGCCTGCCTGGCCTACTTCTGGGCCGACATGGCGCGGGTGGCGCAGGCGAAGCTCGCCGCCGGCAGCGGCGAGGCGGACTTCTACCGCGCCAAGCTGGCCACCGCGCGCTTCTACTACCAGCGCCTGCTGCCGCGCACCCGCAGCCACGCGGCGGCGATCCAGGCCGGCGCCGCCAGTCTGATGGCGCTGGAGGCCGAGGCCTTCGACCTCGGCTACTGAACCGCCGGAATGCTGCGCGAGCCGCGCCGCGCGCGGGGTTCGCGCCCTCCGCCAAGGGCGTGGGATGCCCCGCACCGCGCCGCTCGCGACCGCAAGGAGAGAGACAATGGCCGACTACCAGGCGCCGCTGCGCGACATGCGCTTCGTGCTGGAAGAACTGCTCGACGTCCCGGCCCAGTGGGCCGCGCTGCCCCGACTGGCAGGCAGCCTGGACGCCGACATTGCCCGCGCCGTGCTGGAAGAGGCCGCCCGGCTCTGCGCCCAGCGCCTGGCGCCGCTCAACCGCAGCGGCGACGAGGAAGGCTGCCAATGGCGCGCCGAGGGGGTCGCCACCCCGGCCGGTTTTGCCGCTGCCTGGCGCGCCTGGGCCGAGGGCGGCTGGGTGGGCCTGAGCGGCGAGGCGGAACACGGCGGCCTGGGCATGCCCAAGGCGCTCGCCGCCCAGGTGGAGGAGCTGCTCAACGCCGCCAACCTGTCCTTCGCCCTCTACCCGATGCTCAGCGCCGGCGCCGCGCTGACCCTGGCCGCCCACGCCGACGCGACGCTCCGGGCCCTTTACCTGCCGCGCCTGTACCGCGGCGAATGGGCCGGCGCCATGTGCCTGACCGAACCCCAGGCCGGCACCGACCTAGGGCTGATCCGCACCCGCGCCGAGCCCGACGGCGACGGCAGCTACCGGATCTTCGGCGGCAAGATCTTCATCACCGGCGGCGAGCACGACCTGACGCCGAACATCGTCCACCTGCTGCTGGCCCGGCTGCCCGACGCGCCGCCCGGCAGCAAGGGCGTCTCGCTGTTCCTGGTGCCCAAGTTCCTGGTCGAGGCCGACGGCAGCCTCGGCGCGCGCAACGCCATGAGCTGCGGCGCGCTGGAGCACAAGATGGGCATCAAGGCCTCCAGTACCTGCGTGATGCACTACGACGGCGCCCGCGGCTGGCTGGTCGGCGCGCCGCACCAGGGGCTGGCGGCGATGTTCACCATGATGAACTACGAGCGCCTGGGCGTCGGCATCCAGGGCCTGGCGGCCGGCGAGCGCTCCTGGCAGAACGCCCGCGCCTACGCCCGCGAACGCCTGCAGGGCCGCGCGCCGGGCGGCGCCGTGGCGCCCGGGCTGAGCGCCGACCCGATCGTCGCGCAGCCCGACGTGCGGCGCATGCTGCTGACCATGAGGGCGCTCACCGAGGGCGGCCGGGCCTTCTCCAGCTACGTGGCGAGCCAGCTGGACCTGGCCCGCGACGCCCCGCAGCCCGACCTGCGCGCCGCCGCCGAAGCGCGGGTGGCGCTGCTCACCCCGGTGGCCAAGGCGTTCCTCACCGACCTGGGACTGGAGGTCTGCGTGCTCGGCCAGCAGGTGTTCGGCGGCCACGGCTACATCCGCGAGTGGGGACAGGAGCAGCTGGTGCGCGACGTGCGCATCACCCAGATCTACGAGGGTACCAACGGCATCCAGGCGCTGGACCTGGCCGGGCGCAAGCTGGTCGCCGACGGCGGCGCGCTGTACCGGGCGTTCGCCGCCGAGATGCGCGCCGATCTCGATACCGCCGGGGAGTTCGCCGCGCCGCTGGCCGCCGCCCTGGACAACCTGGATGCGCTGAGCGACTGGCTGATCGAGCGGGGCCGGCGCGATCCCCGCGAGGTCGGCGCCGCCTCCGTGGAGTATCTCCAGGTGTTCGGCTACACCGTCTACGCCTGGCTGTGGGCGCGCATGGCGCGGCTCGCCCTGGCCCGCGAGGCGCAGGAGGTCTTCTACGCCGAGAAGCTGGCCACCGCGCGCTTCTACTTCGCCCGTCTGCTGCCGCGCATCCACGCCCTGAGCGCGGCGCTGCGATCCGGCAGCGCGGTGCTCTACGAGGTGCCCGAATCGCTGTTGTGATGAGGGGCATCGACCGTGTAAGCCATGGCTTACACGACGCCGGGGGCAAGCGCCCTAGAAAGGTGCAGGGCGCGGCACTAACCTAAGCACATCTGGACTTGGCGCAGGAAGCGCACATCAGAACACGGATTACAGGGATTCCATCAGGACGGTGGAGCGATACGGAACTTCAGGACACGATCTGCAAGAACCCCGCCTCGGCGGGGTTTTCTTTTGCCTGCGATTTGCCCGCCATCCCGTTCAGAGCTCGCCGTCCAGCGCCGAGCGCAGCAGTTCGAGGGTCGCCTGCTGGCGCTGCGCGTCGCGATAGACCAACCCGACCTGCAGCGGAATGCGCGGCTCGCTCAGCGGTTTCCACAGCAGCGCCGCCTGGCCCTGGGCCTGCCGGGCGCGGCCGGGCAGCACCGAGGCCAGGCGGGTGTGCGCCAGGCTGTCGAGAATCCCGCTCATCTGGTTGAGTTCGGCCTGGACCCGCGGCCGGCGGCCGATGCCGGCCAGTTGTTCCTGCCAGATCTGCCGGACCCGGAACTCCTCGCCGAGCAGCAGCATCGGCAGTTCGGCGGCCTGGGCCAGCGATACCTTGCGGAACTCGCGCAGCGGATGGTCGGCGGCGATCACCAGCTGCAGCTCGTCCTCGTACAGCGGCAGGCTGTGCAGGCCCGGCTGGCGCGGCGGCAGGAAGCCGATGCCGATGTCCAGGCTGCCGGTGAGCAGGCGTCGCTCGATGTCGATGCCGGACAGCTCGTAGATCTGTACCACCAGATGGGGCTGCACGGCGCGCAGGCGCTCCAGGAGGTGTGGCACCAGGCTGGCGTTGACCGTCTGCAGCACGCCGATGGCCAGGCTGCGCGGGGTCTGGCCGCGGAACGCGCGCATCGCCTCGCGGCTGCGCTCCAGGCCGTCGAGAAGCGGCACCGCGTGGTGATAGAGGGTGTGCGCGGCGGGCGCCGGCAGCAGGCGCCGGCCGCTGCGCTGGAACAGGGCCACCTCCAGTTCGCCTTCCAGCTGGCGGATCTGCTGTGACAGCGCCGGCTGCGAGAGGCTCAGGCGCTCGGCGGCGCGGCCGACGTGGCCTTCCTCGTAGAGCGCGACGAAGTAGCGCAACTGGCGAAAGTCCATGGGCGGTGCCTGCTCCGGATGGGCTCTATTCATAACGAATGCTTATGAATGAAGCTGGAAAATCGAAATGGCCGACGGGCCGGTGGCCGCCATAGTCTATCGCCATCCAAGGCAAAACGGCTGGCAGGTGGCCCCATGCGCGCCCTGAAGATCCGCGAAGTATTCATAGGAAAAGTCGAAGAAATAACCGGCGAGTCCGCCGTGCAGCAGCGTCTGGACGGCGAGGTCTGGCTGGGCAGCGAGGGTCTGCCCGGCGACACCCTGGGCCGGCGACACCATCCCGGCGATAGCGACCGTGCGTTGCTGCACTATCCGGCCGAGCACTACCGGCACTGGCGCAAGCGCTTCGCCTTCAACAAGTGGCGCCCGGCGGCCTGCGGCGAGAACTTCTCGGCCTTCGGCCTGCTGGAGGAGGCGGTGTGCGTTGGCGATCTCTGGCGCTGGGGCGAGGCGCTGCTCGAAGTCAGCCAGCCGCACCTGCCCGACTACTGCCTGGCGCAGCGTTGGAACCTGCCCGAGCTGCCGCGTCTGCTGCAGGACAGCGGGCGCTGCGGCTGGTACTACCGGGTACTGCGCCCCGGCCCGGTGAGCGTCGAGGCGCCGCTCACGCTGGTGCAGCGCCATTACCCGCAGCTCAGCGTGGCGCAGTTGCTGCGCTGGTTCGTCCACCAGCCGCTGGAGCGCAGCGCGCTGCGCCAGATGCAGGGCTGCGCGGCGCTGGCGGGGGACTGGCGGCGGATCGCCGGGCGGCGCCTGGACAGCGGCGAACTGGAGGACTGGCAAATGCGGCTGTACGGACGCAGCGGCGCCGGGGCGGAGGTGTGCCATGCGTGACGCACTGGCGAGCCTGCGCCTGATGCCCAGCGTCGAGCGCCCCGAGCAGGTCTTCGTGCGCGGCCAGGGTTCCTGGCTGTGGGACAGCGAGGGCCGCGCCTATCTGGACTTCACCCAGGGCTGGGCGGTCAACAGCCTCGGCCACAGCCCGAAGGTGGTGGTCGAGGCGCTGCAGCGCCAGGCCGAGCGGCTGATCAATCCCGGCGCCGCCCACTACCACGGCGGCCTGCTCAAGCTGGCCAGCCGGCTGTGCGAGGCCACCGGCAGCGACCAGGCCTACTTCCTCAACAGCGGCGCCGAGGCCTGCGAGGGCGCGATCAAGCTGGCGCGCAAGTGGGGCCAGCGGCATCGCGACGGGGCCTTCACCATCGTCACCGCCCGTCACAGCTTCCACGGCCGCACCTTCGGCGCCATGTCCGCCTCCGGCAAGCCGGCCTTCCAGGCGATGTTCGAGCCGAAGGTGCCGGGCTTCGTCAAGGTGCCGTTCAACGACCTGGAGGCGCTCTCCCGGGCGGTCGACTCGCATACCGTGGCGGTGCTGCTGGAGCCGGTGCAGGGCGAGGCCGGGGTGATCCCGGCGACCCTCGACTACCTGCAGGGCGCCGAGCGGCTGTGCCGCGCGCGCGGCGTGCTCCTGATCCTCGACGAGGTGCAGACCGGCATGGGCCGCTGCGGCGCGCTGCTGGCCGAGGAGCTGTACGGCGTGCGTGCCGACATCCTCACCCTCGGCAAGGGCCTGGGCGGCGGCGTGCCACTGGCCGCGCTGCTGGCGCGCGGCAGCGCCTGCTGCCTGGAGCCGGGCGAGCAGGGCGGCACCTACCACGGCAACGCGCTGATGCTGGCGGCGGGCCTGGCGGTGCTGAAGACGGTGCTGGAGCCGGGCTTTCTCGAACAGGTGCGCGGCCTCGGCGAGCACCTGCGCGATGGTCTGGCCCAGGTGGCGCGCCGCCAGGGCCACGGCCCGCTGCGCGGCCACGGGCTGCTCTGGGGGCTGCCGCTGCAGCGTCTCTCGGCCCCGCAGGTGGCCCGCGCGGCGCTCGACGAGGGCTTGCTGCTCAATGCTCCGCAGCCGCACATCCTGCGCTTTTCGCCGGCGCTGACCGTCAGTCATGGCAACATCGACGAGATGCTGCGCCGCCTGGAGCGCGCGCTGGTGGGGGTTGCGCTGTCCGAGCGGCGCGAGGCCGCCCTGGCCGGCTGAGGCGTCCCGCGCGGCTCAGTGGCCGCCGCCGTGCAGGCGGTACTCCCGCGGCGAGCGGTCGAACTCGCGCTTGAAGGCCCGGCTGAAGTGCGCCGAGTCGGCGAAGCCCCACTTGAAGGCGATGCGGGTGATCGACTCGTGGCGCAACTGCGGGTCGAGCAGGTCCTCGGCGCTACGCTGCAGGCGCTGGCGCTGGATGTAGCGGCACACGCTATCGCCGCTGTCCTCGAACAGGCGGTAGAGCTGGCGGATGGAGATGTGCAGCTGCTCGGCGAGCGACTGCGGGGTCAGCTGCGCATCGTGGAGGCGCTGGCCGATCAGGCGCTGGGCGCGGTCGCGCAGTAGGGTGGCGTGCGGCGCCTCGTCGGGGATGCCGCCGGCCAGCGCGTCGCCGCGCAGGGTCGGCAGCAGCAGGGCGATCAGCGCGTTCTGCAGGGCGGCGCCCTCGTCCTGGCTGCACGCTGCAGGCGCGCCCTCGCCGTGGATCTGTACCGCCAGGCTGGCCAGCAGGCGGCCGCTGGTGGAGGCGAGGTCGAGCTTGCCGAACAGCCGCTGGTTGGGCGCCAGGTGCCGGCACAGGGTGTCGCGTTCGAGGTGGAAGGACAGGTGGTCGATCAGCCCGGCGGGGAGGATCTCGCAGGGCCGCGCCGAATCCATCAGCGCCATGTCGCCGGGACCGAGGCGCACGCTGCGGCCGTCCTGGCGCATCTCGGCGTGGCCGCTGCGGTTGACGATCAGGAAACAGTGGCGACCGTCGCCGCGCTCGCCGTTGCCCTGCAGGCGGGCGATGCGCCCTGCGTTGGTGCGGATGTGTGCCAGTTCCAGGCCGCCGCGGTCGTGCAGGGCGATCTCGCCGATGAAGCCGTCGGCCTGGCGCGGCGGGGCGGACTGGAAGCGTCCGCAGACGCGATGCAGCTCGTTCTGCCAGCGGTCGAACAGCCGGGCCGAGACGTGAAGGCTGGACATGCAGCACCTCCTGCAGTGGGCGGTGGGCCGCCGCTTGTTATTGGCTGGGCGGGGCATTGTTAACATGTTAGCCAGATTCGTGCCAGCCCTGCCCGGTGGCGCTCGCACCGTGCTGTTCCGCCTGCAGCGCTGCACTGCAGGACTCCTGCCGACCCTCGTCCCGACCCCGTCTCCGCCCGGTTGCAGGCGCCGGAGGCGGCGCGCGGCTATACCTATCCGCCATACCTGCTGCGCAATCCGCCCCATCGCCGGCATGAGTCGCGCGCCCTCGCCGGGTGCTGGGCTGGCGCGTACAAGCAAGCGGTTGGCAAGCAGGCACAAGACCGCCACCCGCCGGCTGTGGGATTAATGCCCGGTCAGGCGCCGGTGCCCGTGGCTGCGCACCGGTGCCCACGGCGTTCGAACGACATAACAAAAGCGGAGTCTGCCCCCATGAAGCACACCACCCACGGATCGAGCCGCGCCCCTCTGGCGCTGGCCCTGGCCGTCGCCCTCGGCGGCCTGAGCCTGGCCCCGGCCCATGCCTACGAGCTGTACAACCAGGGCGACACGCAGCTCAACGCCGACCTGGAGGCGGTCTTCGGCCTGATGCACAGCCGCAAGAACTACGCCCTGTTCGGCAACCGCGACAGCGGCGGCTCCAGCTGGCGCGAGGGCTACATCAAGTACGGCCTGAGCGGCAGCCAGGGGCTGGGCGGCGCCGGCAGCCTGTACGGCGCGGTCAGCCTGATCAGCTCCGGCACCTGGGGCGACGGCGACGCCGCCGGCTTCACCGAGGGCAGCGAGCGGCGTACCGACGTCGAGGACGCCTACCTGGGCTGGCGTTCCGGTAACCTGTTCCCGGCCCTCGGCGAGAACGGCGTCGACCTCTCCGCCGGCCGGCAGAAGGTGGTGATCGGCGACGGCTTCCTGATCAACGGCGATTCGCTGAACTTCGGCGACGTCGACCTCGGCGACGACTACGACCGCGGCGGCGCCTACTACATCGCCGCACGCAAGGCCTTCGACCAGACCGCCGTGCTGCGCCTGGGCGGCGAGCAGGGCCTGCGCGGCGACCTGATGTGGCTGAAGTCCGACAGCCGCGCGCAGGCCGAGACCGAGCTGGCCATCGCCACTCTCGAACACGTCGCCGAGCCCGGCACCCTGGGGCTGACCTGGATTCGCGGCCTGGACGTCAACGAGCGCTTCGCCAGCCCGGCGCAGGCCGAGCGCGACGGCATGGACACCGTCAGCCTGCGCGGCGCCGGCGGACTTGGCGTGGAGAACCTCAACCTGGCCTTCGAGTACGCCACCCAGGACCGCAGCAGCGGCCGCGAGAACGCCTGGTATCTGGAAGGCAGCTGGACCTTCGCCGAGCTGCCCTGGGCGCCGACCGCCACCTACCGCTACAGCCGCTTCTCCGAGGCCTTCGACCCGCTGTTCTACGGCTTCAACCGCGGCTACGGCACCTGGTTCCAGGGCGAGGTGGCGGCCAACTACGCCGGCCCGTTCAACAGCAACACCCGCGTCCATCACGTCGGCCTCAAGGCCACGCCGCTGGACAGCGTCACAGTCGGCGCGCTGTACTTCGACTTCGACAGCATCGACAAGAACCTCGGCGATCTCGGCGGCCGCGAACTGGACCTGTACGCCGAGTGGATGGTCAACGACCACCTGCTGATCAGCCCGCTGCTCGGCCTCTACCAGCCCGAGCGCAGCGCCGACAACGGCGGCGTGCAGCTCGGCGGCAGCGGCACCAACCTGTACAGCCAGCTGATGTTCGTCACCTTCTTCTGACCGCGTCACCCTCGGCCGGCCCGACCCGCGGCAACGGGCGGGCCGGCTGTCCCTTGCCGGCGTCATCCGGGGCGGCCGGCGGCTCTGCGCGGCGGCCCGGCCACCGATCTGCATCGCGCGCTGCGCGGCCGGCGCCTGCTACGCTGTGAAACCGTTCCCGATTTCCGGAGGTTTCCATGCTCAACGTTCTCGTCACCGGCGCCTCGCGCGGTATCGGTCTGGGGCTGACCCAGGCCTATCTGCAGCGCGGCGAGCGGGTCTTCGCCGTGGCCCGCAACCCCGCCGCCGCGCCCGGCCTGCAGGCGCTGGCCGAGCAGTACGGCGAACGCCTGCAGATCCTCGCCGGCGACCTCAATGCCGCCGGGGCCGCGGCGCGGATCGACGCCCAGCTGGGCAGCGCCACCCTCGACCGCCTGCTGCTCAATGCCGGGGTCTACGGCCCGGCGGCCCAGGACGTGTTGGGCGCCGACGACGCCGAGATCGCCGAGCTGTTCGTCAGCAACGCCATCGCCCCGCTGCGCCTGGCGCGCACCCTGGCGCCGCGCCTGGCAGCGGATGGCGTGCTGGCCTGCACCAGTTCGGCAATGGCCAGCCTGCAGCTCAGCCCCGGCGCCGAGATGCCGCTGTATGCGGCGAGCAAGGCGGCGCTCAACAGCCTGCTGCTGTCCTGGTCGGCGCAGCTCGGCGAACGCCGCGAGTTCGCCCTGCTGGCGCTGCATCCGGGCTGGGTGCAGACCGACATGGGCGGCGCGGCGGCGCCGCTGAGCGTCGAGCAGAGCGTCGGCGGCCTGCTGGCGGTGATCGAGGCGGCCGCCGGGCGGCGCGACTGCCGCTTCGTCGACCATCAGGGACAGACGCTGCCCTGGTAGCGCGCCGGCGGCACAGCCAGTCAAGAAGGTTGGCAGTCTCGGGCAAGGCGTGCGGCGGGGGGCTGTCTATGATCAAGGCATACGGCGCGGCTCCGCCGCGTGCGCCTGCACGCCGCGGAGCCGCGCCCGGTCCCGATCCGGAGTAAGCCCATGACCCGTCCCGCCCTTATCGAACCGCTCGCCCAGGTGAGCGCCTTCCTCCAGCGCCGGCACACCTCGTTCGTCGACGGTGCGCCGCTTGCCGAACATGCCGGCGAGCGGGTCGAGGTCTACAACCCGGCCAGTGGCGCGCCGCTCAGCGAACTGCTGATGGCCGGCGCCGCCGAGGTCGAGCTGGCGCTGGATTCGGCGCAGCGCGCCTTCCGCAGCGGCGTGTGGAGCGGCCTGCGCCCGGCCGACCGCGAGCGCATCCTGCTGCGCTTCGCCGAGGTGGTCGAGGCCCACGGCGAGGAGCTGGCGCAGCTGGAAACCCTCAACCAGGGCAAGTCGATCCACATCGCCCGCGCCATCGAGGTCGGCGCCTCGGTGGAGTACATGCGCTACATGGCCGGCTGGGCGACCAAGATCGAGGGGCAGACCCTCGACGTGTCGATCCCGATCCCGCCCGGCACCCGCTACAACGCCTACACCCGCCGCGAGCCGGCGGGGGTGGTGGTCGGCATCGTGCCGTGGAACTTCCCGCTGATGATCGCCATCTGGAAGATCGTCCCGGCGCTGGCCGCCGGCTGCACCATCGTCATCAAGCCGGCCGACGAAACCCCGCTGACCGCCCTGCGCCTGGCCGAGCTGGCCATCGCGGCGGGGATTCCGCCGGGAGTGCTCAACGTGGTGGTCGGCCGCGGCGCGCTGGCCGGCGCCGCGCTGGTCAGCGATCCGCGGGTGAGCAAGGTGTCGTTCACCGGCTCCACTGCGGTGGGCAAGCAGATCGGCGTGGCCGCCCTGCAGAACATGACGCGCTTCTCGCTGGAGCTGGGCGGCAAGAACCCGATGCTGGTCCTGCCCGACGCCGATCTGGACAAGGCGGTGGGCGGCGCGCTGATGGGCGGGCTGCTCAACCAGGGCCAGGTGTGCGCCGCCGCCTCGCGCATCTACCTGCCGCGCGCGCGCTGCGCCGAATTCGCCGAGGCGCTGGCCGCGGCGGTGCAGGGCATGCGCATCGGCGCCGGCATGGACCCCGAGGCGCAGATCAATCCGCTGGTGTCGCGGCGTCAGCAGGCCAGCGTGCTCGGCCATCTCGACAAGGCCCGCGCCGAGGGTGCGCGGGTGCTGACCGGCGGCGGCGCGCCGGAGCTGCCGGGCTACTTCGTGGCGCCCACGGTGCTCGGCGATGTCGAGCAGGGCATGTCCGCCGCGCGCGAGGAAATCTTCGGTCCGGTGCTCTCGGTGCTGGCCTACGACAGCATCGAGCAGGCCATGGCGATGGTCAACGACAGCCAGTACGGCCTGGCCGCCAGCCTGTGGACCAACGATCTGGGCCAGGCGATGAACCTGATTCCGCAGATCCAGGCCGGCACCGTGTGGGTCAACAGCCATGTGCCGCTGGACCCCAACCTGCCGTTCGGCGGCCACAAGCAGTCGGGCATCGGCCGCGAATTCGGTCGCGGTGCGGTGGAGGCGTTCACCGAACTCAAGTCGGTGTGCATCGCCTACTGAGGACGGCTGCGCAGCGGCCGGGCAGCCGCTGCGGTGCCATCAGGGAGCGCTGGCGGTGCTTCTGGCAGGCCATTCCCGGCCGCCACACCGCGCCGCCGCGCGCAGCCAGGGAGGCGCAGTGTTATTCCGTCAGCGAGATTTGACCCGCGACGTCACGGCAGCGACGTCGCGGGTCTTTTTTTGCCTGGCCGCCCGCCGCAAGAGGGCGGGCGGCGCGGGACGACTCAGCGAGCGAGGGCGATGCGCACATGCTGCTTGCGCCCGGCCGACAGCCGCCATTCGCCGCTCGTACCGTCCAGCGGCTGCTCGGCATCGCTGACCGCCACGCCGTCCAGGCGCAGGCCGCCGCCGGCGGCCAGGCGCCGCGCGGCGCTGCGCGAGGCGGCCAGGCCGGCTTCCACGGCCAGTTCGGCGAGGCTCACTCCGGCGGCCAGCCGGGCGGGGGCGAGGTGCAGGGTCGGCAGACCGTCGAGCCCGGCGGCGCCGTCGAACACCCCGCGCGCGGCGTTGGCCGCCGCCTGGGCGGCCGCCTCGCCGTGACCGAGGCGGGTGGCCTCGTTGGCCAGCACGATCTTCGCCTCGTTCAGCTCGGCGCCCTGCAGCGCGCCGAGGCGGCGCACCTCGGCCATCGGCAGCTCGCTGAACAGGGCGAGGAAGCGGCCGACGTCGCGGTCGTCGCAGTTGCGCCAGAACTGCCAGAAGTCGAACGGCGCCAGACGCTCGGCGTTGAGCCACACCGCACCCTGCGCCGACTTGCCCATCTTGCGGCCGTCGCTGGTGGTCAGCAGCGGCATGGTCAGGCCGTACAGCTGCGGGCCGTCCTGGCGGCGCGACAGCTCGACGCCGTTGATGATGTTGGCCCACTGGTCGGCGCCGCCGATCTGCAGGGTGCAGCCATGGCGGCGCGCCAGTTCGGTGAAGTCGTAGGCCTGCAGCAGGGTGTAGCCGAACTCCTGGAACGACAGCGAGTGCTCCAGGCGGCTGCGCACCGCGTCGAAGGTCAGCAGGCGGTTGACGCTGAAGTGGCGGCCGACGCGGTTGAGGAACTCCAGGTAGCCGAGGCCGTCCAGCCAGTCGGCGTTGTCCACCACCTGGGCGTCGCTGGCGCCGTCGCCCAGGCGCAGGTAGCGGCGGAAGGCGCTCTCGATGCCGCGCATGTTGGCGGCGATGGTGGCGTCATCGAGCATCGGCCGGCTGCTGTCGCGGAAGCTCGGGTCGCCGATCCGCGTGGTGGCGCCGCCGATCAGCAGCAGCGGCTTGTGCCCGGCGTGCTGCAGCCAGCGCATCAGCATCAGGCCCTGCAGGTGGCCGACGTGCAGGCTGTCGGCGGTGGCGTCGAAGCCGAGGTAGGCGGTCAGCGGGCCACGGGCGAAGGCGGCGCGCAGGCCGTCGGCGTCGGTGTGCTGGTGGACGAAGCCGCGCTCTTCGAGCAGGGCGAGCAGGTCGGTGTCGATCGGGGGCATTGCAGTCTCCTTGGGGGAATGGCGAAACGCCTGAGGAGACTGTGGAAAAGACGATCCGGTCCGCCTCAGGCGGATCGGATGCGCGTACGCGCCTACCGCCTCGGTGAGGTGCGGTAATAGGCGTAATAGCGGACGCGGGAAATCGTTAACAGGTTCATGGGGGCGGACTCTAGCACGAGTTCCCGTGACGGGGGCAAGCCCACGGGGCCGCCGCGGCCCGGCCGGGGAGTCCGGTGCCCTGGGCGCTGCGGGTGCGGCGCGTGCCCGTTATTGCCGCGCGGGCAGGCTTCCCGAGGCGTCCGGCCGCTGCGGCGCCAGTCTGTGAAAAGTGCAAGTCAAAGCGCGGAAAAGACATTCTGCAGATTCGTTTAGATATTCATGATTGGGGAAAGCGCACCGAGTCGTTACACTTGGAGCACGCCCTTTCGAAAGCGTCCGCCAGCGACGCCGCCGGTCGCGGGAAGCCTTTCCCCGGCCCACAACCTTGCGCCAGGAGTTACCCACATGTCCCAGTCGCCGCTCGATCCCAAGCAGCTCGCCTTCCGCAATGCCATGGCGCACATGAGCGCCGCGGTGAACATCATCACCACCGACGGCGAAGCCGGCCGTTGCGGCATCACCGCCACCGCGGTGTGCTCGGTGACCGATACCCCGCCGACCCTGATGGTCTGCGTCAACCGCAACAGCGCGATGAACGCGGTGTTCAAGGCCAACGGCCGCCTGTGCGTCAACGTGCTGTCCGGCGAGCAGGAAGAAGCCGCCAAGCACTTCGCCGGGATGACCGGGGTGGCGATGGAGGAGCGTTTCGCCCTCGATCCGTGGACCACCGGCAGCGAAGGCCTGCCGGTGCTGGAAGGCGCGCTGGCCAACCTGCAGGGCCGCATCGTCGAGAGCCAGGAGATCGGCACCCACTCGGTGCTGCTGGTCGAGCTGGACGACATCCACGTGCGCGAGGAAGGCGACAGCCTGGTGTACTTCAGCCGCGCCTTCCGCCGCGTCGAGCGCGCTGCCTGAGTACAGGCGCCGAGCGTTACCGCAAAGGGCCATGCAGCGATGCATGGCCCTTTTTCGTGGCCGGCCGGGTGCTGCGGGCGCACAGGGCTGGCGCCGGCGCCGGACAACCATTAAGATGTTAAACATCTGCTGCCGCCCGGGCACTTGTGGGTGTCTTCTTTGCGGGCGGCGGCTTTTTTCCTTCTTGCGATGCTGCCAGGGGCGGCCCGCTTACCGCAGGAGGCGCCGTGACTTCTTCCGCCGATCGCCAGTGGCCGGTCGCCGTGCGTGCGCTGCAGCACGCCAATTTCCGCCTGTATTTCGCCGGTCAGGCGGTGTCGATCCTCGGTAGCTGGATCCAGCAGGTCGCGCTGTCCTGGCTGATCTACCGGCTCACCGGCTCGGTGGCGCTGCTCGGCGTCACCACCTTCGCCGCGCTGCTGCCGCAACTGATCGTCGGCCCTCTGGCCGGCGCCTGGACCGACCGTCACGACAAGCGCCGCCTGCTGATCGCCGTGCAGGGCATCCTCGCCGTGCAGGCGCTGGTGCTGGCCGGGCTGACCGCCTTCGAGCTGATCGGCCCGGCGCTGATCGTCGCCATGTCGCTGCTGCTCGGCGTGCTGAATGCCTTCGACACGCCGCTGCGCCAGTCGCTGATCGGCAGTTTCGTCGGCCGTCGCGAAGACCTGCCCAACGCCCTGGCGCTCAACGCCATGCTGTTCAACGCCGGGCGCTTCGTCGGCCCGCCGCTGGCCGGCGTGCTGCTGGCGCTGACCAGCGAGGCGCTGTGCTTCGCGCTCAACGGCCTGTCGTTCCTCGCCCTGCTGATCGGCCTGCTGCTGATCCGCATCGACACGCCGGCGCGCGCCAGCGGCTCGACCGGCAAGGTGTTCCGCGAGGGGTTGGATTACGTCTGGCAGAACCAGCCGATCCGCCTGCTGATCCTCACCCTGGCGATGGTCAACCTCACCGCCTCCAGCTACGCGGTGCTGCTGCCGGTGTTCGCCCGCGACATCTTCGGCGGCGACGCGCAGACCCTCGGCTGGCTGTGGGGCGCAGCCGGCTGCGGCGCTTTCCTTTCCACCCTGTTCCTCGCCACCCGCCAGGCGCTGCCCGGGCTGGTACGCATCGTGCTGGTCGGCGCGCTGCTCAGCGCGGCGGCGCTGCTGGCCTTCGCCGCCAGCCCGGTGGTGCCGCTGGCGCTGGCCGCCATGGCGCTGCTCGGCTTCGGCATCTCGGTCGGCAACGTCGGCATCAACATGCTGCTGCAGAGCCTGGCGCCCGAGCAGCTGCGCGGCCGGGTGGTGTCGTTCTTCACCTCGACGCGCTTCGGCTTCGACGCCATCGGCGGCCTGCTCGCCGGCCTGCTGGCCGCGCGCATCGGCGCGCCGCTGACCCTGGCGCTGGAAGGTGCGGTGCTGTTGCTGTTCTGTTTCTGGTTGCTGGCCCGGCGGCAGACGTTGCGCGAACAGGTGCGCGACGACCTGCACAGCCAGGCGGGCGGCTGATCCTATCGGGGGTGCGACCCGTAGGCGTGGTAACCGGGTGAGGGTGCTCTGTCCGGATTTCCCGCCATTTCCTGCCCCGGCATGCCTTGCGCATGTCGGGGATTTTTTTGCCCGGCGCGCCGCCTCAGAGGCTCTCGTCCTCGTCGCCGCCTTCCACCGCCATGTCCAGCTCCTTGATCTTGCGGGTCAGGGTGTTGCGCCCCCAGCCGAGCAGCTGCGCGGCGTCGCGGCGGCGGCCGGCGGTGTGCTTGAGGGCGCTCTCGATCATCACCCGCTCGAAGGCCGGCAGGGCGCTGCCGAGCAGGTCGCTCTGCCCGCGCGCCAGCGCCTGTTCGGCCCACAGGCGCAGGCACTGCTCCCAGCTGCCGCCGACCGGGGCGTCCTGGCTGTGCTGCAGCAGCTCCGGCGGCAGGTCGTCGACATGCACCTCGCGCCCGGAGGCCATCACCGTGATCCAGCGGCAGGTGTTCTCCAGCTGGCGCACGTTGCCCGGCCAGGGCAGGTTCTGCAGGTATTCCTCGGTCTGCGGCTTGAGCAGCTTGGGCTCCACCGCCAGTTCCTGGGCGGCGCGGGCGAGGAAGTGGCGCGCCAGCGTCGGGATGTCCTCGCGGCGGTCGGCCAGGCGCGGGATGTGGATGCGGATCACGTTGAGGCGGTGGAACAGGTCCTCGCGGAACTTGCCCTCGCGCACCAGGGTTTCCAGGTTCTGGTGGGTGGCGGCGATGATCCGCACGTTGACCTTGACCGGGGTGTGGCCGCCGACCCGGTAGAACTCGCCGTCGGCCAGCACGCGCAGCAGGCGGGTCTGGGTGTCGGCCGGCATGTCGCCGATCTCGTCGAGGAACAGGGTGCCGCCGTCGGCCTGCTCGAAACGTCCGCGGCGCTGCGCGGCGGCGCCGGTGAAGGCGCCCTTCTCGTGGCCGAACAGCTCGGACTCCATCAGGTCCTTGGGGATCGCCGCCATGTTCAGGGCGATGAACGGTGCGTTGGCGCGCGGGCTGTGGCGATGCAGGGCGTGGGCCACCAGCTCCTTGCCGGTGCCGGACTCGCCGTTGATCAGCACGGTGATGTTGGAGTGGCTCAGGCGGCCGATGGCGCGGAACACCTCCTGCATCGCCGCCGCCTCGCCGATGATCTCCGGGGTGGCGGCCTGCTCGGCGGGCGCGGCCAGCGCCTGCTGCTCGCGGGCGTGGAGGGTGGCGCGCTTGACCAGCGACACCGCCTCGTCGACGTCGAACGGCTTGGGCAGGTACTCGAAGGCGCCGCCCTGGTAGGAGGCCACCGCGCTTTCCAGGTCGGAATGGGCGGTCATGATGATCACCGGCAGGCGTGGGTACAGTTCGCGGATCCGCGCCAGCAGGTCGAGGCCGCTGGCGCCGGGCATGCGGATGTCGGAGAGGATCACCGTGGGCTGTTCGAGGCTCAGGCGGTTGAGCAGGCTGTCGGCGCTGTCGAAGCTCTGGCTGGGCATGCCGGCCTGTTGCAGGGCTTTTTCCAGCACCCAGCGGATCGAGCGGTCGTCGTCGACGATCCAGACGGTCTCCGGTCGGTTCATGGGGTCGGTACTCCTTGTTCAAGCGGCAGGAACAGCGAAAAGACCGTGCGTCCGGGCTGGCTGTCGCACTCGATCAGGCCCTGATGCTGGTTGAGGATGTTCTGCGCGATGGCCAGTCCCAGGCCGGTGCCGTCGGCACGCCCGCTGACCATGGGGTAGAAGAGGGTGTCCTGCAGCGCCGGGTCGATGCCCGGGCCGTTGTCGATGACCTCCACCCGGCAGACCAGGCGGTGGCGCTGGTGGCCGATGGTGAACTGGCGCAGGGCGCGGGTGCGCAGAACGATCTGCCCCGGCTCCGCGGGCTGCTTGCGCGCGGCGATGGCCTGCATGGCGTTGCGCACGATGTTGAGCAGCGCCTGGATCAGCTGTTCGCTGTCGGCCAGCAGCTCGGGAATGCTCGGGTCGTAGTCGCGCACCAGGCTCAGGCGGCCCTGGCTTTCCGCCTCGACCAGGCTGCAGACCCGCGCCAGCACCTCGTGGATGTTGACCGGCGCCAGCTGCGGCAGCTTGTTGGAGCCGAGCATGCGGTCGACCAGGTTACGCAGCCGGTCGGCCTCCTCGATGATCACGTTGGTGTAGTCCTTGAGCGCCGGGTCGGGCAGCTCGCGCGACAGCAACTGGGCGGCGCCGCGGATGCCGCCCAGCGGGTTCTTGATCTCGTGGGCCAGGCCGCGCACCAGCAGGCGGGTGGTCTCCTGCTTGGATAGCTGCGCCTCCTCCTTGGTGATGCGCAGCAGGCGGTCGCGTGGGTGCAGTTCGAGCAGCAGCAGGGCGCCGCCCAGCCCGGTCATCGGCGTGGCGGTGTAGTCGACGGTCAGCGGCGGCTGCAGGCTGTTGCACAGCAGCTGCGCCTCGCGCTTGGTGAATGGGTGGCCGCTGGCCACCGCCTGGCGCAGCGCTGCCAGGCCGTCGGGCATCTCGCTGAACAGTTCGCTGACGAACTGGCCGAGGCTGCGCTGGCCGCTGACGCCGAGCAGCATCTCGGCGGCCGGATTCATGTATTCCAGGCGCAGCTCGCCGTTGAGCAGCACCACTGCGGTGGTCAGGTTGTCGAGCAGCAGGCGCTGCAGAGAGTCGTAGGCCATGGTCAGCATGCGCTCCTTGAGGTGCATGGGAACTGCAAGAAGCGCGCCAGTGTTCGCGGCGCAGATCGGGGGCAGTGGCTTGCCGCTTTTTCGTGCATTGCCCGCGGCCGTTCAGGCGGCCCGCGCCGCCGCCCGGCAATGGGCCGCAGCGGGCGTGGTCCGGCGCCTGCGCAGCCGGGCGGAGGGCGGCGCCGGGGTTGCGCTGGCGCGATACGGCCGGATCAGTATAGGTCGCCGGACACGGCGATGCACCGTTATGGTGCGCCGTGCCCGGCGGCGGGGCAGGGCGGTCGCGCCCGACAGGTGTGGCGTCATGGCGTCAGGGCTGGGGCGGCTTGGCGGATGGCGTGGGGCGGGTGTGCTGCACGGAGTGGCGCTGCAGGTGGACGCTCTGGCTGGGGCTGCGGGCCAGCACCCGGCCGTCGGCATCGACGATCTCGGCGGCCAGGCTGTGGCTGCCGCGGTCGAGGTTGTGCAGCCGGAACTGCGGGCTGGTCGAGCTGCCCTGCGCCTGGCCGTCGAGCAGCAGGCGGTAGCGGTGGCCGGGCTGCAGCGCCGGCTGGCTGCTCAGGCTGACGCTCAGGCTGCCGTCGTTGCTGCGCAGGTTGGCGTCCGGCGCCGGCTGGCTGATCCGCAGCTGCTGGTAGGCGGGCGCCCCCTCGGGCTCGGTGCTGCCGGGTGCGGGCGCCGCGGTGGTCTGCGGGCTGTCCATGCGGTTGTCGGCGGGCAGCTCGACGCGGCTGGCGCCGGGCAGCGGGCGGTCGCTGAACACCGGGTTGCCCTGGGCGTCGGTGGAGCGGTAGATCTCGGCGCTGGCCGGCAGGGCGCAGGCGAGCAGCAGGCAGAGTGCGGGCAGGCGCATCGGGCGTTCCTCCTAGGTGCGGAGGAGCAGCCTTGCACCTTGCCGGCACGTCCGGCAAGCCTGCGCCGTACGCTCTGTGGGCAAGGCCGCAAAGCCTGCGCGGCCGCTGCCCGGACGAACGTGCGGCGCTTCTGCGAGCCGGGGTTGCGCCGGCCCGGAAACGAAGAGGCCTCCCATCGGGAGGCCTCTCTGGCATGCCGTTACGGCGGGCTTAGCAGCTGTAGTACAGGTCGTACTCCAGCGGGTGGACGAAGGTGCGCACCTTGATTTCCTCGGCGGACTTCAGCTCGATGAAGGCGTCCAGGAAGTCCTTGGTGAACACGCCGCCCTTGAGCAGGAACTCGTGGTCGGCTTCCAGGGCCTCCAGGGCCTCCTTCAGGCTGCCGCAGACCTGCGGGATCTGCTTGGCCTCTTCCGGCGGCAGGTCGTACAGGTTCTTGTCGGCGGCATCGCCCGGGTGGATCTTGTTCTGGATGCCGTCGAGACCGGCCATCAGCAGGGCGGCGAAGGCCAGGTACGGGTTGGCTGCCGGGTCCGGGAAGCGCGCCTCGATGCGGCGGCCTTTCGGGCTGGCCACGTAGGGGATGCGGATCGATGCGGAGCGGTTGCGTGCCGAGTAGGCCAGCATCACCGGCGCCTCGAAGCCCGGGACCAGACGCTTGTAGGAGTTGGTCGACGGGTTGGTCAGGGCGTTCAGCGCCTTGCCGTGCTTGATGATGCCGCCGATGAAGTACAGGGCGGTATCGGACAGGCCGGCATAGCCTTCGCCGGCGAAGGTGTTCTTGCCGTCTTTGGCGATCGACATGTGCACGTGCATGCCGGAGCCGTTGTCACCGTACAGCGGCTTGGGCATGAAGGTGGCGGTCTTGCCGTAGGCTTCGGCGACGTTGTGCACGCAGTACTTGAGGGTCTGCACTTCGTCGGCCTTGGCGACCAGGGTGTTGAACTTCACACCGATCTCGTTCTGCGCGCCGGCCACTTCGTGGTGGTGCACCTCGACGATCTGGCCCATTTCCTCCAGCGCGTTGCACATGGCGGTACGGATCTCGTGGTCCGGATCGCTCGGCGGGGTCGGCAGGTAGCCGCCCTTGACCGCGATGCGGTGGCCGTTGTTGCCCTGACGGCCGTCGACGTCGGCGTCGCTGCTCCAGGCGGCCTGCTCGGAGAAGATCTTGAACATCGAGCCGGACATGTCCGACTTGTACTTCACCGAGTCGAAGATGAAGAACTCGGGCTCGGGGCCGGCGAACACGGTGTCGCCGATGCCGGTGGACTTGAGGTATTCCTCGGCGCGCTTGGCGATGGCGCGCGGGTCGCGGTCGTAGCCCTGCATGGTGGACGGCTCGATCACGTCGCAGACCAGGATCAGGGTCGGCTCCTCGGTGAAGGGGTCCATCACCGCGGTGGCGTCGTCGGGCAGCAGGATCATGTCGGAGGCTTCGATGCCCTTCCAGCCGGCCAGGGAGGAGCCGTCGAACATCTTGCCGAACTCGAAGAAGTCCTCGTCGGCATCGCGCGCCGGCATGGTGATGTGGTGCTGCTGGCCGCGGATATCGGTGAAGCGCAGATCAATCCACTTTGCGCTGTGTTCTTGGATCAGTTGCAGTGCCTTCGACATGCTGTCCTCCAGGGGTACTCGTGGGCGGTCAGGGCGCCCGGTAGAATCGGTTGGCTCCGGGCGTGACGCCCGCCGGAAAAGTTGTCCCGTTTGAATAAGCAAGCAGCGTGCCAGTGCCCGCCAATGGACGCCGGGTGCGGGAAAATGCGGCTTTTCCGGGCGTTGCCTTGCGCGGGCGCCAGCATCCTGCACCAAGCCTGTGCTTTCAAGGGTTGCACTGAAACATTTTGGTGCGCTTTTGCCTTCGCGCGGAAAACTGCTCAAGAGTTGAGCAGTTTTCCGCTATACTCTGCGCCCCCTTTTTCAGGCTACGCCCCCGTCCAGTTCATTACATGAAAGTCATCGTCAAACCTTTCGCCGAGATCACCATCAAGAGTCGTCCGGTGCGCAAGCAGTTCATCCGCCAGCTGGCGAAGAACATCCGTGCGGTACTCAAGGATCTCGACCCCGAACTGGACGTACAGGGCGAGTGGGACAACATCGAGCTGCAGACCCGCGTCGACGAGCCCCGCCGGCTGGCCGAGATGCTCGAACGCCTGCGCTGCACGCCGGGCATCGCCCACTGCCTGGAGGTCCACGAGTACCCGCTGGGCGACTTCGACGACATCTTCGACAAGTGCCGGCACCACTTCGGTGCGCAGCTGGCCGGCAAGGTCTTCGCGGTGCGCTGCAAGCGCTCCGGCAAGCACGCCTTCTCCTCGGTGGACGTCGCCACCCATGTCGGCAGCCGCCTGCGCCGCGAGTGCGGCGCCGCCGGCATCGACCTCAAGCAGCCGGAGATCGAGGTGCGCTTCGAGGTGCGCTACGACCGCCTGCTGATCGAGCACGCCCGCCACACCGGCATGGGCGGCTACCCGCTCGGCTCGCTGGAGCAGGCCCTGGTGCTGATGAGCGGCGGCTTCGACTCCACCGTGGCCGCCTGGCAGATGATGCGTCGCGGCCTGCTCACCCACTTCTGCTTCTTCAACCTCGGCGGGCGCGCCCACGAGCTGGGGGTGATGGAAGTCGCCCACTACCTGTGGGAGAAGTTCGGCCGCTCGCACCGCGTGCTGTTCGTCAGCGTGCCGTTCGAGGAAGTGGTCGGCGAGATCCTCGGCAAGGTCGACAACAGCCAGATGGGCGTGGTGCTCAAGCGCATGATGCTGCGCGCCGCCTCGCGCGTCGCCGAAGAGCTGCGCATCGACGCGCTGGTCACCGGCGAGGCGATCTCCCAAGTGTCCAGCCAGACCCTGCCCAATCTCTCGGTGATCGATTCGGTGACCGACACCCTGGTGCTGCGCCCGCTGATCGCCAGCCACAAGCAGGACATCATCGACACCGCCGAACGCATCGGCACCGCCGCCTTCGCCAAGAACATGCCCGAATACTGCGGGGTCATCTCGGTCAACCCGACCACCCGCGCCAAGCGCTACCGCATCGAGCACGAGGAAGCGCAGTTCGACATGGCGATCCTCGACCGCGCCCTGGAGCGCGCGCGCAAGGTGACCATCGACAAGGTGATCGACGAGCTCGGCAAGGACCTGCCCATCGAGGAAGTGCGCGAAGCGCTGCCCGGGCAGATTGTCCTCGACATCCGCCACCCCGACGCCGCCGAGGACCAGCCCCTCGACCTGCCCGGCATCGAGGTGCAGACCCTGCCGTTCTACGCCATCAACAACCACTTCAAGGAACTGGACGCCAATCGCCAGTACCTGCTGTATTGCGACCGCGGCGTGATGAGCCGCCTGCATGCCCACCACCTGCTCAGCGAGGGGCATGCCAATGTGCGCGTTTATCGTCCGGCGTAGGATGCCCGGCCTGTTCGGCGGCAGCATCCGCCACCGCCCTCCCGACCGGCCGCACACGCAGTAATCATGCTGTCGCCAGCGGGGCGCGACACTCAGCCCGGCATCCGAATTCAAGCGTCACCTATCGAGAAGACACCCCAGTGATCGAAAATCTGCGCAACATCGCCATCATCGCCCACGTCGACCATGGCAAGACCACCCTCGTCGACAGCCTGCTCAAGCTCTCCGGCACCCTGGACCGCAAGGAAGCCGAAAGCGAGCGCGTGATGGACTCCAACGACCAGGAAAAGGAACGCGGCATCACCATCCTGGCCAAGAACACCGCCATCAAGTGGAACGGCTACAACATCAACATCGTCGACACCCCCGGCCACGCCGACTTCGGCGGTGAGGTCGAGCGCGTGATGAGCATGGTCGACTCCGTGCTGCTGGTGGTCGACGCCCAGGACGGCCCCATGCCGCAGACCCGCTTCGTGACCCAGAAGGCGTTCAAGGCCGGCCTGCGTCCGATCGTCGTGGTCAACAAGATCGACCGCCCGGGCGCGCGTCCGGACTGGGTCATCGACCAGATCTTCGACCTGTTCGACAACCTCGGCGCCACCGACGAGCAGCTGGACTTCCCGATCGTCTACGCCAGCGCCCTGAACGGCATCGCCGGCATGGACCACGAGGCCATGGACGACAACATGGACGCGCTGTTCCAGGCCATCATCGACCACGTGCCGGCCCCGGTGGTGGACGTCGAAGGCCCGTTCCAGATGCAGATCTCCCAGCTGGACTACAACAGCTTCCTCGGCGTCATCGGCATCGGCCGCATCGCCCGCGGCAAGGTGCGCACCAACACCCCGGTGACCGCCATCGGCGCCGACGGCAAGAAGCGCAACGGCCGCATCCTGAAGGTCATGGGCCACTCCGGCCTGCAGCGCGTCGAGGTCGAGGAAGCCACCGCCGGCGACATCGTCTGCGTCTCCGGCATGGACGAGCTGTTCATCTCCGACACCCTGTGCGACCAGAACAACGTCGAGGCGCTGCCGCCGCTGACCGTCGACCAGCCGACCGTGAGCATGACCTTCCAGGTCAACGACTCGCCGTTCGCCGGCAAGGAAGGCAAGTTCGTCACCAGCCGCAACATCAAGGACCGTCTGGAGAAGGAACTGCTGCACAACGTGGCGCTGCGCGTCGAGCAGGGCGAGTCCCCGGAGAAGTTCAAGGTTTCCGGCCGTGGCGAGCTGCACCTGTCGGTGCTGATCGAGACCATGCGTCGTGAAGGCTTCGAGCTGGCCGTGGGCCGCCCGGAAGTGGTGATCATCGAGAACGAGGCCGGCGAGAAGCAGGAACCGTACGAGAACGTCACCATCGACATCGAGGAGCAGCACCAGGGTCCGGTGATGGAGCAGATGGGCCTGCGCAAGGGCGATCTGACCAACATGATCCCCGACGGCAAGGGCCGTGTGCGCCTGGAGTACACCATCCCGGCGCGCGGCCTGATCGGCTTCCGCAACAACTTCCTGACCCTGACCTCGGGCACCGGCATCCTGACCTCGACCTTCAGCCACTACGGCCCGATCAAGGCCGGCGAAGTGACCAACCGCCAGAACGGCGTGCTGGTGTCGATGGCCACCGGCACCGCGCTGACCTACTCGCTGGAAACCCTGCAGGCCCGCGGCAAGCTGTTCCTCGAGCCGGGCCAGGACATCTACGAAGGCCAGCTGTGCGGCATCAACAGCCGCGACAACGACCTGGTGATCAACCCCACCAAGGGCAAGAAGCTCGACAACATGCGCGCTTCCGGCAAGGACGAGGTCATCGCCCTGGTTCCGCCGATCAAGTTCACCCTCGAGCAGGCGCTGGAGTTCATCGCCGACGACGAGCTGGTGGAAGTGACCCCGAAGTCCATCCGCCTGCGCAAGAAGATGCTCAACGAGAACGACCGCAAGCGGTATGAGCGCAGCAAGGTCTGATCGCTTTTGGCTGAAATAAAAAACCGCCAGTAGTAATACTGGCGGTTTTTGTAGAATTTTTTAGATGGCTAGGAAGCGATTTTTATTTTTTGGTAGCTAAGGTTGGAAGGTTTTTCAGGGTTTCTCTTGAATTGCTTCATGTTAATTTGGTTCAGTAAATTCTTGAATCTGTAGTGCTCGACAAACCTCGGTATTCGCCTCAATAAAAGCTTCCCAGCTATACTGCTGTGAATAATGAGTTTTGTACTGTAGGCCTACTCGGCAGATATCTGGTCGGGTCTCATAAATCAGACATTTTTTGTCGGCATCACTGTAGTTTCGACAAGCCCCATCCCCCCGATCCAGATAGCGCGTCTGCTCTGCCAGACGTACATTACGGCAGCATAGCCCGCATTGCGTACAGGGAAATGCTGATGGAATCATACCAGCGAGGCCAACCAGTTACGTGTGCTGGCCGCGTTTCCTACTTCAAACGGTAGTTCGATGCCGCGGTCCTCCACTATCTTTTGCAAAACTGCGCTGCGCTGTAGTTCATCATTGCAAGCCTGAAGCTCTAGCGTGAAAGTTTGTAGTTCCTCTATATCCAAGTTGAACTCCATCTGACTCAGCTCTGTCAGGTAACGATCCAGTTCCGCATTAATGTCTTGGAACTGTCTGACCGTTCCAGCATGTGGCATTAATGTGTCGGTATAAGCCCAAAGCTTGCGTGCCATCCCACTGTGTAGTAAAAAATAATTTAGCCCGAGAGTGGCCAGGCCAGTGATGAGAGCGCTCGCGAATGCAGCTAGTTCGGCGCCAAACGGGAAGCTGCAAAGCGGAAGCAGTTGCGCATAGGCCACGGAGCCAACAGCCGTAGCAGCACCTATTGATAGTAATGACGTCACAGCTTGGCAGAGTTCAACAAAACTTAGCTGGTCGGGATTGAAGATTAAAAGCTTGATGGCTTTGATGATTTGTCCCCAAACTTCACGGATAATCTTGATTGCCATCAATTTTGTAGTGGCGAGAGTGTTGAAAATTGTCGTTGTCAGGCTTCCAAAGACTCCCGCGAATACGCCATCTTTGAATGCTGTCAGAAATGAGCTGAAACGCTTTTGAACTCTTATCCATATGGCCTTGAGCAAGCTGGCGATGCGTTCTATAAATGTCTCGAAGCTGAAGTTTTTCTTAAGCCCGCTCAGCGTTTCCGGTAGTTGATCTCTTAGTTCAAGCCAGATTTCTGACATAACTATTCCAAGCATCTGGCGAGTTCCCATTTTTAGTCCAGCGATACTGGCTGCGCCAACGGTCTGGTGTAGGAATTTGCTGCTGGTGTAATAGGTATGGTTGATTTGCTGCTCGTAAGGGGCGCGAGCTTCGGCATCACGCTTGCGCATTTTTTCTGAGTCTATGGATTTAAGTTCGGATATTTTTTTTTCGGTTTTTCGGATCCTGTCTTCAAGTTCACGAGCCTTATGTTTTTGCTGTGGTGTCTCGCGAGATAGGCCCGCTAGGCGATTACGGTCTTTTTCTAACGTCATTTCGTGTGTGGAGATTAATTTCGGAAGCTTCTGTAGGTATTCATCGATGGGTGTCTGCTTTTTCGATTTATTTACGGTTTCGTGAGTGGATTGCAGGTTGCTTTTCTGGTTGGCTAGCTCCGCGCCACTGAGCCCAGCGAGTACGCGGCCGGCATCATCGTGGATTTCTTTTGCGCTGATCACATGATCTAGGTTGCGCTTTTCATGTGCACCTAAATTAGTGTTTCGGTAGGGGTCGTACAATTCTCCATCCGCATGCTTGACTTTGTCTTCTTTTCCTGATTTTTTGTAGTTTTCATGCGTGTGGTAGGGAGTGGAGTCGTATTCGCCGCGCTGATTGTAACGATGCTTTTCTGTAGTCGTAGCCCAGATGCCATTGCGTACGTTGTGGATAGTGTCAACTTCGCCGCCTTCCTTGTCTTTGAAGAGTATGAAGTCTAAGCCGAAGCTGGTTACCAAGCTGTTCACTACGGTTTTTTCGAGCTCCTTGGCCCAAGGGAAGTTTTGCGCTGCGGCATGCATAATGGTATCCATCGCTAGAAAGTAAAAGGCAGAGGCGGGGCCGTTTGGCCCCGCGCAGTGATTAAGCCAGCTCTATGCTGGCAGATTTTGTTTTTGTTTCTTCGAGTTTTCTATCCAGTTGATCGGAATTTAGAATCATCGAGCCATCTGCGTCCGTTTCCATTGCCGGTACTTCGCTTTTGTCTTTGGTGGCTTCGTAATTGTAGTTTTTGACTTTGAAGAGTGGTGTGGTAATTAGGTCGACAAGTATGACTGCTAGAGTGTAGCCATTGCTAATCGCACGCATAATGGCGTCACTCAATTGGGCTAGCACTGCTTGTGGATTCTGTTTGAGAATCTTTGCAGCCTCGACTTGGCCGGCAGCGGCCTTGAGAATATCGAAGTACTGATCGAATTGGGCATAGACAGACTTCAATACTTCAAGGATATCTAAGGCATAACCCTCAGTATTGCTGAGTTGCAGTTGGGCTTTTTCCAGCTTTTCCACGGCAAGGTCTACTTCACGGCTCGCCTTGCGCGCGTTTCTCAGCGCCTCTTCGCCATGACTGTTATATGCCCAGCCGGCTATGGCCAGTACCGGACCAGCCACGGCTGCGCCGAGAATCGCTGTGCCGCCGGCCATGCCTAGGCCACCGGTGGCTAGCGAGCCACCGCCAATAGCCGCTAGCGTTGCGTTGGTAGCAGCGACCCCTGCTAACGACGAGATTGCAGTTCCCGTAGACGCCGCACCCAGAGCCATGACACCACCGTAAACGGCGAACCCAGTAGCCGCACCGGCTAGGCCAGCCCCCGCTGCTGCACCCAACACCCCTACGGCGGTGTAGCTGTAGCTCTCAACGCTTTGCAGTTTGTGCTTGGGGATGTTGATTTCCAGTTTGTCTTGGCGGCCGGTGTTAAGTTTTTTAAGCAGATCATCAGCGAGAGTTTTAAAATCGTTAAAGCTCTGGCCGATGCTAAGCTCTTTCTTGCCTAATTTTTCAAGTGCCGAATTTGTGGCCGCCTCTTGTATGTCGAAAAGATCCCTTTTATGAGCATAAAGATTTTGGGCGGAATTGACAATTTCGTCAGCTTCCGAGTGTTTCTGGTAGCCATCGTAGCCTTTCTTGGCGCCGAAGGCTGCAGTAGCCAGAGCGGCTGCGCCAAGGATTAGAGGAAGCGGCATGAATATTTACCTTTTTGGATTTTTTGAAGTAATTTTTGGGTTTTAATGATCGCTGGTGATAGTATTTATAATATCTTGGCGGTCATATGTGTGCATTGCTTTCATGGGTGGTGTTGGAAATATTTTTGATCTGTTTTTTAATTGTGTTTTTATGCTCTTATAGTCAAGCCCATCTCCCTTCGTGGGAGGCAGGGGTTTTTTGAAATCGCTCATCATTTTCTTGAATTGTGTATGTGCATGGTCTGCTGTGTGGAGTGACTTATGGGTTATTGTTAGCTCTGGCAATTCGACTGTCCTCCCTGCTCCCGCTTCTCCTTCTCCCGCTTCAACTCGCTGTATTCCTGATAATGTTCATAGCCCTTCTTGGCGACGAAGTAGAGGCCGACGACGGCGAGGATGTTCTTCAGCATGGCGCGTTCTCCCGAGTGATGGCGTTGTCCGCTTCCTGAGGCCCAGTTTCCACAGCGCTGCGACGATCTGTGTCGCTGGCAGTCGGTGCGGCATACATCTCTCGCAGCCGCTCAAGCTTCCGCTCGATTTCCTCGACCCAAACCTTGGGGGCATGCACGCGGATGTTGTCGTTGAGGGCGAAGATCCACCACAGGGTTTCCTGGTCCAGCGGCACGCGGGCGTGCAGGCGTTGCCAGTCGCTGCCGGGCAGCGGTTCGAGGCGTTGCTGGCGGCTGAGCGGGGTTTCGCCGAGCAGCCAGGCGGTCTGCGGGGCGACGTCGGCGATCAGTTCGACTTCCTGGGGCGACTGGCGCGAGGAGAAGGCGCCGCCTTCGATGTAGCGGTCGATGTCGAAGCTATCGTGCTCGCGTGCCGGCGCGTCGAGCAGTTCGGCGTTCCGGATGCGGTGCAGGGCGAACTGGCGCAGGTCGTCGTAGTCGTTGACGGTGGCGATCAGGTAGCTGATCGAGTGGCGCGAGACCAGTCCGGCGGGGTGCAGGCGCAGGGTCTTGGTGTCGCCCTTGCTACGGCTGCGGTAGTCGATGCGTAGCTGGCGATTGTCGACCAGGGCGGTGGATACCTGTTCCCAGACCTGCGGCTGCAGCGGGGCGGGCAGCAGGGTCTTGCCGTTGGGCAGGCTGCGCACCCGGCGCGCCCACTGGGCGAGGCCGTTGTGCTGCAGTTCGTCGAGGTGCTCGCGGGCATGGCGGAAGTGGCGGCCGAGCAGGTCGAGCACGTTCTGCGGCAGCAGGTTGCCGAGGTGGCCTTCGGCCAGGTGCAGGGCCAGCGCGGTGGGCGTGTCCGCGGCGGGGAGAACGTCCGCCGTGAACAGCGCGTGTTCGCTATAGCCCCAGCGGTAGGGCTTTTTCTCGCTGTCGCAGTGGATCGGGAACTTGCTGAGCCTGCCGCTCAGGTCGCGTTGCAGGGTGCGCTCGCTGAGCTGGAAGCCGCGCTCCTTGAGCTTCTGCAGCAGGGTGCTGGTGGCGATCTTGTTCGGCGCGCGGGGAAGCAGTTGCAGGATGTTGAGGTAGCGGTACAGCGGGTCCTTGAATTCGGACATGGGGCGGCTTCCGTGTCGGCGGTGGCGGCGGGCGCTTGGGCGGCGGCCGCGTTACGCACGAGTGTAAGGGTTGGACAGCGGCACCTTGCCACTAGACCAAGCGCGAATGGTGTCTGGAGCGGGCTTCTGCGGCGCGGGCTCAGGCGAGCAGGAGCAGGGCGAAGGACAGCAGCCAGGCGACGAAATAGCCCAGGCTGTGGCCCAGATGCCGGGCCCGCCGGTAGAGATAGGCCGGCGCCAGCCAGACCCAGCCGCGCAGGCGTGCGGTGTCGTGGCCTGTCTGCTTCAGGCGTCTTTCGTCCAGCACGCCGAGGAGGAGGTTGAGGGCGAGGGTGGCGTACCAGTAGCGTGCCGCTTCCATGGCGCGTTCGGTCTGGATCTGGCTGGTGTTGAGGGCGAAGGCCAGCACCCATTCCAGCAGATAGCCGAGCAGCGGGGCACAGGCCAGCAGCCAGATGAGGCGGTTGTCGACGTCTCGGCCGCTCGATGCCGGCGGCACGGGGCTGTCCAGGTGGCTGCGCAGTTCGCTGTCGTCGAGCAGTTGCCAGTCGGCGCTGCCGATCTTCCAGACCGGGGTGTGGCGGTCGAGCCGGCCGGCGCGGATCAGTTCGATCATCTGGGCTTCGTCGAGGCTGCCGCGACGTTCGCCGTTGTCCTCGTAGTACCAGCGCGGGGCGCCGGGGATGTCGTTGTGCATGTGCAGGCTCCTGGGCAGTCCGTGGCAGGGCCGGATGTGGGGGCGTCCGGCCCTGGGAGCATTGTGCATAGCGCTGCGACAGCCGATGTCGCAGTCGCATGGCTGCTGTCGGCGCGCGGTATTGCGGCGGTGTCCGACGGTCTCGGAGGCCTCGGTCGACGGGCGCAGACGTGGCGCCGGATTGTTACGCCTTATGCAAAGGATGCTTCTGCGCGCCGCTATTTTTCCCGCCCGGCGCTGCCCGGAAAATGCGCCCATACCCGGCAGCGAACCAGCCGCCGGGGCTGCTTTCAACCCAAGAGGTCGAGTTGCTCATGAAATCCACAGCCCTGTTCCTGACCGTCATGCTGGCTTCCGCCGCGGCCTTCGCCGCCGACGCTTCGGCAGGCCGCGACGCGCAGGCAACCCGCTACACCTACGGCATGACGCTGGATGTCGCCGAGGTGCTCGCCATCGACGAGGCGCCCCACGGGCGTTGCGAGCTGGTGCCGACCGAGATGACCTACCGCGATTCCCGGGGCCAGGTGCAGTCCATCAGCTACCTCAAGCACGACATGTACTGCGACTGAGGTCGCTGGCCGGTTTCTCCATGGGGGTGCTCCGGCGAAGTCGGCAGAGTTCGCATCGCTCCCGCTAGGCAGGCTCTTCGAGTCTGCCTTTTTTGTCTCTGGTGCCCGGCCTGTCCGGCGCTGCCTGGCCCATGCCTGGCGCGGCCGGCGCTGCGTTATGCTGGGGGCCGTCGTTGCTGAGAGCGTGTTGCCATGGATGTATTGCAGGCCATGCGGGTATTCGCCCGGGTGATCGACAGCGGCAGCTTCACCGCCGCCGCCCAGACCCTCGAACTGTCCACCGCCCAGGTGTCGCGGCTGGTGTCCGAGCTGGAGGCCAGCCTGCAGGCGCGTCTGCTCTATCGCACCACCCGCCGCCTGCGCCTGACCGAGGCCGGGGCGCGCTATCTGGAGCGTTGCCGGCAGATCCTCGCCCAGGTCGACGAGGCCGCCGCCGAGGCCAGCGGCGCGCACCTCACCCCGCGCGGCCGGCTGCGCGTGCACTCCTTCACCGGGCTGGGCACCCAGTACCTGATGCCGCTGGTGGTGCGTTACGCCGAGCTGTATCCGCAGGTCGACGTCGACCTCGCCCTGTCCCAGCGCACTCCCGACCTGCTGGAGGAGGGCCACGACGTGGTGGTGACCCACTGCCGCGAGCTGCCGGACTCCGAACTGGTCGCCCAGCGCCTGGGCGAGGTCTTCAGCGTGGTCTGCGCCGCGCCGGCCTACCTGCGCCGGCACGGCACGCCGCAGACGCCCGAAGCCCTGCGCGCGCATCGCTGCCTACGCCTGCTCGATCCGGTGTATCCCGGCGACTGGGTGTTCGAGCGGCAGGGCGAGAGGCAGGTGATCAGCCCCGGACAGACCTTCCAGGTCAACGTCTCCGAGGCCATGGTGCAGGCCGCGGTGGCGGGCATGGGAGTGTGCCTGCTGCCCAGCTTCATGGCCGCCAAGGCGCTGCGCGAGGGCGGCCTGGTGCGCCTGTTGCCGCAGTGGCAGCTGCACGAGCGCAGCCTGTACGCGCTGTATTCCTCGCGGCGCTTCCTCGACGCCAAGATCGCCACCTGGGTGGCGCTGCTCAAGGCCGAGCTGCCGCTGCTGCTGGCGCGCGACAGCGCCGATCTCGACAATCCCGCCTACTGGGCCTGAGCGGCCGGCGCGCGACTGCGCGGTTTGACGATCACCGTGCAGGTGATCCCGGCGGCCAGCAGCACGCCGTCGGGCACCCGGTCGAGGGCGATGCGCACCGGCACGCGCTGGGCCAGGCGCACCCAGTTGAAGGTCGGGTTGACGTCGGCGATCAGCTCGCGGCTCGGCGGGTTGTCGCGGTCGTAGATGGCGCGGGCGATGCTGTCGACATGGCCCTCCAGCCGTGCGCCGCTCATCAGCTGCATCTCCACCGGATCGCCGACCGCCAGCAGCGGCAGCTTGGTTTCCTCGAAGTAGCCGTAGACCCAGTAGGAGTGGCGGTCGACCACAGCCAGCTGCGCTTCGCCGGCGCGCGCGTAGTCGCCGGGGCGCACGCCGAGGTTGGTCACGTAGCCGTCCACCGGCGCCAGCACGCGGGTGCGCGCCAGATCCAGCTCGGCCTGCGCCAGCCGCACCTGCGCCCGGCGGTATTCGGCGTGCGCGGCCGCGGCGGCGTTGGCGGCGGCGTCGCGGTCCTCGCGCGATACCACCCGCTCGTCCAGGGCCAGACGGCGCCGCGCGTTCTGCTCGCGCATCGCCAGGCTGGCCCGGCGCGCGGCGAGCAGGGCGCGGGCCTCGTCGACCGCCAGCCGGTAGCGTGCCGGGTCGATGCGCAGCAGCAGGTCGCCTTTTCGCACGGTCTGGTTGTCGCGCACCGCGACCTCGACCACCTGGCCGGCGACGTCCGGCGCCACTGCGACCACGTCGGCGCGCACCCGGCCGTCGCGGGTCCAGGGCGACTCCATGTAGTTGAGCCACAGGCTGCGGCCGAGCCAGAGGGCGGCGAGCACCACGCCGAGGGTGGCGAGCACGCTGATGATCGATGGGCGGGACGGCATGGACGGCCTCGGGCTCAGGGGTGGACGGTCAGGGCGAGGCCGGCGAACAGGCCGGCGAACAGGGCGATGCGCAGCAGGCTCGGGTGCCAGGCGTGGCGGTAGAGGCCGAGCCCGGCGAGCAGGCGGTCGAGGCCCCAGCCCAGCAGCATGGCGAGCAGGAACAGCGCGGCGACGCTGGGCAGCAGCACGCCGTGGAAGGCGATCTCGCGCGGCAGGGAATCAGGCAGCATGGGCGGCTCCGGGCAGGTGCTCGGCCAGCGGCGAATGCGGGTCGAGCAGGGCGGTGCGGATGAAGTGCAGGTGGCTTTCCAGGCGGCGCAGCGGCGAGCTGGCGAAGTGCGGTGCGCCGGCCTCGGGAGTGCGCCGCAGCGCGTCGATGGTCTGCTCGACCCCGGCCAGCGCCTGGTGCAGGTGCTCCGGCGTGGGCCGGGCGAACAGCCGCGCCAGCGCCGCGGCGAGGGCGTCGAAGGCCAGCCGCCAGGCGGTGCCGGCGGCGTAGCTGGACTCGTCGGGCAGGCGCGCCTTCTCCTGGCGCAGCTCGATCACCGCATGGCCGATCTCCAGCACCAGGGTCATCCAGCGCAGCAGGTCGCGCTGCACCGCGGGATGCCCGGCGGCGAGGTCGTGGGCCTGGGTCAGCAGGTCGCGGGTCGAGCTGTCGAAGCGCGCCGCCAGCCCCTTGAGCGGCGCGCGCAGCACATGCGGCACGCGGCGGCGCAGGTCGCGCTCCAGCTGGCGCCACAGCCACGGGCGGTTGGGCGGCAGCACGCCGGCCATCACCGCCGCCACCAGGAGCTGCGACAGCACCAGGGCGATGTAGTGGTTGAGCAGGCCGGCCGGGTCGTGGACGGTGAGGTTGGCCGGCAGGGTGCCGAAGCCGAACAGGATCAGCAGGCCCAGGCCGTAGCCGGCCCAGCGCGGCCGGGTGGCCAGGTACAGGCCGAGCAGGAACACCGGGGTCACCGCCAGCGCGAGCATGGGGAAGCCGCCGATCTGCGGGAACACCAGGAAGCTCTCGACGAAGCCCAGCAGGGCGGCGAGGAAGGTGCCGCCGGCCATCTGCAGGGCCATGCGCGCCGGGTTGGCCGAGGCCGAGCACAGCGCGCCGATGATCACCGCGCTGATCAGGAACATGTGCCCGCTGGGCCAGGCGCTCTGCAGCCAGAAGGCGCTGCCGAGGGCGACCAGCAACAGCATGCGCAGGGCGGCCGCGGCGACCGCGAGGCGGTTGGCGCGTGGCGCGAAGCGCTCGCTCCGGCGCTCGCGGGCATGGCGCGCCGGCGCCAGTGCGGCGTGGGTCAGGGCGTACTCGTGCAGGTCGCCGGCCAGGCGGTAGAGCAGTTCGGCGGCGGTGTCGAAGTCCAGGCGCAGCGGGCTGTCGGCGGGCAGCTCGCCAAGGCCGGCGCGGCACTGGCGGATCAGCGGCAGCAAGCGTGCGCGGTAGTCCTCCAGCTGCGTGGCCAGCGCGGCGGCGGCAGGGCAGTCCAGCGCGCGCTGGCGCCAGGGCGCGAGCAGCGCGACGAGGCTGTCCAGGCAGGGCGCGAAGGCCTCCAGGGCCAGTTCGGCGCCCTGGCCGCGCAGGCGGCCGAGCAGCTGCTGCAGGGCATGGAAGCGGCTGGTCATGGCCATGAAGTCGTGGTTCAGGCGGGTCAGCCGGCCCATGCGCAGGGCGAGCTGCGGGTCGTCGTAACCGCTCATGCTGCGCAGGGTTTCCAGGCGCACGGTCTGCGCGGCGAGGCGCGCCTGGGCGGTCTCGAAGGCGGCGCGTTCGCCGCCGGGCAGGTGGGTCACGGCCAGCGTGGCGAAGTCGCCGAAGCGCCGGGCGATGGCCTCGCGCATGGCGGCGCCGGTGCTCTGCGGCAGGATCGCCGCGCTGAACAGCGAGCAGCACAGCACGCCCAGGCCGATCTCCAGTACCCGCCACAGCGCCTGGACGAAGGCGGTTTCCGGGTGCTGGATGGCGGTCAGGCCGATCAGCGTGGCGGTGTAGCCGGCCAGCACGCAGCTGTAGCTGCGCAGGTCGCGGTAGCGCGCCGCGCCGGCGGTGCACAGGGCGACCCAGAGCGCCATGCCGCCGAGGAACAGCACCGGCTCCTGGGCGAACAGAGCGAGCAGCGGCAGCATGGCGGCGAGGCCGACCACCGTGCCGAGCAGGCGGTGCAGGCTCTTGGCGAGCACCTGGCCGCTCTGCGGCTGCATGACGATGAACACCGCCATCACCGCGGTGCTTGGCTGCGGCATCTCCAGGCGCATGGCCAGCCACAGGGTGGTCAGCGCCGCCGCCAGCATCTTGCAGATGAAGATCCAGGCGAGGCCCTCGCTGCGCGCCCAGCGCGCCAGCTCGTCGCGCAGGCTCATCGCGGCGCCGCTCCGGCCGCGGCGAGCGGCACGCGGCGCGGCGCGAGCAGCGGTTCGGCGGGGGAGTGCCGCGCATCGAGCAGGCCGCCGCCGAGGGCGACCGTCAGCTCGGCGTGGGCGACCAGGCGCGCCGCCCAGACCCGCTGCTGCACGCGCTGCCGCTCGAACAGCCGGGCCTGTGCCTCCAGCACGGCCAGATAGTCGGTCAACCCGCCGCGCCAGGCCCGCTCGGCGAGGCACCAACTGGCCTCTGCAGTGGCCAGCGCCTCGGCGGCCAGGCGCTGCTGCGCCTCCAGCGAGCGCAGGCGGATCAGCTGGTCGGCAATCTCGCGCAGCGCGCTGGTCAGGGTCAGGTTGTAGCGCGCCACCGCGGCGTCGTAGTCGGCGCTGGCGGCGCCCAGCCGCTCGCGCCGGCGGCCGCCGTCGAACAGCGGCAGGGACAGCGCCGGGCCGATGCTGCCGCCGAGCTTGTCGGCCCGCAGCAGCGCCAGCGCGCCGCCGCCCACCGCGCCGAAACCGAGGCGGGCGACCAGATCGACGTTGGGATAGAAGTCGGCGCGCGCCACATCCACGGCGTCGGCCTGTGCGGCGACCTGCCAGCGCCGGGCGACCACATCGGGACGGCGGCCAAGCAGGTCGGCCGGCAGCACCGCCGGCAGGCTCGGCTGGGCGGCGAGCCGCAGCTTCGGCCGCTGCAGTGCGGCCGCCGCGCCGGGCCCCTGGCCGGCGAGGGCGGCCAGCTGGTGGCCGGCCAGGGCGATGCGCGCGTCCAGCGCCGCGATCTGCCGGCGGGTCTCCGGCAGCGGCGCACTGGCCTGGCTGACCTCGAAGGCGGTGCCCAGGCCGCCGGCCAGACGGCGGCGGGCGATGGCGAGGATCTGCTCCTGCTGGGCCAGAGTGGCTTTGAGGATGTCGCGCTCGGCATGGCGCAGCGCCAGCTGCACATAGACCCGCACGATGTTGCGCTGCAGCTCCAGCTGCACCACCCGGCCCTCGGCGGCGCGGGCGTAGGCGGCGTGCCGGGCACTCTCGCTGGCGTCGCGCTCGCGGCCCCAGAGGTCGAGGGCGTAGCGCAGGCCGAGGCCGGCCTCGCCGTTCCAGTGGCTGCTGCCGCCCAGCGCGCCGGGACCGTGCAGGGCGTCGTCCGGCCAGTGCTGGCGTTGCAGGCCGGCGCCGCCGGCGAGCTGCGGCGCCTCGGCGGCGCGGGCCTCGCCGGCCAGAGCCATGGCCTGGCGCACGCGCGCCTCGGCCTCGTCCAGGCGCGGGCTGTGCTCCAGGGCGCGGGCGATCCAGGCGTCGAGCTGCGGGTCGCGGTACTGCCGCCACCAGTCCTCCTGCGGCCAGCCGGCCTCGCGGCGCGCTTGGGCGAGGGCGGCGCCGGGACTCAGGGCGTTGGCGTCCAGACGCGCCTGCTGCGGGGCGATGCCCGCGCTGTCGAGGCAGCCGCTCAGGGCCAGAACGACGGCGACGACGAAGCCGGCGCAGGGCTGGCGCATGGAGGAAGGTGGCGGCACGGAAGGACGTCCTGGCAGCAGGGGGAGCGCGGCGAGCGCTGCGGCGCGGCGATTGTGCGAGCCGCGGCGGCGGGGATAAATCGCCGCTGCGGAGAAGCTCAGTTGTGCCCTGCGCAACAATGCATCCGCTCTGCGCCGGGCCTTTGCGTGCGACGGGCGGGGCGCGCCGTTGGCCGGCGCACTGATCCGGCGCAAGATGGAGCGGTGCGCCGGCCGCTAGGCTGCGCGTCCGCAATTTCGCAGTGGGGGCAGGAGATGACGCAGACTTCTTCGGTGGTCGCCGGCTGGCTGGCGGCGGTGACCCGCACCCTGGAGGCGCTGGGGCTGGACGCCGACCAGCTGCTGCAGGAGGCCGGCGCCGATCCGGCGGCCAAGTACGCCCAGGAGGCGCGCTTTTCCTCGGCGCTGACCCGGCGCTTCTGGCCGCTGGCGGTGGCGCGTACCGGCCACGCCGACATCGGTCTGCACGCCGCGCGCTTCGTCTGCCCGACCACCTTCCACGCCCTCGGCTTCTCGCTGTGGGCCAGCAGCACCCTGCTCGAAGCTCTGGAGCGCATGGTGCGCTTCGCCGCGCTGCTCAACGACGGCGCCGACCTGAGCCTGGAAGCCGAGGGCGACGCCTTGCGCTTTCGCATGCTGGTGCAGGAGATCGACGGTCAGGCGCAGATCGCCCCGGAGGGGGTGGACTACTTCCTCGGCGCGGTGAGCAAGCTGCTGCAGGACATGCGCGGACCGAGCTTCGCGCCGCGCGCGGTCAACCTGATGCGCGCAGCGCCGGCCGACCCCGCGCCCTGGCGCGAGCACTTCGCCGCGCCGGTGCAGTTCGCTGCGCCCGACAACAGCCTGCTGCTCGACGGTGCCGAGCTGCAGCGCCCGCTGCCCACCGGCAACCCGGAGCTGGCGCGGCAGAACGACCGTCTGGTGGCCGAGTACCTGGCCCGTCACCAGTTGCTCAACCCGGCGCTGCAGGTGCGCGCGCGGCTGCTGGAGCTGCTGCCCGGCGGCACGCCGACCCTGGAGGCGGTGGCCGCCGAGCTGGGCAGCAATCCGCGCACCCTGCAGTACCGGCTGGCGCGGCAGGGCACCTCGTTCAGCGGGATTCTCGACGAGGTGCGCGCCACCCTGGCGCGGCGCTACGTGCAGCAGTCGCAGCAGCCGTTCAGCGCGCTGGCCTACGCGCTGGGCTTCTCCGAGCCGAGCCACTTCAACCGCGCCTTCAAGCGCTGGACCGGCGAGACGCCGAGCCGCTACCGCGCGCGGCTGCGCCCGCTGAGCGAGCCGGGAACCGCTCCATAAAGGACGCATGCAACCCTCTGGGGGCAGTCGGCAGGGGCGAAGGCGCGCGCAGTGCGTGGGGCAGAAAATTCGCGCGGCGATTTTCTGCCGATGCCGGTGTCGTGCTTCGGTGGGTAGCCTCTGGATGCAGCAGGTTGCGCGTAAAGGCTAGTCTTTTGCCGCCAGCGGCAATGTTCTCCCCTCGGCCCGTGCGGATACTGGGCGCACCAACCGCCGGCCTGTCCGGCACAGTCCCTGTCCGTACAACAAGAGGAAGCCGTCATGGGCGAGATCGTTCTGGCCGCCAAGGTCACCCACGTACCGTCGATGTTCATCTCCGAGCAGCCCGGCCCGCACCATGGCTGCCGCGCCGCGGCCATCGAGGGACACCGCCGCCTCGGCGAGATGATCCGCGAGCGGGCGGTCGACACCATCGTGGTCGCCGACACCCACTGGCTGGTCAATGCCGGCTACCACATCAACGCCAACACCGACTGCTCGGGCCTGTACACCAGCACCGAGTTCCCCCACTTCATCCGCGACCTGCCCTACGAGTACGTCGGCGACGCCGAGCTGGGCGACGCCATCGCGGCGACCGCCACCGCCAACGACGTGTTCACCCGCAGCCACACCGATGTGCCCTCGCTCGGCCTGCAGTACGGCACCCTGGTGCCGCTGCGCTACATGGGCATCGACAAGAGCATCAAGATCGTCTCCATCGCCGCCTGGCTGTACGACGCCCACCTGGCAGACTCGAAGACCATGGGCGAGTCGATCCGCCAGGCGGTGGAGGCTTCCGACCGCCGCGTGGCCTTCCTCGCCAGCGGCTCGCTGTCGCACCGCATCGCGCCGAACCGCGAGGTGGGTGATCACCTGATGAAGATCAGCCGGCCGTTCAACAAGCAGGTCGACCTCAAGGTGATGGAGATGTGGCAGCGCGGCAACCACGCCGATTTCCTCGACATGCTGCCGCAGTACGCCCGCGACTGCGACGGCGAGGGCGGCATGCACGACACCGCGATGCTCTACGGTCTGCTCGGCTGGAAGGGCTACAAGGGCCGCGCCGAGGTGCTCACTCCGTACTTCGAAAGCTCCGGCACCGGCCAGTGCAACGTGCTGTTCCCGCTGGACTAGCGCGCTTATCGCCGCGTCAAAGTGTCGCGAATAACCATATTGTAAAAATGAATAAGAAGAGGGGGCGAATATTGATCTGTGCCGTAGGTTGCCTGAGTCGCCGAATGTTACGATCTAACACAAACAGAGGGGCAAAATCGTCGATTTTTTGACGATTGGGTTTCGTCCTGCGGCGGGCGCGCCAACGCGCCCGTCGCAGGCCGCCGCCGATTTTGTCCACAGGCGAACAGCAACGGTGGTACAGGGACTTTTCATGATATTTGCCAGCAAGAAGAAAGAAATCGCACTGCGCCAGGCCGCCGAACAGGAAGCCCGCAAGCTGCTCGAAGAGCTGCAGGCGCTGGAGCGCAAGCTCTCCTCGGCCGACTCCCAGCAGGACGGCCAGGGTCGTGTCTGCGCCAGCCAGATCCAGGGTGCGGCGATGCTGGAGATGATCCGCCAGAGCATCGCCGAGCACGCCGAGACGCTGGTCGAGGAGCGCAAGGAGCTGGAAACCCTGGACCTGCTGTTCGGCGATGCGCGCAAGGCGGTCGCCAACCTGGAAAGCCGCTCGCGGCGCATCACCAGCCATGCCGACAGCAGCGCGAGCAGCGCGGCGGCGCTGGATGCGGCGGCCTCGTCGATCCAGAGCCTGGTGGACAACATCCGCCAGGTGTCCGACCAGACCAACCTGCTGGCGCTCAACGCCGCCATCGAGGCGGCGCGTGCCGGCGAGGCGGGACGCGGGTTCGCCGTGGTGGCCGGCGAGGTGCGCCATCTGGCCCAGCGCGCCGGCGACGCCAGTTCGAAGATCGACGCGCTGGTGCAGCAGATCGTCGAGCAGATCGCCAGCATCCGCCAGGCGGTGCTGCAGACCCAGGACTGCGCCAACGAGGTGTCCGCCTCCTCGGTACAGATCCACGAAGTGGTCGGCACCATGATCGAGCGCTCCGAGCGCCTGCAGTCGGTGATGAGCGAGACCGCCACCACCTCGTTCCTCAACACCACCAAGCTCGACCATGCGGTGTGGAAGAACCAGGTCTATCGCGCCATCCACAACGGCGAGTTCGACACCCACCTGACCTGTCATACCGAGTGCCGCCTGGGCAAGTGGTACTTCCAGGGCTACGGCTCGCGGCATTACACCGCGCTGCGCAGCTTCAAGGCCCTCGATGCGCCGCACCGCATCGTCCACGAGGCCGGTCATCTGGCCCTGCAGGCCGGCAAGGCCGGCGACATGCAGGCGATGGCCGAGGCGCTGGAGCGCATGGAGTCGGCGAGCATGGAAGTGGTCGGCTGCATCGACGAGCTTATGCACCAGGTATAAGGCGCGCTTGCGCTCAGCGGCGCAGTCCCTGCGGCCGGTAGGCGCAGTAGCCGGGGCGCGGGCCGACCTGCGGGTGGTTGCGGCAGGTGTCCGGGCGGTTGGCGTAGACGCTGCAGCGCCGGCTCTTCTGGTCCAGGTACAGGCAGTCGCCGCTGGCGGTGCGCTGCAGGGTGAAGATCCCGTGCTTCTGGTTGAAGTGGCCGACGATGCCGGCCTTGCTCAGGCGCTTGGCGATCTGCTTGGGCGGCTCCTGGGCCTCGAAGTCGTCGACCACGCCGAGGCGCACCAGGTCGGCGATGCGCACCTCCACCGGCAGGCCGCAGCAGGTGGCCTGGCAGTCGCGGCACAGGCCGCTGCGGTACTTGATCCAGGTTTCCAGGCGCTCGGGGTCGGCGCCGACAATCATCTGCATGTTGGCCATGGGAGTCTGTGCGGTGGGAAAAACAGGCGCGCGATGATAAAGAGCGCCCGGCCCGCGCGCAGCATTTTTTCCGCCCCGAGGCGCCTGCGCGGACCGATGGCGGCCGTTCGTGCGCCGGCAGCAGCGGCGCGGGCCAACTCGGGTTAAAATGCCGCGGTTTTTTTCTTCCCCTCCGGAGCCCCACCACCATGTCCCGCGTGACCCTCAGCCGCTACCTGATCGAAGAGACCCGCAGCAACCACACGCCGGCGGACCTGCGCTTCCTCATCGAGGTGGTGGCGCGCGCCTGCAAGGAAATCAGCCACCAGGTCTCCAAGGGCGCGCTGGGCGGCGTGCTCGGCACGGCCGGCAGCGAGAACGTGCAGGGCGAAGTGCAGAAGAAGCTCGACGTGCTGTCCAACGAGATCCTGCTCGAAGCCAACGAGTGGGGCGGCCACCTGGCCGGCATGGCCTCCGAGGAAATGGAGCAGGCCTACCAGATCCCCGGCCAGTACCCCAAGGGTGCCTACCTGTTGGTGTTCGACCCGCTGGACGGCTCCAGCAACATCGACGTCAACGTCTCGGTCGGCACCATCTTCTCCGTGCTGCGCTGCCCGAACGGCTGCGACAACGGCTGCGACCTGGGCGAGGAAGCCTTCCTGCAGCCGGGCACCGAGCAGGTGGCGGCCGGCTATGCGATCTACGGTCCGCAGACCATGCTGATGCTGACCCTCGGCAACGGCGTCAAGGGCTTCACCCTCGACCGCGAGCTGGGCAGCTTCGTGCTGACCCACGACGACATCCGCGTGCCGGAAAGCACCGCCGAGTTCGCCATCAACATGTCCAACCAGCGCCACTGGGAAGCCCCGGTGCAGCGCTACGTCGGCGAGCTGCTGGCCGGCAAGGAAGGCCCGCTGGGCAAGAACTACAACATGCGCTGGATCGCCTCGATGGTCGCCGACGTGCACCGCATCCTCACCCGCGGCGGGCTGTTCATGTACCCGCGCGATGCCCGCGACCCGTCGATGCCCGGCAAGCTGCGCCTGATGTACGAGGCCAACCCGATGTCCTTCATCATCGAGCAGGCCGGCGGCGCGGCCACCGATGGTGCACAGCGCATCCTCGACATCCAGCCGACCTCGCTGCACCAGCGCGTGCCGGTGTTCCTCGGCTCCCGCGAGGAAGTCGAGCGCGTCACCGCCTACCACCGCGAGGCCTGAGTCGCGCCGCGGCGCGGGTGGCGCTGCCGCCTGCGCCTGCTGCGGAACGCAGCGCCGGCAGCGGCGTCCAACCTGCACCCCCGCTTGCCGCGCTGCGCGGCCGGGCCTTCTTCTCCCCAGGAGTCATGCGATGTCGCTGCGTTCTCTCGCCCTGCTGGCCTGCTGTGTGCTGTTGGCGGCCTGCAACAAGGTCAACCAGGAAAACTTCTCCAGGCTCAAGCCGGGCATGAGCCGCGTCGAGGTCGAGCAACTGCTCGGCGCTCCGGCCGAGTGCGCCGGGGCGCTGGGCTTCAGCAGTTGCACCTGGGGCGACGAGCGCAGCTTCATCAGCATCCAGTTCGGCAACGACAAGGTGCTGGTGTTCTCCGGCGCCGGCCTCAAGTAGCCGCTCCGCGAGCGACGATTCAGCCAGGATTCAGCCGCGCGCCCTAGGCTGGCGCAGGCATGGTCCCCGGCAGGGCGGCGGCACGCGTGTCGCCGTGCCCGTTCCGGGCCCTGTTCACCTTTTCAGGCGGCACCCGGTAGCGTGCCGCAGCTTGTCATCGAGAGATGTTGTCGACATGAAGTCCCCCCTGATCGCCCTGCTGGCCAGCCTGTCGCTGTGCTGCACTCTTGCCCACGCCGACGACCAGCCGATTTTCGGTCTGCACGAGCAGGTGCTGTTGCCCGAGCTGGACCTGGCGTTGCCCGCCAAGCTCGACACCGGCGCGGAGACCGCCTCGCTGAGCGCCCGCAACATCGAGACCTTCGAGAAGGATGGCGCGCAGTGGGTGCGCTTCCAGCTGGCCGTCGGCGAACACGCCGAGCCCCGCACCCTGGTCCGTCCGCTGCTGCGCATGGGCTACATCAAGCGCCGCGCCGGCGACATCGCCGCCGGTGACGAGGCGGCCTACACCGCGCGCCCGGTGATCGCCATGCCGGTCTGCCTGGGCGACAGCCGCCAGCGCATCGAGGTCAACCTCACCGACCGCAGCCACTTCGACTATCCGCTGCTGATCGGCGCGCGCGCGCTCAAGGACTTCGATGCGCTGATCGATCCGGGCCGGCGCTTCACCAGCGGCCGGCCGGACTGCGCCTGAGCCTCAGCGCGCCAGGGTGGTGGAGAACTGCTGCACCACCTCGACCACCTGCTCGGCGCCCTGCTGGATCTCGCGGATCGCCGCGCCGGCCTGATTGGCCAGCGCGACGCCGTCCTCGACCAGGCTCAGGCAGCCCGACATGCCGCTGCTGACCTCGACGGTGCCGCCCTGGATCGCCTCGATCAGCGTGCCGATGGTGGCGGTCGAGCGCGAGGTGCGGCCGGCCAGCTGCCGCACCTCGCCGGCCACCACGGCGAAGCCGTGCCCGGCCTCGCCGGCGCGCGCCGCCTCGATGGCGGCGTTGAGCGACAGCAGGTTGGTCTGCTGGGCGATCTGCTCGATGTCGCCGACGATGCCGCTGATGCCGCGGATCTGCGCTTCCAGATGGGCGACATGCGCGGCCGCCTGGCGCACCTGCTCGGCTAGCGCGTGCATGCGCTCCAGGGTGTCGAGGATCACCCGGCTGCCGTCGGCGGACAGCTGTTCGGTGTGCCGGGCGATGCCGTAGGCGGTCTGCGCGCTGTGCTGTTCGGCGTGGTGGCGCTCGACCCGCGCGCTGATGTCGCTGGCGAACTTGATCACCCGGTAGGGGCGCCCCTGGTCGTCGAGGATCGGCGTGTAGGAGGCTTCCAGCCAGATCGGTCGGCCGTCGCGGGTGACCCGCTGGCACTCGCCGCTGACATGCTCTCCCCGGCGCAGGCGTTCCCAGAAGGCCTGGTAGTCGCGGCTGCGCCGGTATTCCTCGGTGCAGAAGAGGCGGTGGTGCTGGCCGTGCAGTTGCGCCTCGGTGTAGCCCATGGTGGCGAGGAAGTTGTCGTTGGCGCGGCGCACGCTGCCGTCCAGCTCGAACTCGATCACCGCCATCGAGCGGTTGATGGCGTCGACCAGGTGCTCGGCGTGGCGGTTGTGCTCGGCCCGCGCACTGATGTCGCGGGCGATCTTGAGCACCCGGCTGACCTGCCCGTGGCGGTCGCAGACCGGCATGTAGGTGGCTTCCAGCCAGACCGGCCGGCCGTCCTTGCGCTGGCGGCGGAACTGCCCGGTGAAGGATTCGCCGACGCGCAGGCGCGTCCAGAACTGCCGGTATTCGGCGCTGTCGGCCTGCTCCGCGGCGCAGAAGCGGCGGTGCGGCAGGCCGGCGAGTTCCTCGCGGGCATAGCCCAGGGTCTGGCAGAACTGCGGGTTGGCGGTGATGAGGGTGCCGTCGGGGCTGAACTCGGCGGTGGCCATGTTGCGGCCGATCGAGTCGAGGAGATGCTTGTCGTGCTGGCGTTGGCTTTGCAGGGCGCGGATCAGTCGCATCGGGTGCAGTGCTCGCTAGGCTCGACCGTCGAGAGCGTGACGCTTTTGGCGTCAAAGTTCGGTCATCTTCGGTCGTGAGGGGGTAAAAACGGACGAAAGTGCGGCTTTCTGGCGGCTTTCGTGTTGCGCTGCATGATATGCCTCGACAAACGGTCTGACCACTGCGCTGTGCCGCGCGTCGCCAGCCGCCGGGCATGCCGCGCGGCGCCGGCTCCGTTACAGTGGTGGGCGAGGGAGACCCGGACGCTGGTCTCCCGTCGACCGGAGATGCCCAGAGCCATGTGGATCAATCTGTCGCTGCTCAGCCGCTACGCCTTCTTCGCCGCCTGCGTGCTGATCACCCTGCTGACCCTGCCGTTCCTCGCCGGCCACCCCTGGCTGTGGCTGGTGACCCTGCTCGGCGGCGCGCTGACCCTGGTCGGCATCAACGACCTGCGCCAGACCCGCCACGCGGTGCGGCGCAACTACCCGATCCTCGGCAACATCCGCTACCTGGTGGAGTTCGTCCGCCCGGAGATCCGCCAGTACCTGCTCGAAGGCGACAACGAGCGCCTGCCGTTCTCCCGCGCGCAGCGCTCGCTGGTCTATGCCCGGTCGAAGAACGAGCCGGCCGACAAGCCGTTCGGCACCCTGAGCGACGTCAGCCAGACCGGCTTCGAATTCATCGGCCACTCCATGCTGCCGGCCGCGCACCTCGACCCGGCGAGCTTTCGCGTCGAGATCGGCGGCCCGCAGTGCCGCCAGCCGTACTCGGCGTCGATCTTCAACATCTCGGCGATGAGCTTCGGCGCGCTGAGCGCCAATGCCATCCGCGCGCTGAACCAGGGCGCGGCGCTCGGCGGCTTCGCCCACGACACCGGCGAGGGCAGCATCAGCCCCTACCACCGCGAGCACCGCGGCGACCTGATCTGGGAGATCGGCAGCGGCTACTTCGGCTGCCGCACGGCCGAGGGCCGTTTCGACGCACAGAAGTTCGCCGTGCAGGCCAACGATCCGCAGGTGAAGATGATCGAGGTCAAGCTCAGCCAGGGCGCCAAGCCCGGCCACGGCGGCATCCTGCCGAAACACAAGGTCACCGCCGAAATCGCCGCCACCCGTGGCGTGCCGCTCGGCGAGGACTGCATCTCGCCGGCGCGCCACGCCGAGTTCTCCACCCCCGTCGAGCTGCTCGAATTCCTCGCCCGCCTGCGCGAGCTGTCCGGCGGCAAGCCGGTGGGCTTCAAGTTCTGCCTGGGCCATCCGTGGGAGTTCATGGCCATCGCCAAGGCCATGCTCAAGACCGGCATCCTCCCCGACTTCATCGTGGTCGACGGCAAGGAGGGCGGTACCGGCGCGGCGCCGCTGGAGTTCACCGACCACATCGGCGTGCCGCTGCGCGAAGGCCTGCTGTTCGTCCACAACACCCTGGTCGGCCTCGACCTGCGCGACAAGATCCGCCTCGGCGCCAGCGGCAAGATCGTCAGCGCCTTCGACATCGCCTGCGTGCTGGCGATCGGCGCCGACTGGGCCAACTCGGCGCGCGGCTTCATGTTCGCCATCGGCTGCATCCAGTCGCAGTCCTGCCACACCAACAAGTGCCCGACCGGGGTGGCCACCCAGGACCCGCTGCGCCAGCGCGCCTTGGTCGTTGAGGACAAGGCGCAGCGGGTGCACAACTTCCACCGCAACACCCTCAAGGCGCTGGCCGAGATGCTCGCCGCCGCCGGTCTGGAGCATCCCGCGCAACTGGAGGCCCGCCACCTGGCGCTGCGCGTGTCGACCAGCGAGATCGCCCTGTATTCGCAGAAGCACGTCTACCTCAAGCCCGGCGAGCTGCTCGGCGGGCAGATCGAGGGCGAGTTCTACGCACGCATGTGGCGCATGGCCCAGGCCGAGAGCTTCGCCCCGGCGCCGGACTGAAAGCCGCAGGCATCCGCGCCCGTGCGTCAGCGCCGCCTGCTGCGGGCGCGGCATTCCTCGCTATGATGCTTGGCATCGACACGGGGCCAAGGGGCCCGTGCATCCATCGGAGAGTCCGCATGCTGACCCTGTATCCCGAGATCAAACCCTACGCCGTCCACAGCCTGGCCGTGGACGGCGGGCACGAGCTGTACGTCGACGAGAGCGGCACGCCCGACGGCCTGCCGGTGCTGTTCGTGCACGGCGGCCCCGGCGCCGGTTGCGACGAGGCCAGCCGGCGCTGGTTCGACCCGACCGTCTACCGCATCGTCACCTTCGACCAGCGCGGCTGCGGCCGCTCCACCCCGCACGCCAGTCTCGACGGCAACACCACCTGGGACCTGGTCGCCGACATGGAGCGCATCCGCGAGCACCTGGGCATCGACAAGTGGGTGCTGTTCGGCGGCTCCTGGGGCTCGACCCTGTCGCTGGCCTATGCGCAGACCCACCCCGGGCGGGTGCTCGCGCTGATCCTGCGCGGCATCTTCCTCTGCCGCCCGCAGGAGATCCGCTGGTTCTACCAGGAGGGCGCCAGCCGGCTGTTCCCCGACTACTGGGAGGACTACCTGGCGCCGATTGCGCCCGAGGAGCGCGACGATCTGGTCGGCGCCTTCTATCGCCGGCTGACCGGCAGCGACCAGATCGCCCAGATGCACGCCGCCAAGGCCTGGTCGATCTGGGAAGGCCGCACCGCCACCCTGCGCCCCAACGGCCATGTCGTCGAGCGTTTCGCCGATCCGCACCGCGCGCTGTCCATCGCCCGCATCGAGTGCCACTACTTCGTCAACAACGCCTTCCTCGAAGCCGACCAGCTGCTCCGCGACATGCCGAAGATCGCCGATATTCCGGGGATCATCGTGCACGGCCGCTACGACGTGATCTGCCCGCTGGACAACGCCTGGGCGCTGCACCAGGCCTGGCCGAACAGCGAGCTGGCGATCATCCGCGACGCCGGTCACGCCGCCAGCGAGGCGGGCATCGCCGATGCCCTGGTGCGCGCCACCGGGCAGATCGCGCGGCGCCTGCTGGGCCCGGAGGAGGGCGCATGAAGGCACTGCTGCAACGGGTGCGCGCGGCGCGCGTCGAGGTCGACGGCGAGGTGGTCGGCGCCATCGATCAAGGCCTGTTGGTGCTGGTCGGCGTCGAGCCGCAGGACAGCGAGGCCAGCGCCGACAAGCTGCTGCACAAGCTGCTCAACTACCGGGTGTTCGGCGATGCCGACGGCAAGATGAACCTGTCGCTGAGCGACGTGGCCGGCGGGCTGCTGCTGGTCTCGCAGTTCACCCTGGCCGCCGATACCAGAAGCGGCCTGCGCCCGAGCTTCTCCAGCGCCGCACCGCCGGCACAGGGCGCGGCGCTGTTCGACTACCTGCTGGCGCGCGCTGCCGCGCGCCATCCGCAGGTGGCCAGCGGGCGTTTCGGCGCCGACATGCAGGTCCACCTGATCAACGATGGCCCGGTGACCTTCCTGCTGGAAAGCTGAGCGCGCCCTCCGCGACAGCGCGCGGCGCCCGGCTACGCCGCTCGGCCCGGTGCCTGCGCTACCCGGGCCGGCGCGGCTTGGAAAATCGCCAAAGCGGTCAATACTCAGGATGCCTCATAGCGAGTCGCTACAAGCCGCGGGTTCGACGCCTGCGCGGGGATCGCACGCCCCGGCGTCGGACGCGCGCGCAGACCACAACAGGGAGTCGTGTCGATGAGCAGAATCCAACAGCCCTGGCGCCGCGCCAGGCTACCGCTGGGCGTCAGTGTCGCCGCGCTGCTGGCCGCGCCGGCCCAGGCGGTGTCCTTCAACATCGGCGAGGTCGAGGGGCAGTTCGACTCGACCCTCACGGTGGGCGCCAGCTGGGCCACCGCCAGCCCCGATGCCGACCTGATCGGCGCCAACAACGGCGGGCGCGGCCTGTCGCAGACCTCCGACGACAGCCACCTGAACTTCAAGCGCGGGGAAACCTTCTCGAAGATCTTCAAGGGCGTCCACGACCTGGAGCTGAAGTACCGCGACAGCGGCCTGTTCCTGCGCGGCAAGTACTGGTACGACTTCGAACTCAAGGACGAGGGCCGGCCGTTCAAGGCCATCGACGACAGCAACCGCAAGCAGGGCGCCCAGGCCTCCGGCGCCGAGCTGCTCGATGCCTTCGTCTACCAGCGCTACACCCTGGGCGAGCTGCCCGGCACCGTGCGCCTCGGTCGCCAGGTGGTCAGCTGGGGCGAGAGCACCTTCCTGCAGGGCAGCGTCAACGCCATCAACCCCATCGACGTGGCCGCCTTCCGCCGGCCCGGCTCGGAACTCAGGGAGGGGCTGATCCCGGTCAACATGTTCTACGTGGCGCAGAACCTCAGCGACAACCTGTCGCTGGAGGCCTTCTACCAGCTGGAGTGGGACCAGACGGTGGTGGACAACTGCGGCACCTTCTTCTCGCAGCCCGACCTGGTCGCCGACGGCTGCGCCGACAACCTCGCCGTGCTGCGCCGCCGCGACGCCCTGGCTGCCAGCCTCGGCCCGCTGGCGCCGGCGGTGCTCGGCGTGCTGCAGGCCAACGGCGCGAGCTGGGGGGCGCCGGACGAGGGCGTGCGGGTGCGCCGCGGCGCCGACCGCGACGCCCGCGACGACGGCCAGTTCGGCGTGGCGCTGCGTTACTACGTCGAGCCGCTGGGCACCGAGTTCGGCGCCTACTTCGTCAACTACCACAGCCGCGCGCCGATCTTCAGCGCCACCGCCGCCGACCCCGGAGTGTTCGGCCTGCTCAGCCCGCTCAACCCGGCCGGACTCGGCCCGCAGCTGGTCGGCGCCGGAGTGCCGCCGGCACAGGCCGGCAGCGTCGCCAGCCAGATCGCGCCGCTGCTGGTGGCCGGCAACTCGCGCTATTTCATCGAGTACCCCGAGGACATCCGCCTCTACGGCCTGAGCTTCTCCACCACCCTGCCCAGCGGCACCGCCTGGAGCGGCGAGATCAGCTACCGGCCCAACGCCCCGGTACAGATCAACACCACCGACATCCTCTACGGCGGCCTGACCCCGCTCGACCCCAATCTGTCGCTGGTCCAGGCCACTCCCGGGCGCGACGCCCACGGCTACCGGCGCAAGGAAATCACCCAGCTGCAGACCACCTTCACCCATTTCTTCGATCAGGTGATGGGCGCCAGCCGGCTGACCCTGGTCGGCGAGATCGGCTGGACCCACGTCGGCGGCCTGGAGAGCCGCTCTAAGCTGCGCTACGGCCGCGATCCGGTGTTCGGCCCCGGGCCGTTGCCCAACGGGCGCTGCCAGACCCTCAACGCCGGCACCCTGAGCGGCGCCGAGCAGCGCAATCTGTCGCGCTACTGCGAGGACGACGGCTTCACCACCCGTAACTCCTGGGGCTACCGCCTGCGCGCGGTGTGGGACTACAACGACGCCATCGCCGGGATCAACCTCAAGCCGAACCTGGCCTGGTCCCACGACGTCGACGGCTACTCGCCCGGCCCCGGCGGCAACTTCGAGGAGGGCCGCAAGGCGATCAGCGTCGGCCTGGACGCCGACTACCAGAACACCTATACCGCCAGCCTGGCGTACACCGACTTCTTCGGCGGCAAGTACAACACGCTGGTCGACCGCGACTTCCTCAGCCTCAGCTTCGGCATGAGCTTCTGAGCCGCCACGGACAAGGAGAGCGAGCATGACTTCGCACAAGACCCCGCTGCAGCGCGTCGTTCTGGCCCTGGCCCTGCTGGCCGGCAACGCGCTGGCCGCCGTCCCGGCCCAGGAGGCGGCCAGGCTCGGCGGCAGCCTGACCCCGGTCGGCGCCGAGAAGGCCGGCAACGCCGCCGGCAGCATCCCGGCCTGGGACGGCGGCCTGCCGGTCGATGCCGGGCGCGCCGATGCCCGAGGCTTTCTCGGCGACCCCTATGCCGGCGACGCCGTGCTGTTCACCATCACCGCGCAGAACGTCGAGCAGTACCGGCAAAACCTGACGCCCGGACAGCTGGCGATGTTCCGCCGCTACCCGGACAGCTTCCGCATGCCGGTCTACCCGAGCCGGCGCAGCGCCAGCCTGCCCGCCGAGGTCTATGCGGCGACCGCGCGCAACGCCACCCGCACCCGGCTGGTGGACGGCGGCAACGGCCTGGAGGGCTTCGAGACCGCCAACCCCTTCCCGATCCCGCAGAGCGCCGAGGAGGTGATCTGGAACCACCTGACCCGCTACCGTGGCGGCAGCGTGCGCCGCTACATCACCCAGGCCACTCCGCAGCCCAACGGCGCCTACAACCTGGTGCACTTCACCGACGAGTTCGTCTTCCCCACCCGCCTGCGCGACTACGATCCGAGCCGCCCCGGCAACGTGCTGTTCTACTTCCGCCAGCGGGTCACTGCCCCGGCGCGGCTGGCCGGCAACGTGCTGCTGGTCCACGAGACCCTCAACCAGGTCAAGGAACCGCGCCTGGCCTGGCTCTACAACGCCGGCCAGCGCCGCGTGCGCCGCGCCCCGCAGGTCGCCTACGACGGCCCCGGCACCGCCGCCGACGGCATGCGCACTTCCGACAACCTGGACATGTACAACGGCGCGCTGGATCGCTACGACTGGCAACTGGTCGGCAAGAAGGAGATCTACATCCCCTACAACAGCCACCGGCTCGACGCGCCGACCCTCAAGTACGCCGAGGTGATCAAGCCCGGCCACCTCAACCCGGCGCTAACCCGCTACGAGCTGCACCGCGTCTGGCACGTCACCGCGACCCTGAAGAGCGGCGCGCGGCACATCTACGCCAGGCGCGACTTCTACATCGACGAGGACAGCTGGCAGGCCGCGCTGATCGACCACTACGACGGCCGCGGCACCCTCTGGCGCGTCGCCGAGGCCCACGCCATCAACTACTACGACAAGCAGGTGCCCTGGTACGCGGTGGAAACCCTCTACGACCTGCTCAACGGCCGCTACCTGGCGCTGGGCATGAAGAACGAGGAGCGCTCGGCCTACGAGTTCGGCTTCAGCGCCAGCGCCGGCGAGTTCACCCCGGCGGCGCTGCGCCAGGCCGGCGTACGCTGAGCTGTCACGGCAGGCCGGTCCGGGCCGCCGTGTTGGCGACGGTGGCCCGGCCTGCGGCGCGCGGGGCGGGGTGTCAGAGCACCGCCTCGAACAGCTCCAGCTGCGGCGGGCCGAGATAGATTTCCCGCGGGCTCTTGCCGGCGTTGGCGTGGGCCTTGCGGAACGCCTCGGAGTGCGTCCAGGCCTCGAAGGCCGCCGCCGACTCCCACTCGGTGCAGGAGGCGAACAGGGTGTACTCCTCGGTCTGGGTGCCGCGCAGCAGGTTGAAGCGCACGAATCCCGGCACCTCGTCGAGATAGCTCTCGCGCTGGCGCCAGTGGGCGACGAAGGTGTCCTCGTGACCGCGGGCGATCTTGAAACGGTTCATGGCCAGGTACATGGGCGACTCCTCGCTGATGGTGAGCGGGCATTCTAGCGGGGCGGCGCGCCGGGTGCGGCGTTGCCTCTGGCGCGCGCGGGGTCGAGAATGCCTCATCACCCTTGCAGGAGCCTCCCCATGGACGCCGCCCCACCCGCGCTGATCCGCGAAACCTTCCCCGTCGGTCCCTTGCAGTGCAACTGCACCATCATCGGCGACCCGCTGACGAAAAAGGCCATCGTCGTCGATCCGGGCGGCGACCCGGAGCTGATCATGGCGCGCCTGGACAAGCACGGCCTCAAGGTGGTCAGCATCGTGCATACCCATGCTCATCTCGACCACTTCCTCGCCAGCGGGCAGATGAAGGAGAAGACCGGCGCGACCCTGCACCTGCACGAGGCCGACCGTTTCCTGTGGGACAGCCTGGAGCTGCAGTGCCGGATGTTCGGCGTGCCCTACACCCCGGTGCCGGCCCCGGACCGCTACCTGCGGGACGACGAGGAGCTGGCCTGCGGCTGCGGCGTGGCGCTGCACACCCCGGGGCACACGCCCGGCTCGATGAGCTTCTGGTTCGAGGACGCCAAGCTGCTGATCGCCGGCGACACCCTGTTCCGCCGCGGCATCGGCCGCACCGACCTGTGGGGCGGCGACTACTCGGCCATCGAGCGTTCGATCCGCCAGCGCCTGTACCGTCTCGACGAGCAGGCCACGGTGGTCGCCGGACATGGCCCGGACACCACGCTGGGCGAGGAAATGCGCGAAAATCCGTTCGTCCGTGCCTAGAGTGAAGACAGGCGGGAATTTATTCCCTCGCGCTGCCTCTAATGACCAACTGCCCGGCAAGGCCTGGCCCATCATCCAAGGAGAGCCATCCATGAAACTGTCTCGTCGCCTGATCCTGTCCGCCCTCGCCCTGTCGGTGCTGAGCGGTTGCGCGCAGAATCCCTACGACCAGAGCGCCCAGGGCGACTCCGCCGGCATGAGCAAGACCGCCAAGTACGGCGGTCTCGGCGCCCTCGCCGGTGCCGCGGCCGGGGCCCTGATCAGCCACGACAACCGCGGCAAGGGCGCGCTGATCGGCGCGGCCATCGGCGGCGCCAGCGGCGCCGGCTATGGCTACTACGCCGACAAGCAGGAAGCCCAGTTGCGCCAGCAGATGCAGGGCACCGGCGTCGAGGTGCAGCGCCAGGGCGACAACATCCAGCTGATCATGCCCGGCAACATCACCTTCGCCACCAACTCGGCGGATATCGCCAGCAACTTCTATACCCCGTTGAACAACCTGGCCAACTCCTTCAAGCAGTTCGACCAGAACAGCATCGAGATCGTCGGCCACACCGACAGCACCGGCGGCTACCAGTACAACGTCGCGCTGTCCCAGCGCCGTGCGCAGAGCGTGGCCAACTACCTGATCTCCCAGGGCGTCAACCCGGCGCGGGTGACCACCCGCGGCGCCGGCCCGGACATGCCGGTGGCCAGCAACGCCAACGAGATGGGCCGTCAGCAGAACCGTCGCGTGGAAGTGAACCTGCGTCCGCTGCCGGGCGTGCAGTACTGATCCGGGCATCCGCCGGATAACGACGGGGCGGCGTAGCGATGCGTCGCCCCGTCGTCGTTTCGGGCTCCGTGGGCGTTAGGGCGAAGCGGAGCCGGCTCAGTAGAGGCGGGCGAGCAGGGCGGTGACGGCGGTTTCCACGCGCAGGATGCGCTCGCCGAGCTGCACCGGGGCGAGGCCGGCCTCGCGCAGCTTGTCCACCTCGTAGGGAATCCAGCCGCCTTCCGGGCCGATGGCCAGGGTCACCGGCGCATCGACGGCGCGCGGGCAGGCCGGGTAGTCGCCGGGGTGGCCGACCAGGCCGAGGGTGCCGCTGGCCAGTTGCGGCAGGCGGTCCTCGACGAAGGGCTTGAAGCGCTGCTCGATGCTCACTTCGGGCAGGTGGGTGTCGCGGGACTGTTCGAGGCCGAGGATCAGTTGTTCGCGGATCGCGGCAGGCTGCAGGAAGGGAGTCTGCCAGAAGCTCTTTTCCACCCGGTAGCTGTTGAGCAGCACCAGGCGCGGCACGCCCATGCTGGCCACGGTCTGCAGCACGCGCTTGAGCATCTTCGGCCGGGGCAGGGCGAGCAGCAGGGTGATCGGCAGCTTGGCCGGCGCGGCCTCGTCGAGGCGTTCCACGGCGATCTCCGCCGCCTCGCCGTCCAGGCGCAGGATCCGCCCGCTGCCCAGCGCGCCGCCGAGGCGGCCGATGCGCAGGCTGTCGCCGGCCTGGGCGCGATGCACCTCGTTGAGGTGCTTCAGGCGCCGACCGCGCAGCAGGGCGCGGTCCGCGGCGATCAGGTCGGCATCTTCGAGCAGCAGCAGGTTCATGCCTGCGGCGCCGGCGGCTGGTCGTCGTCGCGGGTGGCCAGGGCGGTGCCGGCCGCGTCGCTCCCGCTCGTCTCGGTCTGCGGCCTGCGCACCGTGGCGCCGAAGAACAGGCCGGCCTCGAACAGCAGCCACATCGGCACCGCCAGCAGGGTCTGCGAGAACACGTCCGGCGGGGTGAGGAACATGCCGACCACGAAGCAGCCGATGATCACGTAGGGGCGGCTCTTGCGCAGGGTGGCGACGTCGACGATGCCCACCCAGATCAGCAGGAAGGTCGCCACCGGAATCTCGAAGGCCACGCCGAAGGCGAAGAACAGGGTCAGCACGAAATCGAGGTACTGGCCGATGTCGGTCATCATCGCCACGCCTTCCGGGGTCACGCTGGCGAAGAAGCCGAACATGATCGGGAACACCACGAAGTAGGCGAAGGCCATGCCGGCGTAGAACAGCAGGATGCTGGAGATCAGCAGCGGCACGGCGATGCGCTTTTCGTGCTGGTACAGGCCGGGGGCGATGAAGCCCCAGATCTGCTGGAGAATCACCGGGATGGCGAGGAACAGCGAGACCATCAGGGTCAGCTTGAACGGGGTGAGGAACGGCGAGGCCACCCCGGTGGCGATCATGGTGGCGCCTTCGGGCAGGTAGGCGCGCAGCGGCGCGGCGACCAGCGCGTAGATGTCCTGGGCGAAGTAGAACAGCCCGGCGAAGATCAGCAGGATGATCACCACGCAGCGCAGCAGGCGGTTGCGCAGTTCGGTGAGGTGCGCGATCAGGGGCATTTCCTGGTCGGAGGGCGGGGTCTGGCTGGTCATGTGCTGCGTGGAGGCTCGGTGGCGGCCGGCGCGGCGTCCGTGCGGGCGACCGTGCCGGCGGAGGGGATGCTGGCGTCGTGGCTGGCGGCTTCCGCGAGCGGCGGGGCGGACGAATGGCCGGGCAGCGAGGCCAGGCGGCTGTGCGCGGCGATCGGTGCGTTGACCTGCGCCTCGGTGGGGCCGCTCGGCGTGGCCGGCGCCTCGCCCGGCAGCGGGGCTGCGGGCGGCACCTTGGTGTCCGTCGCGCTGGCCTGCTGTTGCTGGCGTTCCATGGCCAGGATGTTTTCGTTGTGCAGCTGGCGGCGGATCTCGTCGGCGCCGATCTCGCGCTCGACCTCGGTCTTGATCGCCGCGAAGCTGCGCCTGATCCGACCGATCCACAGGCCGGCGGTGCGCGCCGCGCCCGGCAGGCGCTCGGGGCCGAGCACCAGCAGGGCCACCAGGGCGACCAGCAGCAGTTCGCTAAAGCCTACGTCGAACATGATTCAGCCACGCTCCGGCACCAGGGTGCGTCAGTTCTTCTTCGCCGGCTCGTCGACCTTGCGCACTTCGCCCTGGATGGTGGTGCCCTTGGGCTCCTCCACCTGCGGCTTGCCGGCCTCTTCTTCGGTGTTCACCGACTTGCGGAAGCTCTTGATCGCTTCGCCGACGTCCGAGCCGAGCGACTTGAGGCGCTTGGTGCCGAACAGCATGACCACGATGAGCAGGATGATCAGGAGTTGCCAGATGCTGATGCCGCCGAATCCCATGATGGAATCTCCGAGTAGGTTGAAATCAGGATTGCGAACGGGCGGCCTTTTCGGCGTGCCCGGAGAGGCCGAAGCGGCGGTCCAGCTCGTCGAGGACCGCCTGCGGGTGCTGGCCGAGGGCGGCGAGCATGACCAGGGAGTGGAACCACAGGTCGGCGGTCTCGTAGATCAGGTCGCTGCAGTCGCCGCTCACGGCGGCGTCCTTGGCGGCGAGGATGGTTTCCACCGACTCCTCGCCGACTTTCTCCAGAATCTTGTTCAGGCCCTTGTGGTACAGGCTGGCCACGTAGGAGCTGTCGGGGGCTGCGCCCTTGCGCGCCTCCAGCACTGCGGCCAGGCGCGCGAGGGTGTCGTGGCTCATGGCTTCACTCATGGCTGTGGCCCTTGTGTTCGTAGATGGCGTGCGGGTCCTTGATCACCGCATCGACGGTCTGCCAGGCGCCGTCCCGGTAGACGCGGTAGAAGCAGCTCTCGCGGCCGGTGTGGCAGGCGATGCCGCCGAGCTGCTCGACCTGCAGGACGATCACGTCGGCATCGCAGTCCAGGCGCAGTTCGTGCAGCTTCTGCACGTGGCCGGACTCCTCGCCCTTGCGCCACAGCTTGCCGCGCGAGCGCGACCAGTAGATGGCGCGGCCCTCGTCGACGGTCAGCTGCAGGGATTCGCGGTTCATCCAGGCCATCATCAGGATGCGCCCGCTCTTGTGGTCCTGGGCAATCGCCGGGACCAGCCCGTCGGCGTTCCAGTGAATTTCGTCCAGCCAGTTGCTCATGGGGTGTTCGCTTGTCCGGGGCGCACCGGGCGCCGGTTCACAATTGAGTCAGTTTGCCAGCGGCGTGGCGCGCTGGCTATCGACGCAGGATCAGGTACAGACCGCCGGCCAGCATGCTCCAGGCCGGCCAGGTGTCGGGGGTCAGGGCCAGACCGCTGCTGGCGGCGCCGAGCAGCAGCACGGCGCCGAGCAGACGTACCGGCCAGCGTTCGCCGCGCGCGGCGGCGGGCAGGCCGCCCTGGCCGATGCGCTCCAGCGCCAGCTCGGCCTTGCGCGCCAGCTGCGGCACCTGTTCGGCCTGCTGCTGCAGGTTGCGCAGCAGGCGCAGCGGGCTCATGCGCTCGCGCATCCAGCGTTCGAGGAACGGCTTGGCGGTCGCCCACAGGTCGAGGTCGGGGTACAGCTGGCGGCCGAGGCCCTCGATGTTGAGCAGGGTCTTCTGCAGCAGCACCAGCTGCGGTTGCACTTCCATGTTGAAGCGCCGCGCGGTCTGGAACAGGCGCAGCAGCACCTGGCCGAAGGAGATGTCCTTCAGCGGTTTCTCGAAGATCGGCTCGCAGACGGTTCGGATCGCCGCTTCGAAGTCGTTGACCGGGGTGTCGGCCGGCACCCAGCCGGAGTCGATGTGCAGCTGCGCCACCTTGCGGTAGTCGCGCTTGAAGAAGGCCAGCAGGTTGCGCGCCAGGTAGTCCTGGTCCTCGGCGGTGAGGCTGCCGATGATCCCGCAGTCGATGCCGATGTACTGCGGGTCGTGCGGTGTGCGGGTGCTGACGAAGATGTTGCCGGGGTGCATGTCGGCGTGGAAGAAACTGTCGCGGAACACCTGGGTGAAGAAGATCTCCACGCCGCGCTCGGCCAGCTTCTTCATGTCGGTGCCCTGGTCGCGCAGGGCGTCCAGGTCGGTGACCGGGATGCCGTAGATGCGCTCCATCACCAGCACCTTGGGCCGGCACCAGTCCCAGTACACCTGCGGCACGTAGAGCAGCTTGGAGCCGTCGAAGTTGCGCCGCAGCTGGGTGCCGTTGGCCGCCTCGCGCAGCAGGTCCAGCTCGTCGAAGATGGTCTTCTCGTAGTCGCCGACCACCTCCACCGGATGCAGCCGGCGGGCATCGGCGGACACCCGCTCGGCCAGACGGGCCAGCACGAACAGCCAGGCCATGTCCTGACTGATCACCGGCTCCAGGCCCGGCCGCACCACCTTGACCACTACGTCCTCGCCGCTTCTCAGCTGCGCGGCATGCACCTGGGCCACCGAGGCGCTGGCCAGCGGCTGACGCTCGAAGCGGCTGAACACCTGCTCGATACGTGCGCCGAGCTGCTGCTCGATCAGCGCCACCGCCTGCTCGGGCGGGAACGGCGGCACCTTGTCCTGCAGGTGCGCCAGTTCGTCGGCGATGTCGGCGGGCAGCAGGTCGCGGCGCGTCGACAGCAACTGGCCGAACTTGATGAACACCGGGCCGAGGTCTTCCAGGCTGCGGCGCAGCCGCTCGCCGCGCGACATCCCGGCGTCGGCGCGGGGTAGCCAGCGCCAGGGCAGGGCGCGCAGCAGGCTGCGCAGCCACCAGGGCAGTGGCAGGTCGAGCAGCAGGTCGTCGAGCCGGTAGTGGACGGCGACCCGCTGGATGCGGAACAGGCGGCACAGGGCGAGCAGCTTCATGCGGTCAGTGGTCTTCCAGGCGGCGGGCAAGGCGCTCGCTGCGCGCCTCGAGGCGGTCGAGGGCGAGCTTGAGGTCGTCCAGTTCGGCGAAGCGCGCTTCGGCTTCCTGACGCCCGGCCAGCAGGCGGGCTTCTTCGGCCAGCCAGTCGGCGAGGTTCAGGCGCAGGCTGGCGAGGGCATCGCCGCTCCACTGCCCGGCGCCCTGCAGCGGCCGGGCCAGAGCCACCGCGCCGAGCGGGCCGAGCCACTCGGCCAGCGCGCCTTCCCAGTCCAGCTCCAGATCCTGGAGGATCGCCGCCAGATCGAGCAGGCAGGCGCTGTGGCCGTCCAGCTCGACGTCGGGCGCGTGCAGCACGGCGCTCTTGTCGCGGTGCACGGCGAGTTCGAGCAGACGGCCAGCCGGGGCGCGCAGGGTGCAGTCGGCGGGAGCTTCCCAGTGCCCGGCCAGGCGCAGGCCATCGGCGCCGGGCAGCAGGAACAGGCGCAGCGCGGGCGCCGTGCAGTCGACGGCGATCACCCGGCCCTGCAGCGCGGCCAGGCGCGGTAGCGCGGTGGCGTCCAGCGCCAGCACCTTGTTGAGGCCGGCCTCGACGCCGGCGAGCAGCGCAGCGCCGAGCATCAGGGCTTGATGCCGCGGTGCAGGGCGACGATGCCGCCGGTCATGTTGTGGTAGGTGACCAGTTCGAAACCGGCATCGACCATCATGCCCTTGAGGGTTTCCTGGTCGGGGTGCATGCGGATCGACTCGGCCAGGTAGCGGTAGCTTTCCGCATCGTTGGTGATCAGCTTGCCGGCCAGCGGCATGAAGGCGAAGGAGTAGGCGTCGTAGGCCTTGCCGAGCAGGGCGCTGGCCGGCTTGGAGAACTCCAGCACCAGCAGGCGGCCGCCGGGCTTGAGCACCCGCAGCATGGAGCGCAGGGCGTCTTCCTTGTGGGTGACGTTGCGCAGGCCGAAGGCGATGGTCACCACGTCGAAGTGGTTGTCGGGGAACGGCAGCTTCTCGGCATCGGCCTGGACGAAGCGGACGTTGCCGGCCACGCCCTTGTCGAGCAGCTTGTCGCGGCCGACCTGGAGCATCGAGGCGTTGATGTCGGCCAGCACCACCTCGCCGGTCGGGCCGACCAGACGGGAGAACTGGCGTGTCAGGTCGCCGGTGCCGCCGGCGATGTCGAGCACCCGGTTACCCGGACGCACGCCGGACAGCTCGATGGTGAAGCGCTTCCACAGGCGGTGCATGCCGCCGGACAGCACGTCGTTCATCAGGTCGTACTTGGCGGCCACCGAGTGGAACACCTCGGCGACCTTCTGCGCCTTCTGGCTCTCCGGTACGTTCTGGTAACCGAAGTGGGTAGTCGGCTCGGCGGAGTCGGGCTTGCGCGGATCGCTCATGTCGCAGTCACCTGAAAAAATGTGCCGGCCATTCTAATCGGCATGCCGGGCTTTGTCTTGACGCTGCCTGCCAGGGGCTGTGGCAATTCGTCCCGCTACAGCATCAGCCTGACCGCCGACTCGTCGGGGTCGCGCGACTTGCCGGCGGCGGCCAGCGCGGCGAGGTAGTCGGCCCACAGCGCGTCCTGGCGGGTGGCCAGTTCGTGGAGGTAGTCCCAGGTGTACAGGCCGCTGTCGTGGCCGTCGTCGAAGATCAGCTTGAGGGCGTACTGCCCGGCCGGCTCGACGCCGGTGAGGGCGACGTTGAGCTTGCCGTGCTGCAGGATCGGCTTGCCGTGGCCCTTGACCTCGGCCGAGGGCGAATGCACGCGCAGGAACTCGGCGCCGAGGCTGTAGCGCGTCTCGCCGTAGTGCAGTTCGAGGGTCTTCGAGGCCTTGTGCAGGCGGATGGCGGTGGGAATGGGCATGACGGTGCTCCGCAAGAAAGCGTTCCCGAAACGGTGGACAAGCCGGCGGCGTTGTCCACCCTACGCCCGATGTGGCAGCGCCAGGGTGGGCAACCGCGCAGCGTTGCCCACCATCCGGGGTTACAGGATATAGCGCGACAGGTCCTCGTCCGCGGCCAGTTCGCCGAGGTGGCCGTTGACGTAGGCGGCGTCGATGACGATCGGCTTCTCGCTGTGCTCCACGGCCAGGTCGGCGGCGCTGAAGGAGACTTCCTCGAGCAGCCGTTCGAGCAGGGTGTGCAGGCGGCGCGCGCCGATGTTCTCGGTCTTCTCGTTGACCTGCCAGGCGATCTCGGCGAGGCGCCGGATGCCGTCCTGGGCGAACTGGATCTCCAGGCCCTCGGTCTTCATCAGCGCGCAGTACTGCTCGGTCAGCGAGGCGTGCGGCTCGCTGAGGATGCGCTCGAAGTCCTGCGGGGTCAGCGCCTTGAGCTCGACGCGGATCGGCAGGCGGCCCTGCAGCTCCGGCACCAGATCGCTGGGCTTGCTCAGGTGGAAGGCGCCGGAGGCGATGAACAGGATGTGGTCGGTCTTAACCATGCCCAGCTTGGTGTTGACCGTGCAGCCCTCGATCAAGGGCAGCAGGTCGCGCTGCACGCCCTCGCGGGACACGTCGGCGCCGCCGACGTTGCCGCGCTTGGCGATCTTGTCGATCTCGTCGATGAACACGATGCCGTGCTGCTCGACCGCTTCCAGGGCGCGGGCCTTGAGCTCTTCCTCGTTGACCAGGGCGGCGGCTTCCTCGTCGCGGATCAGCTTCAGCGCATCGGCGACCTTGAGCTTGCGGGTCTTCCGCTTGCCTTTGGATAGACCGGAGAACAGGTTCTGCAGCTGGCTGGTCATCTCCTCCATGCCCGGCGGGGTCATGATCTCGACGCCGGCCGGTGCCTCGGCCACCTCGATGTCGATTTCCTTGTCGTCCAGCTGGCCTTCGCGCAGGCGCTTGCGGAACAGCTGGCGGGTGCTGGAGTCCTCGCGCGGCGCCGGCTCGTCGCCGAAGCCTGTGCGCGCCGGCGGCAGCAGGGCGTCGAGGATGCGTTCCTCGGCGGCGTCCTCGGCGCGGTAGCGCATTTTCTGCACTTCCTGCTCGCGCAGCATTTTCAGCGCGGCGTCGGCCAGATCGCGGACGATGGATTCCACATCGCGGCCGACGTAGCCGACTTCGGTGAACTTGGTCGCCTCGACCTTGATGAACGGCGCATTGGCCAGCTTGGCCAGGCGACGGGCGATCTCGGTCTTGCCGACGCCGGTCGGGCCGATCATCAGGATGTTCTTCGGGGTGACTTCCTGGCGCAGCTCGGCGGGCAGCTGCATGCGCCGCCAGCGGTTGCGCAGGGCGATGGCGACGGCGCGCTTGGCGTCGTCCTGGCCGATGATGTGGCGGTTGAGTTCGTGGACGATCTCGCGGGGCGTCATGGACATGGAATGGCTCCGGGCAGGACAGGGAAGGGCGTCAGGGGGACGGCGGCGCGGGTGGCAGCGTCAGGCATCCTGGGCGCAGTCCTGCTCCTCGATGGTCAGGTTCTGGTTGGTGAACACGCAGATCGAGCCGGCGATGTTCAGGGCGGTTTCGGTGATCTCGCGGGCCGACAGCTCGGTCTTCTGCAGCAGCGCCAGCGCCGCGGCCTGGGCGAAGCCGCCGCCGGAGCCCATGGCGATCAGGCCGTGCTCGGGCTCCACCACGTCGCCGTTGCCGGTGATGATCAGCGAGGCGTCCTTGTTGGCCACCGCCAGCATGGCCTCCAGGCGGCTCAGGCTGCGATCGGTGCGCCAGTCCTTGGCCAGTTCGACGGCGGCGCGGATCAGGTGGCCCTGATGTTTTTCCAGCTGCCCCTCGAAGCGCTCGAACAGGGTGAAGGCGTCGGCGGTGGCGCCGGCGAAGCCGGCCAGCACCTGACCGTGGTACAGGCGGCGGACCTTCTTGGCGTTGCCTTTCATCACGGTGTTGCCGAGCGATACCTGGCCGTCGCCGCCCATGACGACTTTGCCGTTGCGGCGGACTGAAACGATGGTGGTCAAGGGAGCGATCTCCTGCTGCTGGACGCGAGCGTCCGGGATGCAGGGGATATGGGGGCGCTGCAGGGCTTTTCAACTCGCCGGCGCGCTCGACCTTGGTCGGGGTGCCGGACGGGCAAGAGCGCACCGGCGGCGTCGGCGGACGCCGCCGGTGGGCGTGGCGTCAGCGGCGTTGCTGCACCACGCCGCCGATGCCGTTGGCACTCAGGCGCTGCTGCGCACTGTCGGCTTGCTGTCGGCTGCTGAACGGGCCGACCACCACCCGGTGCCAGGTCTTGCCGCCGACTTCGCCGGACTCGATGCGCGCATCCTGGCCGATCAGGATCAGCCGGGCGCGAGCGCTTTCCGCCTGCTCGCGGCTGCCGAACGAGCCGGCCTGGATGACGAAGCGCTGGCCGGCCGGCGCGCTCGGCGCGGCCACCGTTGCGGCAGGCTTGGCGGCCGGAGCCGGAGCCGGAGCTTGCGTCGCGGGTGCCGGGCGCGGCGCGGCGGGGGCTGCGGGGGCCGGTGCTGGCGCCGGTGCAGCGCTCAGCGGGGGCGGCGGCGTGCGGCCTTCGAGCAGGGCCTGGGCGCGAGCGGCCTCCACCGCCTTGACCTGTTCCGGCGTCGGCTGCGCCGGTGCCGGGGTGCTCTGGCTGGCCGGCGGGTTGGAGACCTGCGACTCCTGCAGCAGGTTGTAGAACTCGTACTTGGGCTTGGCTGGCTCCGGCGGCGGGGTCGGCGCCGCCGGCCGGGCGGCGCTGGCCGGCGGGCGCTTGACCTCGTCGCGGCCCGGCTCCAGCTGGGCCAGGAAGGCGATGAAGCCGCCGGCCACCAGGCCGACGCCCAGCCACGCCCAGCCCGGCAGCCGGCGCCGTTCGGCCGCCGGGCTGGTGCGGCTGGCGCCGCGCGGACGCGGTTTCTGCTTGCGGGCGGCCATCGCTTACATGCGCTCCAGGGTGTCCAGGCCGAGCAGTTCGAGGCCCTGCTTGAGGGTGCGGCCGGTCAGCGCGGCGAGGCGCAGGCGGCTGTGCTGCACGGCCTCGTCCTCGGCGGCGAGGATCGGGCAGTGCTCGTAGAAGCTGGAGAACAGTCCGGCCAGCTCGTACAGGTAGCTGCACAGCACATGGGGCGTGCCCTTGGCGGCCACGGCGTTGACCACCTCGGCGAACTGGGCGAGCTTGGCGGCCAGCGCCTGCTCCTGTTCGGCCTGCAGGTCGATCTGCCCGCCGATCTCGGCGATCTCCTTGCCGAGCTTGCGGAAGATGCTCGCCACGCGGGTGTAGGCGTACAGCAGGTAGGGCGCGGTGTTGCCCTCGAAGCTGAGCATCAGCTCGAAGTTGAAGCTGTAGTCGCTGGTGCGGTGCTTGGACAGGTCGGCGTACTTGACCGCGCCGATGCCCACGGCGCGGGCGATGCGGCGCAGCTCGGCCTCGTCCAGCTCCGGGTTCTTGCCCTTGACCAGGGCGTAGGCGCGCAGCTCGGCCTCGTCGAGCAGGTCGATCAGCTTGACGGTGCCGCCGTCGCGGGTCTTGAACGGCCGACCGTCGGCGCCGTTCATGGTGCCGAAGCCCATGTGCTCCAGATCCATGCCCTCGTGGACGAAGCCGGCGCGGCGCGCCACCTCGAAGGCCATCTGGAAGTGCAGGGCCTGGCGCTGGTCGACGAAGTACAGCACCCGGTCGGCCTTGAGGGTCTGGCTGCGGTAGCGCATCGCCGCCAGGTCGGTGGTGGCGTACAGGTAGCCACCGTCGGCCTTCTGCACGATCACCGGCAGCGGCTTGCCCTCGGCGTTCTGGTACTCGTCCATGAACACGCACTGCGCGCCGTCGCTCTCGCTGAGCAGGCCGCGGGCTTCGAGGTCGGCGACGATCTGCGCCAGGTCGGCGTTGTAGGCGCTCTCGCCGCGAACGTCAGCCGGGCCGAGCTTGACGCCCAGGCGGTCGTAGACCTTCTGGCAGTGGGCCAGGGAGATCTCGTTGAAGCGCTGCCACAGGCGCAGGCACTCGGGGTCGCCGGCCTGCAGCTTGACCACCAGGCCGCGGGCGCGGTCGGCGAAGCCGGCCGATTCGTCGAAGCGCTTCTTCGCCGCGCGGTAGAACTGCTCCAGATCGCCGAGGTCGGTCTCGCACTCGACCGGCTGGTCCTGCAGGTAGGCCAGCAGCATGCCGAACTGGGTGCCCCAGTCGCCGACGTGGTTCTGGCGGATCACCGTATCGCCGAGGAACTCCAGCGCGCGGGCCACGGCGTCGCCGATGATGGTCGAGCGCAGGTGGCCGACGTGCATTTCCTTGGCCAGGTTCGGCGAGGACAGGTCGACCACCACGCGCTGGGCGGCGCCGGCCTTGCGCACCGCCAGGTGCGGATCGGCCAGGGCGGCCTCCAGGCGCTGGGCCAGGGCATCGCGGTTCTGGAAGAAGTTGAGGAAGCCGGGGCCGGCGATCTCCACCTTGCTTACCGCCGGGTCGGCGGGCAGCGCGGCGATCAGCTTCTCGGCCAGCTCGCGCGGCTTGAGCCCGGCCGGCTTGGCCAGCATCAGGGCGATGTTGCTGGCGAAGTCGCCGTGGCTCTTGTCCTTGGTGTTTTCCACCTGGATCGCCGGAGTCAGCCCCTCGGGCAGCACCCCCTCGGCGGTCAGGCGGGTGAGGGCTTGCTGGATCAGGTGACGAATGCTGTCTTTCATCGGTGTGCTCTTGAGCCGGGCGCTGCGTGAAAACCCGGCATTATCGGCGCCAGGGCAGAGGGCATCAAGGGCGCACCGCCCGGGCGGCCTTGACGGGGCAGGTCGCGCCTCTACGCTTCAAGGCACCGGCTCGGTGCAGGGCGATGTGCGCTGCGGGCGTGCCCCCTGTGCGGAGTCTTCCTGCATTCCGTCGAGAGGTGCGTGCCATGAAACCCCTGCTGCTGGCCCTCGGGGCCCTGTGCGTCGCGACCGCGGGCATCGCCGCCGAACCCGAGGTGGCCTATCCCGAAGGCTACCGCGACTGGCGTCACGTCAAGAGCATGCTGATCGAGGAGGGGCATCCGCTGCATGCGGCCTTCGGCGGCATTCACCATATCTATGCCAACGACACCGCCCTGGAGGGCTACCGCAACGGGCGCTTCGCCGACGGCGCGGTGATCGTCTTCGATCTGCTGGAGGCCAAGCGCAGCGACGCCGCGGTGGTCGAGGGCGCGCGCAAGGTGGTCGGAGTGATGCACAAGGACAGCCAGCGCTTCGCCGCGACCGGCGGCTGGGGCTTCGAGGGCTTCGCCGGCGGCGACCGCCAGCGGCGCGCGGTGGCAGGCGATGCGGCGACCGCCTGCTTCGCCTGCCACGAGCCGGAGCGCGAGCACGACTACGTGTTCAGTCGCGCGCGGGACTGAGCGTCCGCGCGAGCCGAGGGCGGAAACGCCACGGGGGCCGGCGGATCTCTTCGGCGGCCCCCGTGGTCTTGCCTGGCGGCTTACTGCAGGCCGGGGATGGTCCAGCCGTCGACGTCGTACTCGCTCATGCACTGTTGCGACAGCGCGCGCATCTTCTTCATCTCGCCGCTGGCGCGGGCGCTGCCCAGGCACTGGATGCGGATGGCGTCGGCGGTGCCGGCGTAGTTCAGCTCGTAGAGGTGGTGGCGACCGCCGAACTCGGTGCCGATGGCGTCCCACAAGAGCTTCATGATCTTGATCCGGTCGGTGTGCTGGATGTCGCCCGAGCCGCGGCAGTAGCGGGCCAGGGCAGCGTTCAGCTCTGGATTCTGCAGGTCGACGTTGCTGCCCGGCAGGTAGATCAGGCCGCTGGCCGCGGTGGTCTTGACGATGTGGAAGATCTTGTCATAGGCCATCGGCGCGAAGGCGCGGTAGTTGAACGCCGACTCGGTCGGCGGCAGGTAGGCGCCGCTCTTCCACTCCTGGGCGGCCAGGCACATGTGCTCGGAGATCGACCAGAACAGGTTGCGCCAGGCGACCACTTCGCCCAGCTCGGCGGCCACACCGCGGAACTCCACCGCGCCGGTGCATTCCAACGCCTGTTCCAGCAGGCCGGCGAGGAAGTCCAGTTTGACTGCGAAGCGGGTGCAGGCCTGCAGCGGGTACAGGCGGCCGAAGCCGGCCTCGAAGCCCCACTGCATCAGCTTCTGCTTGTCCTTGTAGATCAGCACGTCTTCCCACGGGATGAACACGTCTTCCAGGATCAGGATCGCGTCGTTCTCGTCGAAGCGCGAGGACAGCGGGTAGTCGAACGGCGAGGCGCTGTCGCTGGCGTTCTTCTCGTAGGACACGCGGGAGATCAGCTTGACCCCCTTGGCGTTCATCGGGGTGATGAACAGCAGGGCGAAGTCGGGATCGTCGCCGATGTCCTGCACGGCGGTCTGGCCGATGAAGTTGTAGTGGGTTAGCGCGGAGTTGGTGGCCACCACCTTGGCGCCGTTGACGTAGATGCCCTCGTCGGTCTCGCGGGTGACGTGGACGTAGACGTCCTTGACCTCGTCGCTCGGTTTGTTGCGGTCGATCGGCGGGTTGACGATGGCGTGGTTGAGGTACAGGCAGTTTTCCTGGATGCGCTTGTACCAGATCTTCGCGTTGCCCTCGAACTTGCCGTAGAACTCCGGGTTGGCGCCGAGCACGTCGCCGAAGGCGGCCTTGTAGTCGGCGGTGCGGCCCATCCAGCCGTAGCTCATGCGCGCCCACTCGGCGATGGCGTCGCGCTGCTCCAGCAGTTCCTGCGGCGAGCGGGCGTAGCGGAAGAACTTGTGGGTGTAGCCGCCGTTGCCGGTGTCGGTCGCCCAGCACAGCTTGTCCTTGGTTTCCGGAGCGTGCAGGGCGTCGTAGAGCGCGGCCACGGTGCGGGCCGAGTTGCGGAACGCCGGGTGGGTGGCGACGTCCTCGACGCGCTCGCCGGCGTAGTAGACCTCGCGGCCGTCGCGCAGGCTGGCAAGGAACTCCTCGCCATTGAACGGGCGGCCGGCTTCTTTGATGTGGCTTTCGGGTTTCATGGACAGGCTCTCTCGATTCTTATCGTAGGTGTGACTACGGCTGAGGAGCGCAGGTTAAGGGATGCGGCTGACCGGTCCTGTCCCCTGAAAAAAGGGACAGCTCACTGGCACAGGGCGAACAGTTGGGCGCGACTGGAAATGCCCAGCTTCTCGTAGGCACGCTTGCGGTAGGTGGCGACACTGTGCAGGGAAACGCTGAGTTCGTCGGCGATCAGCTCGCTCTTCTTGCCCTGCAGTACTGCCTGGCAGACCTGTTGCTCGCGCTGCGAGAGGAACGCCAGCGGCCCCTGGGCGAGCATCTTGCGGTTGAGCAGGTAGTGCTTGACCAGCAGGCTGCCGAGCAGGCGGGCGATGCGCTGCTCGTCGTCGGCCTGGCCGAGCACCTCGCCAAAGCTGCCGGTGCGGCGGTACAGGTTGAGGTAGTAGTTGCCCGCCTCGTGTCCGCGGATGATCGACAGCTTGTCTTTGAAGCCGGGCTCGTCGAAGAAGCGCCGCCGGTAGCTGGGGCCCATCCCGGTGCTGAGGTGATCCAGGTGCAGCACATGCAGCTCGCCCGGCGGGCAGGTCTTGAGCAGGGCGAAGTTGGGGTCCTGCATGTAGCGCCGCTCGCTGATGTAGGAGTGGGCCAGGGCGCGGGCCGACTCGTCCTGTGCGAAGTCCTTGTACAGCAGGGTGGAGACGCGCTTGTCCTCGGCGCAGAAGAACAGCATGCACTGGTCGGCGCCCAGTGCGGCGTGCATCCAGTCGAGCAGCTGGGCGAGGAACTGCTCTTCGCCCAGGCTGTCCAGCAGGGTCAGCAGGGCGCTCGCAGGCAGGCCGTCGGTCGGTGCTGTGGTGTTCATCGCGATGGGCGGCTCCTCGGCGGCTGGGCTGCTCGGTCGGGCAGGCGGGGGCGGCAGTGCGCGGGGTAGAGCGTCTTGCCCGAGGTCCGGCCTCGACAGCGTATTGGCGGAGTAGGCTCCCAGAAACACAAAACCCCTGAGATTCTAGGAAAATCAGGGGTTTGGTTTCGTACATTTGGTGGAGCCGGGGGGATTTGAACCCCCGTCCGCCAGCTCTCCACTATCGGTTCTACATGCTTATCCCGGTCTATTGAGTTAACCCATTGCCGCCCGACGGGCAGGGTGCTTTGGGCGAGCTGTATGAGTTTTAGCCGTTACGTCTACAGCGAACTTGGCGGCGATCCTGTTCTATATGACTGACCAAATCTTCGGGTTTACAGGCATCCCCTAGGGTCAGCTAGCGCCCTTAGGCGGCTAGAGCGTAGTTGTCGTCGTTGGCAACTATAAGTTTGCAACAGTGGATTTACGAGTTCTGTTACCAACTCGGCATGCCCCTCAAGCTTTGTTACCGGCGTCGAATCCTAATCGGCCCCAGGGTATCGCACTTGCAAGGTCTGGGCGGAGTGTACGCCAAAGGCTTCCGCAGGCCAAGGCTTTATCCACAGGTCGGCTCCGCCGTCGGTCGCTGCTGTCTGAGGCTTTCCTGCGGGCAACAAAAAACCGGCCTAAGCCGGTTTTTTGTTGGAACAGAAGCTTATGCCTGGGCGAGGGCCTTGATGTGGCCGTTCAGGCGGCTCTTGTGACGAGCAGCTTTGTTCTTGTGGATGATGCCCTTGTCGGCCATACGGTCGATCACCGGTACAGCCAGGGTGTAGGCGGTCTGGGCTTTGGCCAGATCTTTGGCGTCGATAGCCTTAACTACGTTCTTGATGTAGGTACGCACCATCGAGCGCAGGCTTGCGTTGTGGCTGCGGCGCTTCTCAGCCTGTTTGGCGCGTTTTTTGGCGGAGGGGGAGTTGGCCACCGTCGAGCTCCTCGAAAACTGGGGATACCAAATAATAAGGCCGCGAATCATGCCGATGCTCGACTGGGTTGTCAAGCACCGATGGCGGCTACGGGTCGCTGGTCGGACGGGCTGGCACTGGCTTAAACTCGCCCACCTTTGCAGGGGTGGGAATTAAAGCATGTCTGGCGAGTCGAGCAAAGGCGGTTTGTTGCGATCCAGTGCCGTGGTCAGCGTGATGACCCTGCTGTCGAGGGTGCTGGGCATGGTGCGCGACATGGTGGTGGCGGCCTATTTCGGTTCCAGTCCGGCCGCCGATGCCTTTTTCATCGCCTTCAAGATCCCCAATTTCCTGCGCCGGCTATTCGCCGAGGGAGCCTTCGCGCAGGCGTTCGTCCCGGTGCTTTCGGAGTATCGCGCCCAGCGCAGTCTGGCGGAGGTCAAGCAGCTGGTCGATCGGGTGGCCGGCCGTCTCGGGCTGGTGCTGACGGCCCTGACGGCGCTGGGAGTGGTGGCCTCGCCCTATCTGGTGATGCTGTTCGCGCCGGGCTTTCGCGACGATCCGGGAAAGCTGGCCCTGGCCGGCGACCTGCTGCGCATCACCTTTCCGTATCTGCTGCTGATCTCGCTGACCGCCTTCTGCGGCGGCATCCTCAACAGCTATGGGCGTTTCGCCGTGCCGGCCTTCACCCCGGTGCTGCTGAACGTCTGCATGATCGGCTCGGCGGTGCTGCTCACGCCGTATTTCGATCAGCCGATCATGGCGCTGGCCTGGGGCGTGTTCGTCGCCGGGCTGGCCCAGTTGCTGTTCCAGTTGCCGTTCCTGGCGCGTATCCGCCTGTTGCCGATTCCGCGGCCGAGTCGCGGCGACGAAGGGGTCAGGCGGATCATGATGCTGATGGTGCCGGCGCTGTTCGGCGTGTCGGTCAGCCAGGTCAACCTGCTGCTGGATACCGTGCTGGCGTCCTTCCTGCAGACCGGCAGCGTGTCCTGGCTGTATTACGCCGACCGCCTGTCGGAGTTGCCGCTGGGTGCCTTCGGCATCGCCATCGGCACGGTGATCCTGCCCAGCCTGTCGCGCCAGCATGCCGGCGGCGACCCCAAGGCCTTCTCGGCGACCATCGACTGGGCGCTGCGCATGGTGCTGCTGGTCGGCGTGCCGGCGGCGCTGGCCCTGGCGATCCTTTCCGAGCCGCTAATCGCCAGCCTGTTCCATTACGGCAAGATGACCGAGCGCGACGTGGAGCAGGCGGCCGGCGCGCTGGAGGCCTATTCGCTGGGCGTGCTGACCTTCATGCTGATCAAGGTGCTGGCGCCGGGCTTCTTCGCTCGTCAGGACCTGAAGACCCCGGTGCGCATCGCCGTGCAGTGCATGGTGGCCAACATGGTGCTCAACCTGATCCTGATCTGGCCGCTGCAGCACGTCGGACTGGCGCTGGCCACTTCGCTGTCGTCGATGCTCAACACCGGCCTGCTGCTCTGGGGGCTGTACAAGAGCGGCGTATACCGCCCGGCGCCGGGCTGGTGGCTGTTCCTGCTGCGCCTGCTGGGCGGTTGCGCGGCCATGGTGGCCTTGGTCTGGTGGCTGAATGCGCCGTCCGCCGAGTGGTTCGCCTGGGGCTGGCAGCGTCGCGCCATGGAGCTGGGGCTGCTGGTCGGTGGCGGCATCGCCGTCTACGTCGTGGCGATGTGCGGACTGGGCCTGCGCCTGCGCCATCTGCGCCACTGATATGGGCTGTCACAGGCCTACGCCTTGTGCCTGTGCATGGGTATAATCGACCACTTTTCGAGCAAGATGCGTGTTATGCAACTGGTCCGAGGTCTCCATAATCTGCGCTCCTGCCAGCGTGGCTGCGTCGCTACCATCGGCAATTTCGATGGCGTGCACCGCGGTCACCAGGGCGTCCTGGCGCGCCTGCGCGAGCGTGCGGCGCAGGCCGGGCTGCCCAGCTGCGTGGTGATCTTCGAGCCGCAGCCGCGCGAGTTCTTTGCCCCCGACAAGGCCCCGGCGCGGATTTCCAGCCTGCGCGAGAAGCTCGAACTGCTGCGCGCCTGTGGCGTCGATCAGGTGCTGTGCCTGACCTTCAACCGCCGCCTGCGCGAGCTTTCCGCCAACCAGTTCGTCCACCAGATCCTCGTCGAGGGGCTCGGCGTGGTGCACCTGGAAGTGGGGGACGACTTCCGCTTCGGCTGCGACCGTGCCGGCGACTTCGACCTGCTGGTCGAGGCCGGGCAGCGCGAGGGCTTCAGCGTCGAGTCGGCGGCGACCATCGCCCTGGACGGCGTGCGCATCAGCAGCACGCGGGTGCGCGAGGTGCTGGCCGCCGCCGACTTCGCCATGGCCGAGCGCCTGCTCGGGCGGCCCTACTGCATCAGCGGACGGGTACTGCATGGCCAGAAGCTCGGACGCCAGCTGGGTGCGCCGACCGCCAATCTGCGCCTCAATCGCCTGCGCCCGGCCTTGCAGGGGGTCTATCTGGTCAGCACCGAGCTGGACGGGCGGCGCTGCGCCGGGGTGGCCAACATCGGTACGCGTCCGAGTGTGGACGGTGACGGCCGTGCCCATCTGGAAGTTCATCTGCTGGATTTTTCCGGCGATCTCTATGGCCGCCGTCTGGCGGTGCAGTTCCACCGCAAGCTGCGCGACGAGCAACGTTTCGCCTCCCTGGAGGCACTGAAGTCGGCGATCGCCGCGGACATCGCCGCCGCCCGTGCCCACTGGCAGGGTCAACCGTTAGAGAACCTGAAATGACCGACTACAAAGCGACCCTGAACCTGCCGGAAACGGCATTCCCGATGAAGGCCGGGCTGCCGCAGCGCGAGCCGGAAATGCTCAAGTACTGGGAAGAGATCGACCTGTACGGCCAGCTGCGCGCCCTCGGCGAAAGCCGGCCGAAGTTCGTCCTGCACGACGGCCCGCCCTACGCCAACGGCAACATCCACATCGGTCACGCGGTCAACAAGGTTCTCAAGGACATCATCGTCCGCTCCAAGACCCTAGCGGGCTATGACGCCCCCTACGTGCCGGGCTGGGACTGCCACGGCCTGCCGATCGAGCACAAGGTCGAGGTCACCCACGGCAAGAACCTGCCGGCGGACAAGACCCGCGAGCTGTGCCGCAGCTACGCCAGCGAGCAGATCGAGGGCCAGAAGGCCGACTTCGTCCGCCTCGGCGTGCTCGGCGACTTCGCCAACCCGTACAAAACCATGAACTTCGCCAACGAGGCCGGCGAGATCCGCGCCCTGGCCGAGATGGTCAAGGGCGGCTTCGTGTTCAAGGGGCTCAAGCCGGTCAACTGGTGCTTCGACTGCGGCTCGGCGCTGGCCGAGGCCGAGGTCGAGTACCAGGACAAGAAGTCCGACGCCATCGACGTCGCCTTCGCCATCGAGGATGAAAACAAACTGGCCGCCGCCTTCGGCCTGGGCGAGCTGGCCAAGCCGGCCGCCATCGTCATCTGGACCACCACGCCGTGGACCATCCCGGCCAACCAGGCGCTCAACGTCCACCCCGAATTCGACTACGCGCTGGTCGACACCGGCGCTCGCCTGCTGGTGCTGGCCGCCGAGCTGGTCGAGTCCTGCCTGCAGCGCTACGGCCTCGAGGGCGAGGTGCTGGCCACCGCCAAGGGCGCCGCGCTGGAGCACCTCCGCTTCCGCCACCCACTCTACGAGCGCTTCTCGCCGGTGTATCTCGCCGAGTACGTCGAGCTGGGCGCCGGCACCGGTGTCGTCCACTCGGCGCCGGCCTACGGCGAGGACGACTTCCGCACCTGCAAGCACTACGGCATGAGCAACGACGAGATCCTCAACCCGGTGCAGAGCAACGGCGTCTACGTCAAGGACCTGCCGTTCTTCGGCGGCCAGTTCATCTGGAAGGCCAACCCGCAGATCGTCGCCAAGCTGGAAGAGGTCGGCGCACTGCTCAAGCACGAAGGCATCCAGCACAGCTACATGCACTGCTGGCGGCACAAGACCCCGCTGATCTACCGCGCCACCGCGCAGTGGTTCGTCGGCATGGACAAGCAGCCCGAGCTGGGCGTCACCCTGCGCGAGCGCGCCCTGAACGCCATCGAGCAGACCGAATTCTTCCCCGGCTGGGGCAAGCCGCGCCTGCACGCGATGATCGCCAACCGTCCCGACTGGTGCATCTCGCGCCAGCGCAACTGGGGCGTGCCGATCCCGTTCTTCCTGCACAAGGAAAGCGGCGAGCTGCATCCGCGCACCGTCGAGCTGATGGAGCTGGTCGCCCAGCGCGTCGAGCAGGAGGGCATCGAGGCCTGGTTCAAGCTGGACGCCGCCGAGCTGCTCGGTGACGAGGCCGCCCAGTACGACAAGATCAGCGACACCCTCGACGTCTGGTTCGACTCCGGCACCACCCACTGGCACGTGATGCGCGGCTCGCACCCGATGGGGCACGCACAGGGCCCGCGCGCCGACCTCTACCTGGAAGGCTCCGACCAGCACCGCGGCTGGTTCCACAGCTCGCTGCTGACCGGCGCGGCGATCGACGGCCACGCGCCGTACCGTGGCCTGCTGACCCACGGCTTCGTGGTCGACGAGAACGGCCGCAAGATGTCCAAGTCGCTGGGCAACGTCATCGCTCCGCAGGAAGTCACCGACAGCATGGGCGCCGACATCCTGCGCCTGTGGGTCTCGGCCACCGACTACTCCGGCGAGATGGCGGTGTCCAAGCAGATCCTCCAGCGCAGCGCCGACGCCTACCGGCGGATCCGCAACACCATGCGCTTCCTGCTCTCCAACCTCAGCGGTTTCAACCCGGCCACCGACCTGCTGGAGCCGTCGCAGATGCTGGCGCTGGATCGCTGGGCGGTGGACGCCGCCGCGCGCCTGCAGGGCGAGCTGACCGAGGCCTACGAGCAGTACCGCTTCTGGAACGTCTACTCGCGGGTGCACAACTTCTGCGTGCAGGAACTGGGCGGCTTCTACCTCGACATCATCAAGGACCGCCAGTACACCACCGCCGCCGACAGCGTGGCGCGCCGCTCCTGCCAGACCGCGCTGTTCCACATCGCCGAGGCGCTGGTGCGCTGGATCGCGCCGATCCTCGCCTTCACCGCCGAGGAAATCTGGCAGTACCTGCCGGGCGAGCGCAGCCAATCGGTGTTTCTCACCACCTGGTACGACGGTCTGTTCGAACTGGACGCCGACGCCCAGCTGGGCCGCGAGTTCTGGGCCGAGGCGATGGCGGTCAAGGCCGCGGTCAACAAGGAGCTGGAGAACCAGCGCAACGCCAAGACCCTCGGCGGCGGCCTGCAGGCCGAGGTCACCCTGTACGCCGAGGAGGCGCTGGCCGCTCGCCTGGCCAAGCTGGGCGACGAGCTGCGCTTCGTGCTGATCACCTCCTACGCCAGCCTGGCGCCGCTCGCCGACGCCCCGGCCGATGCGGTGGACAGCGAGCTGGCCGGGCTCAAGCTGCGCGTGGTCAAGTCGGCGCACGGCAAGTGCGTGCGCTGCTGGCACTTCCGCGAGGACGTCGGCCAGCACGCCGAGCATCCGGAACTGTGCGGCCGCTGCATCGACAACGTGCACGGCGACGGCGAGGTGCGCGAGCATGCCTGATCGCCTGTCGATCCGGTTGGCGTGCGCTGAGGGCTGCTGCGTATGAGCCCCCGCACTTCCGCGCTGCCGTGGCTGTGGCTGAGTGCGCTGGTCTTCGTGCTCGACCAGCTCACCAAGCTGTACTTCGACGGCAGTCTGCAGATGTACCAGCAGATCGTGATCATTCCCGGCTATTTCAGCTGGACCCTGGCCTACAACACCGGCGCGGCCTTCAGCTTCCTCGCCGACCACGACGGCTGGCAGCGCTGGCTGTTCGCGGCGATCGCCGTCGGCGTCAGCGCCGTGCTGGTGGTCTGGCTCAAGCGCCTGCCGCGTCGCGGTCAGGGCTGGCTGGCGCTGGGGCTGGCGCTGGTGCTCGGCGGCGCGCTGGGCAACCTGTTCGACCGGGTGGTCTACGGCCACGTGATCGACTTCATCCTGGTTCACTGGCAGAACCGCTGGTACTTCCCGGCCTTCAACATCGCCGACTGTGCGATCAGCGTCGGTGCCGTGCTGCTGGCCGTGGACATGTTCAAATCCGAGAAAAGCGGAGACCGCAATGACTGAACAGCGCATTGGCCCCGAGCGTCAGGTGACCCTGCACTTCGCCATCAAGCTCGAATCGGGCGAGGTGGTCGACAGCACCGAAGGCAAGTCCCCGGCCACCTTCACCGTCGGCGACGGCAACCTGCTGCCCGGTTTCGAGCAGTCGCTGTACGGCCTCAAGGCCGGCGATAAGCGCTCGATCGCCATTGAGCCGGAGCACGGCTTCGGTCAGCCCAACCCGCAGAACGTGCAGGTCATGCCGCGCGGCAATTTCGCCGGCATGGAGCTGTCCGAGGGGCTGCTGATCATCTTCAACGATGCCGCCAACGCCGAGTTGCCGGGCGTGGTCAAGCAGTTCGACGATGCCCAGGTGACCATCGACTTCAACCACCCGCTGGCCGGCAAGCGCCTGACCTTCGAGGTGGAAATCGTCGAGGTGCAGCCGGTCTGAGCAGACGGCTGCGGCATAAGGGTGGATAGCGCGCCGCGCTGTCCACCGCTTGTGCGCAGGGCCGTCCGGCCCTGCATCCCGCTTTTATCCCCCCTTGCGCGTGCCGAGACCAGCCATGCAAATCACCCTCGCCAATCCCCGCGGCTTCTGCGCCGGCGTCGACCGTGCCATCGAGATCGTCAACCGTGCCCTGGAGGTCTTCGGCCCGCCGATCTACGTGCGTCACGAAGTGGTGCACAACAAGTTCGTGGTCGAGGACCTGCGTGCCCGTGGCGCGGTCTTCGTCGAGGAACTCGACCAGGTGCCGGACGAGGTGATCGTCATCTTCAGCGCCCACGGCGTATCCCAGGCGGTGCGCGACGAAGCCGAGCGGCGCAGCCTCAAGGTGTTCGACGCCACCTGCCCGCTGGTCACCAAGGTTCATATGGAAGTCGCCCGCTACAGCCGCGACGGTCAGGAGTGCATCCTCATCGGCCACGCCGGCCATCCGGAAGTGGAAGGCACCATGGGCCAGTACGATGCGCGCAACGGCGGGGCGATTTACCTGGTCGAGGACGAGGCGGACGTGGCGCGGCTGGAAGTGCGCAATCCCGCGGCGCTGTCCTACGTCACCCAGACCACCCTGTCGATGGACGATACCGCCCGTGTCATCGATGCCCTGCGCAGCAAGTTCCCGGCCATCCAGGGGCCGCGCAAGAGCGACATCTGCTATGCGACCCAGAATCGCCAGGATGCGGTCAAGCAACTGGCCGAGGATTGCGAGCTGCTGCTGGTGGTCGGCAGTCCGAACAGTTCCAACTCCAACCGCCTGCGCGAACTGGCCGAACGCATGGGCACCACCGCCTACCTGATCGACGGCGCCGAGGACCTGCAGCGTGCCTGGTTCGACGGCGTGGGCCGGGTCGGCATCACTGCCGGGGCTTCGGCCCCGGAGGTGCTGGTGCAGGGGGTGATCGCACAGTTGCGGGCCTGGGGCGCCGAGGCGCTGGTCGAGCTGGAGGGCCGTGCGGAGAACATCACCTTCTCGATGCCCAAGGAACTGCGGGTGCAGTCCCTCGACTGAGCCGCTGCGCGCGCGGCGGCTATTTCCAGCAGCCGAGCACCAGGGTTTTGTCGGCATCGCTGCCGGCACTGGTCTTGCCCTTGGCGCCCTTGGTGCCGAGGGCGTTCAGGGTCAGGTTGCCGCAGCGCTCGTCGCTGAAGGCCGGCGTCGCGGTCAGGGTATAGCCACCGTCGCCACTGCTCGCGGCCAGGCCGATGCTGTAGTGCTGCTGGGACGACTTGTCGGCCACGCCCAGCCTCGACAGCTGGTTGTTTGCGGTCACGTAGCTGTGGTGCTGGGCATAGTGGCGCTCCTGGCGGGCGGCGATGTCCATCAGGAAGGCGCTGCCCTCGCTGCGCTTGCCGCGCAGCACGTACTCCTGGTAGCTGGGGTAGGCGATGGCCGCAAGAATGCCGACGATCGCCACGACGATCATCATCTCGATCAGGGTGAAGCCTCGGCTGGCGGATGGCGTCTTCATGGTTGCGGCTCCGCTTGGGTCGGATACAGGTACAGGGATTCGATGAGCGGGTACGGGCGTTGCTGGACGCCGCTGAAGCCGATCAGTCGCCCGCTCTGCAGGCGGGAGATGGCCGGCAGGCCATCGAGCTGGATCTGGGCGGGCAAGCGGTAGGTGCGTCCGTCGACCGTGACCAGTTGCTGGCGTGGATCGAGGGCCTCGATCAGGCCGACTTCCTCGAAGCTGTCGACGGCCTGTACGCCGGTGCCCGCCAGGGCGCTGCCTGCTGCGAGCAGCAGGACGGCCAGTGGTTTTCTCATTGCTCCTCCTCGACGATCCGCCAGCTCTGGCGGCCGATGCTGCTGGGGTCGGGTGCCACGCTCTCGCAGTCCAGGCCGGTGCACAGCACATAGTCGCCGTCGGGCTCCTGACCCAGGGTCAGGCCGCCTTCGCCGTCCTGCTGGACCGCGGAGATGACCTTGTCCGGGTCGGCGCTGCTGCGGTGCTCGTTGAACGCGTGGTGGCGGGTGCGGCCGCCGGTCTGCGGGTTGATGGCGTAGGTCCAGTTCTCGACGCCGGGCGAGCAGGGATCGCTGTTGGGCACCAGGCTCTGGAAGAACAGGGTCTGGCCGAAGACCTGCATTCGCTCGATCGTCATCTCGCCCTCCAGGGGCAGATCGAAGTACCAACCGTACTTGCCGGTGCCCCAGGTCGTGCTGCCGGCTGCCGGCGGCGTGGCCCAGGTGACGGGGGTGTCGGTGAGCAGGCGGGCGGGCTTGCCGGAGAGCGTGGCTTCCCGATCGGCGTTCATCGTCTGCGCCTGCAGACCGCTGCGGGTCAGTGCGTCCGGCTGCAGGCTGTCGTTGGGGCTGGTGCTGTCGGTCTTGATGTCCCAGATGCCGTAGATGCTCTGCGGCAGCGCAACGTCGCCGTTGCGCTGGCCCCACTTGTCGCCTTCCTCGAAGTACTTGCCGGTGCCGACCACCACCAGGTAACCGAGTCCGGTCGGATGGCGGATCAGTGCCGGCGGCGCGGTGATTGGCTGGCGCACGCCGTTGTGCTCGGCGCGGAACAGCGGGGCGCCGCCATAGGACACCTTGAAGCTGCGCACCACGCCGTCGCCTTCGTTGGCGCGGGAGAAGGGGGCCTCGGCCGGGTTGTTGGCCGGGCTGAGGTTGAAGCGCCACAGGTTGCCCTGCAGGTCGCCGGCATAGGCGTAGTCGGCGACGCCGTCGCTGTTGATGTCGGCCAGGGTCGGGGTCGACAGGCCGTTGGCGATGCCCTCCTCGCCGCTGACTTCGAGGCTCTTGGTCAGCTCGCCGCTGGCCAGGTCGATGATCAGCAGGGCAGCCTTGCCGTTGGTGTGGTTTTCGCCGTGATAGCCGTTGCCGACCACCACGGCCCACTTGCCGTGATGCAGGCGGGCCACGGTCGGCTGGGCAAAGCTGTAGCCGAGGCGTGCGGTGTAGTCGTTGGGCAGTTGTTCGGCGCCGAACTCCCAGAGCAGGCGGATGTCGGCGGGATCGGTGACGTCCAGGGCGAAGAGGCCCTTGCCGCCGGCGCGCAGGGTGCCGATCAGGACGGTGCGCCACTGGCCGTCGAGGTAGGCGTCGGCGATCACCGGCGAGCCGTCCACGTAGAACTGGTGCGCGGCGCCCTGGTAGCTCTTGCCGGTCAACTTGTGCAGGCGGGGGAAGACCGCACTGGGCACGAAGGCGAAGGTTTCGTCGCCGCTCTCGGCGTCGAAGACGTGCAGCATGCCGTCGTTGGCGCCGACGTAGATGTGCGGCCGGCGCGTTCTGTGGGTATTGGCGAACGCCAGGTAGTTGCTGTCGTTTTCCAGGCGTTCGGCCTGGCTGGGCAGATAGCGTGCACCGCGGACCACTGCTGGTCTGGAGCCGATCATGTCGCCCAGCAGGCTGCGCCGTTCGCGGAACAGGGTGCCCTCCCGGCTGCGGTCGCCGTGCAGGAAGCCGAGGCGATCCTGAGCCAGGGTGGCGTTCAGCGGCTCGAGGATGTCGCCGTCATCGGGGTTCTGGCGCAGGTAGTAGGCCAGGGTGCCGACTGTGCCGGCGTCTCCGGCGTTGCTCCAGCTGAAGCGCTGCAGGCCGCTGGCGTGGTTGCCGCCGGCGATCATGATCTGGCGAGCCGACCAGCTGCCGGCGCGGGTGTCCAGGCGGTCCCGCGCGCTCCAGCCATCGGTGCTGGCAACACTGAACTGCCCGGTGGCGGCGTTCCAGGTACGGGTCTTGGTGGCGCTCTTGAGATCGCCCGACCAACTGTCCCGGCTGGAGTAGGAGGTCTGGTAGCTGTAGCTGGTCAACTGGTCGCCGGCTTCTTCGAGGATGCCCGAGTTGATCGCCGGGCTGGCCGCCGAGGTGGTGCGGTCGGCGATCCGGCTGAGGATCTTGGCGAAGGCCTCGACTAGGGCGTCGGGGGAGTCGGTACTGAAGAACTCGCCGCGCGAGTTGATTGCGGCGTGCCAGAGGTCGTAGACGTTGTTCTGGTCGTTGGGGCCGACCTCCGGCCAGCGCTTGCCGTTGCTGCCCATGGCCATCAGCTCGGCGACGTTACCGAAAGTGCTGCCGGTCCAGGTGGGTGCGGTGGCGTTGGTCAGCGAGCGCGACAGACCGAGGCCGACGATGAAGTTGACCATGTGCTGCCATTCGGCCGGGTTGTTGCGCGGGTCGTTGTAGGTGGCCTGATCGTTGGCACCGACGAAAGGAATGTACTTCCTGATGTTGTTCTGCAACTTGGTGTTGAGGTCGGTCTTCCAGTAGTAATAGGCGACGTCGGCCAGGGTGTTGGAGTAGGCGTCCTTGTAGGGATAGGGGAGGGCGGAGTCGCTGTTGCCGGGACTGTCCTTGTCGGTACGGGAGTTCCACACGCCGTCGGTCATCATGATGTGATAGCTGGCCTGGCAGGACGAGGAACTGCCGTCGGCGCTCACGTAGGTCGACTCTTTCTGGAGGAGCTTCCCGGCGCGGTGCATCGCCGCGTGCAGGGGGGTCGCGCCCGTTTCCTCGAAGTTGGCCAGCCACTTGAAGAAGTTTTCCCGGTGGGCGCCGGAGAATTCGTCGATCTTGTTGTTGAAACACAGGCCGCCCTGGTTGCTGCCAATGAAGCATTCGCTCAATGCGCCCCAGGTGATGCGCACGTTCTCCGGCAGCTTGTAGAAGGCCAGGTTCGCCGCAGTGCGGGTGGCCAGACTGCGGTTGCGATAGAAGGAGAACCAGATGGCGAAGTTGGTCCGCTCCGAGTCCTTGACCTTCTGGTAGGTGTAGCAACTGTCTTTGCCACTGGTATTGGGCGGCGGCGGGCACGTGCTGCTGACGTTGTAGTTGAAGTAGTAGGCATGGCTGACGCCGTCTTTGCAGCTGTTCTTTGGCATGCCGGAGGGGCAGGTGCTGACGAAGCTTTTCGCGTTATAGGCGCCAGTGTCCCACTGGACTTTGTACTCCGTGCTCAGATCGAACTCGGCCCACGAGGTTTTCAGGTCGAAGCCGTTCCAAAAGGCCTTGGTGAACGAGGGCGTCGGGTAGTCGGTCACGATGATGTTGCCGTTGGAGAAGCTGACTTGCTTGGGCACCTCGTAGGTGACGTCCGGGTTGTAGTACATCGCGTTGAAGGCGTTGGAACGGCCGGCGGGTCTGGTCTTGTAGTCTTCGATCGCATCCGGTGCGTAGGCCCAGATCATGCTGCCCGAGTCGTCGAGGGTGACCAGCAGGTTGGGCGAGACGCCCTCGGTAAGCGACAGGGGTTGCTGGGAGATGGCGGCGTGTGCGGGCAGGGCGAGGCCGATGGCGATGCAGCTGCCGAGTACGCTGCAGGTAGCGGTCGAGCGTTTGCCGAAGGAGTTCCGTTCCATGCGGTGAGCCTCAGTTGTTCAGGCCGATGTAGATGTTGGAGATCGTCGACTGCAGGGTCGCCCGATAGCTGTCCTCCGAGCTCTCGTCCAGGCTGGAGGTGGCGTTGATCAGGTACAGATAGGTGCCCTTGCCTTCCAGCTCCTGGCCGTATTCGACGTTCAGCGAGCGGATCAGGGTGGTATTCCAGTACGCCGGGTACAGGCCCTGGCTCGGCTCGGCGGCGCTCAGCCCCCGGTAGGGCATCCAGAGCAGGTCCGCGTCGTTGGCGGCGCTCTGCGAGTAGAGGGGCTTGCCTTTGCTGGCGTCCTTGTTCTTGAGCGCCAGCAGCGGCGTCTTGTGCAGGCTGGCCAGCTCGCTTTCGGCAAAGTTCAGCAGACACGGCAGGTTGATACCGTTGCTCTTGAGCTGGTTGGTCTTGCGGCAGTTGCGGGCGGTGGGTTCGAGCTTTTCGAGCAGCTCCTGCTTGCCGCCGGCGCCGTAGAAGCGGAACTCGGCTTCGCGCAGCGCCGAGTCGGCGGAGTTCTGCAGGTCGTTGAGGAGGGCGCGGTTGCCGGTCATCTTCGCCTCCATGGAGGCTTCCCGCAGGCTGCTCAGGGCCAGGGTGGTGATGACCAGCAGCATGAGCAGCGCAATCAGCAGGCTGACGCCGCGCTGGCGATGGGGCGAGGCGTTCATGGCATCAGGTTCCTCAGGATCAGGTTGCCGCCGATGGCGTGATAGAGGCGGCGCTGGTCGTGGCTTTGCAGGCGGGTGCGGGTGGCGCTGTCGGCACTGTCCAGCCACTCCGCCAGTGCCTTGGGAGCGGTGCTGTCGTCGCGGCGGTTCGCCTCGCTGGCCAGCAGCATGCGGTAGCGGACAGCGCGGATCGGCCCATCGGTACTGTCACCTTTCCAGTCTGCGGCGCTAACGAACGGCGATACCTTGAGTTTTTTCTCGTCGCGTACCCCCGGTGTGCCGAGGCCGAGCTCCAGTCGAAAGTCTGCGACGCCGCCGAGCAGTTCGGTGGGGCTGGCGCCGCCGGCGGCCTGGCAGCTGAGCGCGCCGGTGTGCAGCTCGCTCGTCGGGTTCGCTGCGCGGTAGCGGATGACCAGGGTGATCAGGCTGCTGCTGGGCGGTGCGCTGAAGGCGCTGCTGTCGTCGAAGGCGGCGCTGGCGTTGCCCTGGCAGTCGGGCTCCGTGCTGTACAGGGGCTGATAGCGGATGCACAGACCCAAGCCGTCGCTGGTCGGGACGATGGCGCTTCCCTTGGCAAAGGCCATGCAGCCGTTTGGCGTGGCGGCGGGGAAGGCGTCGTCCATCGCCTGCTCCGGGGCTCGGCGATAGCCCGCCTTGTTCAGGTAGCTGTCCAGCAGCAGGCTGGCAAAGCGCGCGTTCTCCAGGTTGCCGGCCTGACCCTGCTGGAACAGGTAGTTGCGCTTGTTGTCGAGGTAGATCTGGGTGATGCCGATGATCAACAGGCTGCTGATCAGCAGTGCGATCAGCAGCTCGACCAGGGACAGGCCGCGCTGCTTTCCGGCGGCGATCAGGCGGGCTCCGCTCATAGATCGATCCTTGTTCTGTAGGTGCAGTAGTCGAGCCCTGCTCCGCAGGTGCCTTCCTTGGCCGCCCAGGCCAGCTGGATTTCTACGGTGCTGCCGAGGTTGTCGCAGCTGCTCGCGGGGTCCGACTTGCGGCAGACATGCATCTGGTCCAGGTGCTCGGCGGCTCCGGGGAGCTGGGCGAATACCCGGGTCGCCCAGCAGTCGCGCTGCTCTTGGGCGGTCTGCGGTGCCGCGCAGGCGTCTGCCGTGCTGTCTGCCGCGGGCAGGGCGGGAGAAAAGCTGCCGCTCTCCTCCTTGAAGAACAGGCTTTCGCTTTTGAAACCACTGAGCAAAGGCGGCTCGGCTTGCTCGACGATCTCGCCCGGATTGGCGCGGATGATCGCCGCCAGATCGTTGCTCAGCTCGATCGCCGCATTGCGGTGGATCGAGTCCTGGGTATAGATCACGCCGTTGGCCTGCAGGGCGACCATGCCGAGGATGCCGAGGGTGGTCAGCAGCAGGGTGACCAGTACCTCGATCAGGCTGAAGCCCGCGTTCGGGCGCAGGAGTTGGGTCATGGCTAAGGCTCCGAGCAGCTTGTCAGGTCTTCGTCGTTGCCGTGCCCTTTCTTGCCGGGCGGATAGAGGGTCGGCGAGCCGCTCGGCTGGATGCGGATCAGTCGGCCGCTGGCCGGATCGTCGTCGCGACAGAGCGTCAGCAGTACCGTGCTGCCGACGCTGCCGTTGGCCCGGTACTGCAGCGCGTGATACTGCGCGTGGCTGCCCGAGAGTTTCGGCAGCGACCGGCCCTGGGCATCGAAGAGGCGCACGTCGATGTCTTCGTCGGCAAGACCGAGGCGACCTGCCAGGGTATTCGGGGTGGCGGCGGCAGCCAGCTCCAGGGCCGAGTCGAGCAACCCGGCGCTTTCCTGCCAGCGCACCTGGTAGGTGCGCCGCTCGTTGACCGCCTGGGCGCGCGCCTGCAGCAGGAAGGCGAACAGCTCGTCGCTGCTCGCCTGCATGCGGGTGCTCCGGATGGTCTGGGTGAAGGCGGGGACGGCCGTGCTGATGGCGATCGCCAGTACGGCGATGGCGACCATCAGCTCGATCAGGGTGAACCCGCGGGTGTACTGCCGTTGTGTCATGGTCCGCTGCTACTCTCGTCGTTTGCTGCGCCGGCCGGCATCCGGGAGGCGGCCCTGCGGGGCGCGGTGCAGCTGAAGGGTAGGGAACTGCGCCGGGTGCCGGCATGACGCGCTGCACAGCCTGAGTCATTGACCCCGGCAGCGTGCGACCTCGGCGAGGTTCTCGCTCGTGCTGCCGACGCGCAGGCGCCCCTGGCGGTTGAGGATCAGCAGCCAGCCGACCTCCTGACGATGGCATTGCAGAAAGCGGCCGTTGCTCTGCGGGCTGGTGCCGCTGGGCATGAACTGGATGCTGGCGGAGAAGCCGCTCCACTGGAATGTCGGGTCGGCCTTTTGCTGGTGCGCGAGCAACAGGCGCTGGCTGCGACGCTCGCGGGCGATCCAGCCCTGGCTCCAGCTTGCCTGGCAGGTTTTTCCGTCGGCCGAGCCGCACACCTCGACGCGCAGGCGTCGCGTCAGCGCGTGGCTGCGGGCATGGTGCAGATCGCCCTGCAGCTGATGCAGGCGCGCGGTCTGCCGGTTGCGCGCCAGCAACTCGTCCAGCGCTGGCAGGCCCAGGGTCAGGGCGACGGCCAGGATGGCCAGCGCGACCATCAGCTCGATCAGCGTGACGCCTTTTGCGCGTATCGCGTTCATGTTGTCCTCTCCCTGCCTTTATCATGGCGTGCCGTCCGTGGTTCCTCTTTGCATAGCCTCCGCCTGCTGTCGTGCAAGTGGATTGTCCGAAGCTGCGAACCAGGGCCGCATGAACCGTGAACGCAGACTGGATTGGGGAGAAAATCGAGGTGGATGAAGCGACGATCATTGTCGGCGGCGGAGCCATCGGGCTGTTGTCGGCCTATCGGCTGGCCTGTGCCGGCGAGGCTGTGGTGGTGCTCGACCGTGGCGAGTGCGGGCGCGAGTCCTCCTGGGCCGGCGGCGGCATCGTCTCGCCGCTGTACCCCTGGCGCTATAGCCCGGCGGTGACGGCGCTGGCGCACTGGTCGCAGGATTTCTACCCCCAACTGGGCGAACGCCTGCGGGCCGAGAGCGGGATCGACCCGGAGGTGCATGTCACCGGTCTGTACTGGCTGGATCTGGAAGACGAGGCGCAGGCCCTGGCCTGGGCGGCCGAGCAGGCCAGGCCGCTGCAGCAGGTGCCGATTGCCGAGGTCGAGCAGGCCCTGCCGGTGCTGGCACCCGGCTACCGCCAGGCCCTGCACATGCCGGGGGTGGCCAACGTGCGCAATCCGCGCCTGGTGCGCGCCCTGCGCACGGCCCTGCAGTGCATGCCCGGCGTTGAGATCCGCGAGCACTGTGCCGTCGAAGGTTTCCTGCGCGAGGGAGCTCGTGTGGTCGGCGTGCGGACGGCGCAGGGCGCGCTGCGCGGGCGCCGGGTGGTGGTCGCGGCGGGCGCCTGGAGCGGTGAGCTGCTCAAGAGCCTCGGGCTCGCCCTGCCGGTGGAGCCGGTGAAGGGGCAGATGATCCTGTTCAAATGCGCCGCAGACTTCCTGCCGGCGATGGTGCTCGCCAATGGCCGCTACGCCATTCCGCGCCGCGACGGGCACGTGCTGGTCGGCAGCACGCTGGAGTACGCCGGCTTCGACAAGACGCCCAGCGGCGTAGCCCTGGCCAGCCTGCATGCTTCGGCCGCGGCGCTGTTGCCGGCACTGGCCGAGGCCGAGGTGGTCGCGCACTGGGCGGGATTGCGCCCCGGCTCGCCGGACGGTATCCCCGCCATCGGCCCGGTGCCGGAGCATGACGGGCTGTGGCTGAACTGCGGACATTTCCGCAACGGGCTGGTGCTGGCGCCGGCTTCCTGCCAGCTCCTCTGCGACCTGCTGCTGGGACAGACGCCGATCGTCGATCCTGCGCCCTACGCGCCTGCCTTGCACCTGCTCGGCCAGCAGTGATAGCCTCTGCGCCGTTTCATGATGTGCCGGTGTAGCTCAGTCGGTAGAGCGGCGCATTCGTAATGCGAAGGTCGCAGGTTCGACTCCTGTCTCCGGCACCACTTCAAGTGTTTCAGGCTGCGTCAGGCCGCCGCACGAACACCCCCGACGAACCCCGCCCCGTGCGGGGTTCGTCGTTTGTGGGGCAAGCTCCCCGGTTCTGGCAGCGCCCAAATGCGACACCCGGCGAGCGCAGGGCGTTCGCCGGGTGTCGAGGCGGCAGCGCCACGCCGGGGCGTGAAGCTGCAGCGGAGCCGCGTCCGGGGACGGGATCAGAAGGCGTACTGGGCGCGGAACACGATACCGTCGCCGTCTTCGTCGTTGGCGCCGTTAGGGGCGTTGTCAGCCTTGGCCTTGACATAGGCACCGCTCAGCTTGACGTTCTCGTTGGCATACCAGTTGACGCCGATATTGTGAACCTTGCCGTCGATGTCGCCGATAGGGCCAAAGTTCTTGCCGGCCTTGCCGTCGTCGTTCTTGAAGGCCACATAGTTGTTGTCGTCTTCGACGCTGAGGTGATCGTAGCGATAGAAGACTTCCCAGGCGCCGGTCTGCTTGTTAGCAGGCTTGATGCTGTCGAACTTGCCTAGCTTGTAGCCGCGTGCTTCGCCGGTCAGGGTGTAGGCAACTTGTGCGTAGTAGCCGTTTGCCTTGACATCGCTGTAGGCGCCGTCGTCGGATTGCAACTTGCGCTGCAGGTACTCGCCCTGTACCGAAAGCGGGCCCATGGCCCAGGCTGCTTCCAGACCCCAGGCACGATCATTGCCGAAAGTGCCTGCAGCAGTAGCTTCGGCGCCGCCCAGATGCGGGCGGTTGCCGTTGTCGCCGGCATCGTTGCCACCTTTGGTGCTTACGCCGCGCATGCCCAAGCGGCTGCGGATGCGGCTGTCGAATTCGGTGTCCGACATGTCGCGCTGGGCGAAGTTGAGGCCCAGGTGCAGGACGTTGCCGGCCTCGGCCATCGGGGCGAACACGCCGCGCAGGTTGAACTGCTTGACGCTCTGGCCGTCCTGGTCATTTTCGTCCTTGGCGCTCAGGCTGGCCGAGCCGTAGAACATGTCGGCGGCGGTGCCGGCGACCTGGATGCCCATGCCGTTCTGGTGGCCGTTGGCCCAGTCGACCAGGTCGTAGGCGGCGTTGCGCTCCTGGGCGGTCACCCACTTGGAGCTGGTGGCCTTCTCCAGGCCGAAGTCGGGGTCGAAGCGGCCGAGCTTGATGGTGACCGGCTTGAAACCGGTGTAGGCGATGGAGGCTTCGTCGAAGTAGCCGTCTTCGGAGCTACCGGCGTTGTGCGAGAAGTCGTAGCTGATCGCGTAGGCCCAGTCCTTGTAGGCCACGCCGGAAATCTCCAGGAACGCGCGGCGGAAGTAGGCGGCGTCGGCGTTGTTGCCGTCCTTGGTGTAGACACCGTCGAAGTTGCTGTAGTCGGCCTGCAGGCGACCGCCGACCTTGAAGCTGAACTCCTTGTCGGCGGTGGCGACTTCCAGGCCGCTTTTGGTCTTGATGACAAGGTCTGCGCCATCGGTGGTCACGGTGCCGGCGACGGCCTGGGCGGATACGGCCAGGGCAAGGGCGCTGAAGGCAACGCCTGCGAGGTGCTTACGGATCATCGAAGGATTCCCCTAGTTTGGACTTGAGCGTTCAAAAACACGCGGGCGCTGGCCCGCCGGTGCTGGAGGGGAATGTTGGCCGGGGGTTATGTCAGGGGGATAACCGTTATATGAAAATTATATTTCACGGGAACTTTTTGCTCCCTTGGTGAATAACTCTGCCTGGGCGCCCCGCAACGACCGGGCGGGCGTTGCGGGGCGGAGAGGCTTACAGGCGTTTGGCCGATTCGATCAGCACCGGCTCGACGGGGACGTTCTGGTGCATGCCGCGGTTGCCGGTGCGTACACGGGCGATGCGGTCGACCACGTCCATGCCGCGCACGACCTTGCCGAACACCGCATAGCCGAAGTCGCGGCCGCCATGGTCGAGGAAGGCGTTGTCGGCCAGGTTGATGAAGAACTGGCTGGTGGCGCTGTTGATGTCGCTGGTACGCGCCATGGCCAGGGTGCCGCGCACGTTGTGCAGGCCGTTGTCGGCCTCGTTCTTGATCGGCGCTGCGGTGCTTTTCTGCTGTAGGTCGGCATCGAAGCCGCCGGTCTGCACCATGAAGCCGGGAATGACCCGGTGGAATTGCACGCCGTTGTAGAAGCCCTGGTCCACGTAGGCGAGGAAGTTCTCCACGCTGACCGGCGCCTTCTCGGCGTTCAGTTCGACCTCGACCTCGCCGAGATTGGTGGAGAGCAGTACGCGTGGCGCCTCTGCTGCCAGCAGGGCGGTGGAGAACAGCAGGCCGCAGGCGGCCAGGGTAAGCGTCTTCAGCATGACGGAGGGTTCCTTTGGGTCGTTGGAAGGACGGGCAAGCTGGTGCTGCGCAGTCAGCGGGGGCGCGCATGGCGGCGCAGCAGGTCGCCGAGGATGCGCGTGGCCGGCCCCATGGGGCGATCCTTGTTGGGGTAGAGAAGGTAGCGCACTTCGCGGCGCGCACCACTGGTCATCGGTAGCGCCTTGAGGCTCCCTTCGGCCAGGCGCTGTTCGATCATGTGTTGCGGCAGCCAGGCGAAGCCCAGGCCGCTGGCCACGAAGTTGGCCGCGGTGGCCAGGCTGCCGACGGTCCAGCGCTGCTCGGCGCCGAGCCAGCCGACATCACGCGGCGCACGGCGGCCGGAGTCGCGGATGACGATCTGCAGCTGGCTTTCCAGATCCTGATGGGTCAGCTCGCGTTGCATGCGGTGCAGCGGATGGTCGGGGTGGGCGACGGCGACGAACTCGACGCAGCACAGGTCGCTGCCCAGCTGGCCGGGCAGGATCAGGCCGCTGATCGCCAGGTCGGCTTCGCCGTCGAGCAAGGCCTCCTCGACGCCGGACAGTACTTCCTCGCGCAGCAGCACCCGGCAGCCGCGACTTTGCGGCATGAACGCGGAGAGGGCGGCGATCACCTGGCTGCTCGGATAGGCGGCATCGATCACCAGGCGGACTTCGGCTTCCCAGCCCTGCTCCATATGGTGGGCCAGCTCTTCGAGCTGGCTGGCCTGCTTGACCAGTTGCCGCGAGCGGCGCAACAGCAGATGGCCGGCCTCGGTCAGCACTGCTTTGCGACCGTCGATGCGCAACAGCGGCACGCCGAGCTGTTCCTGCATTCGTGCGACCGTGTAGCTGATCGACGATTGCGAGCGGTGCAGGGCCTCGGCCGCCTGGGCGAAGCCGCCGTGGTCGACCACCGCCTGCAGGGTGCGCCACTGTTCGAGGGTCACGCGCGGGGCTTTCATGCTGTCTCTCCGTGGGCGGGCTGCGTTGCTCGGCGCAAGCGCTGAAGATACATCGAGCGGGGCGATAGTTTGTAGCGGGTTTTTGCGCTTTTTTATCGAAGCCGTGCTGCCTATCCTGCCGCTATCGACAAGCGCATCACCGGATGGAGGCAAATGCAGATGTCTACCCTATTGCTGATCGAGAGCAGCGTACGCCAGCGGGACTCGGTATCCCGGCAGCTGAGCGAGGAGTTCGTTGCCCAGTGGCGGCAGGCCAATCCCGGCGGCCGGGTGCTGAACCGCGACCTGGCCCGCGAGCCGCTGCCGCATCTGGACGCCGACCTGCTCGGCGGCTGGATGAAACCGGCTGTCGAGCAGAGCGCCGCCGAGCAGGCCGCCCTGGCCCGCTCCGACCAGCTGATCGAGGAGCTGCTGGCCGCCGATGTGCTGGTGCTGGGCGCACCGATGTACAACTTCGCCATTCCCAGCACCCTGAAGGCCTGGCTCGACCATGTGCTGCGCGCCGGGGTGACCTTCAAGTACACCGAGCAGGGGCCTCGCGGACTGCTGCAGGGCAAGCGCGCCTACGTGCTGACCGCGCGCGGCGGCGTCTATGCCGGCGGGCCGCTGGATCAGCAGGAGCCCTACCTGCGCCAGGCCCTGGGCTTCATCGGCATCGACGACGTGCAGTTCGTCCATGCCGAAGGGCTGAACATGGGCGGCGACAGCGCCGCACAGGGGCTGGCACGGGCGCGCGCGCGACTGGCGGAGATCGCCTGAAGTTTTTGCTCCGCCGTGTCCAGCCGGGCACGGCCTTGGCGACCGCCTGCGGGCGGTCGCCGTTTTGGCTTCACCGCATTGGCCGAACGCGCTATGGTCGCGCGCTTTTGGCGAGGCGGATCATGGGTCATCTGATAGTCGTCACCCTGCTCTGGGCATTTTCCTTCAGCCTGATCGGCGAGTACCTGTCCGGGCAGGTCGACAGCGACTTCGCCGTGCTGAGCCGGATCGTCCTGGCCGGTCTGGTTTTCCTGCCGTTCACCCGCTGGCGCGGTGTGGCGCCGAGTTTCATCGGCGGCCTGCTGCTGGCCGGCGCCCTGCAGTTCGGGATCACCTACCTGTGCCTGTACCGCAGCTTCGCGCTGCTCTCGGTGCCGGAGGTACTGCTGTTCACCATCCTCACGCCGCTGTATGTGACCCTGATCGACGATGCCCTGAGTCGCCGTTTCAACCCCTGGGCACTGCTGGCGGCGGCGGTGGCCGTGCTGGGTGCGGCGATCATCCGCTACGAGGCGGTGAGCCGGGAGTTCTGGCTGGGCTTTGCGCTGCTGCAGGTGGCCAACACGACCTTCGCTGCCGGGCAGGTGCTGTATCGGCATATGGTGGCCCGCTACCCCAGCGAGCTGCCGCTGTATCGCCGCTTCGGCTACTTCTATATCGGTGCGCTGGCGGTGGCCTTGCCGTCCTTCCTGATCTTTGGCGATCCGCAGCGCGTGCCGGCGACATCGCTGCAGTGGGGCGTGCTGCTCTGGCTCGGCCTGGCGGCCTCGGGGCTGGGCATGTACTGGTGGAACAAGGGCGCGACGCTGGTCGATGCCGGTACCCTGGCGGTGATGAACAATGCGCTGGTGCCGGCCGGATTGCTGGTCAACCTGCTGCTGTGGAACCGGGAGGCGGACCTGGCGCGCCTGGCGCTGGGTGGCGGCGTCATACTGGCCTCGCTGTGGCTGAGCCGCGCAGGGCATCGAACTGAGCGTTCCGGCAAGGAAAACTCCTGAGCGCGGGCGACTCGGGTTAGTCTATGCGCCAGCGATTTTCATCATTCGAGGTAGTCCGTGTTTGCTGATTACGGTTTGCACGAGCGTTTGCTCAAGGCATTGTCGTCCCTGTCCTTCACCGAGCCGACCGCGGTTCAGGCGGCCGCCATCCCGCCGGCCCTGGAAGGGCGCGACCTGCGGGTAACGGCCAAGACGGGCAGCGGCAAGACGGCGGCCTTCGTGTTGCCGGCGCTGCATCGGCTGCTCACCGAAAGCCGCCCGCAGGCGGCCGCCCGCGTCCTGATCCTGCTGCCGACGCGCGAACTGGCCCAGCAGACCCTGCGCGAGGTCGAGCGCTTCGCCCAGTTCACCTTCCTCAAGGCCGGCCTGATCACCGGCGGCGAGGGCTTCAAGGAGCAGGCCGCCGCGCTGCGCAAGAACCCGGAGATCGTCATCGGCACGCCCGGCCGTCTGCTGGAGCACCTGCAGGCTGGCAGTCTGCTGCTCGGCGATGTCGAGATGCTGGTGCTCGACGAAGCCGACCGCATGCTCGATCTGGGTATGAGCGATGATGTGCTCAAACTGGCCGCAGCCTGCGCTGCGGCGCAGCGCCAGACGCTGCTGTTCTCCGCCACCACAGGCGGGCGCGTGCTGGATCGCGTGGTGGATGAAATCCTCCGCGAGCCGCAACTGCTGCTGCTCAACCGGCGCAACGAACTGAACGAAAACCTGCGCCAGCAGATCATCACCGCCGACGACGTGCGCCACAAGGAACGCCTGCTGCAGTGGCTGCTGGCGCATGAGGCCTTTGCCCAGGCGATTGTCTTCACCAATACGCGCGCCCAGGCCGACCGGCTGGTAGGGGTACTGCGCGCCTCCAAGGTCAAATCCTATGTGCTGCATGGCGAGAAGGACCAGGAGGAACGCAAGCAGGCCGTCGACCGGCTGCGCCAGGGGCACGTCAACGTGCTGGTCGCCACCGATGTGGCGGCGCGCGGCCTGGATATCGAGGGCGTCGATCTGGTGATCAACTTCGACATGCCGCGCAGCGGCGACGAATATGTCCACCGCATCGGCCGTGCCGGCCGGGTCGGGCAGGCGGGGCTGGCCATTTCCCTGATCTGCCATAACGACTGGAACCTGATGTCGAGTATCGAGCGCTATCTGAAGCAGGCGTTCGAACGGCGCCAGGTCAAGGAGCTGCTGGGCAGTTACACTGGACCCAAAAAGCTCAAGGCATCCGGCAAAGCCGCCGGCAGCAAGAAGAAGAAACAGACCAAGAAGGATGGCGCGCCGGCCAAGGCGCGCAAGCCGGCTGCCCGCAAGGACAAGCCGGCCGCCAGCGTCGGTGACGGCTTCACCGCCCCCAAGCGACGCAAGCCGCAGGCGCCGACCGCCTGAATGTTGGAAAGATGTGAAATGATGCAAGAAACTCGTTGACGGCTGCTGGAAGTGGCCTATAATGCGCGCCACTTCCAGCGAGAAGCTGAACAAAAAGCCTTTTAAATCAATAGGTTGCAAAGTTCAGGCGATTGAGCGATGCTTGCGTCGCTCGCTCTTGCAGGGAGTGCGGGGCTCGGGTCCTGCTGCGGTTTTCGCCTCCGGGCGGTGCTGCAAAGAGGTGTTGACTTCGGCTCGAAAGGCTGTAAGATGCGCGCCTCGCTGATCGGAAGGGTCCTTCCGGAAGGCGCCAAGCGATTGAATCGAAAAGAAATTTTCAAAAATCGCTTGACAGGTTGAAAGGCTGCTGTAGAATGCGCGGCCTCGGTTGAGACGAAACACTGGCTCGGTCGAAACGCTCTTTAATAAGTTGAATCAAGCAATTCGTGTGGGTGCTTGTGAGATAAGACTGACAGTCGCAAGATTATCAGCATCACAAGTAACACTCGTGAATTCGAGAGTTTTTTGCGATTGCTGAGCCAAGTTTAGGGTTTTCTCAAAACCCAGATTGATTTGAACTGAAGAGTTTGATCATGGCTCAGATTGAACGCTGGCGGCAGGCCTAACACATGCAAGTCGAGCGGATGAAGGTAGCTTGCTACCGGATTCAGCGGCGGACGGGTGAGTAATGCCTAGGAATCTGCCCGGTAATGGGGGATAACGTTTCGAAAGGAACGCTAATACCGCATACGTCCTACGGGAGAAAGCAGGGGACCTTCGGGCCTTGCGTTATCGGATGAGCCTAGGTCGGATTAGCTAGTTGGTGAGGTAATGGCTCACCAAGGCGACGATCCGTAACTGGTCTGAGAGGATGATCAGTCACACTGGAACTGAGACACGGTCCAGACTCCTACGGGAGGCAGCAGTGGGGAATATTGGACAATGGGCGAAAGCCTGATCCAGCCATGCCGCGTGTGTGAAGAAGGTCTTCGGATTGTAAAGCACTTTAAGTTGGGAGGAAGGGCAGTCAGTTAATACCTTGCTGTCTTGACGTTACCAACAGAATAAGCACCGGCTAACTTCGTGCCAGCAGCCGCGGTAATACGAAGGGTGCAAGCGTTAATCGGAATTACTGGGCGTAAAGCGCGCGTAGGTGGTTCAGCAAGTTGGATGTGAAAGCCCCGGGCTCAACCTGGGAACTGCATCCAAAACTACTGAGCTAGAGTACGGTAGAGGGTGGTGGAATTTCCTGTGTAGCGGTGAAATGCGTAGATATAGGAAGGAACACCAGTGGCGAAGGCGACCACCTGGACTGATACTGACACTGAGGTGCGAAAGCGTGGGGAGCAAACAGGATTAGATACCCTGGTAGTCCACGCCGTAAACGATGTCAACTAGTTGTTGGGTTCCTTGAGAACTTAGTAACGAAGCTAACGCGATAAGTTGACCGCCTGGGGAGTACGGCCGCAAGGTTAAAACTCAAATGAATTGACGGGGGCCCGCACAAGCGGTGGAGCATGTGGTTTAATTCGAAGCAACGCGAAGAACCTTACCTGGCCTTGACATGCAGAGAACTTTCCAGAGATGGATTGGTGCCTTCGGGAGCTCTGACACAGGTGCTGCATGGCTGTCGTCAGCTCGTGTCGTGAGATGTTGGGTTAAGTCCCGTAACGAGCGCAACCCTTGTCCTTAGTTACCAGCACGTTATGGTGGGCACTCTAAGGAGACTGCCGGTGACAAACCGGAGGAAGGTGGGGATGACGTCAAGTCATCATGGCCCTTACGGCCAGGGCTACACACGTGCTACAATGGTCGGTACAGAGGGTTGCCAAGCCGCGAGGTGGAGCTAATCCCACAAAACCGATCGTAGTCCGGATCGCAGTCTGCAACTCGACTGCGTGAAGTCGGAATCGCTAGTAATCGTGAATCAGAATGTCACGGTGAATACGTTCCCGGGCCTTGTACACACCGCCCGTCACACCATGGGAGTGGGTTGCTCCAGAAGTAGCTAGTCTAACCTTAGGGAGGGCGGTTACCACGGAGTGATTCATGACTGGGGTGAAGTCGTAACAAGGTAGCCGTAGGGGAACCTGCGGCTGGATCACCTCCTTAATCGAAGACTTCAGCTTCCTCATAAGCTCCCACACGAATTGCTTGATTCACTCGCGAAAGGCGATTGGGTCTGTAGCTCAGTTGGTTAGAGCGCACCCCTGATAAGGGTGAGGTCGGCAGTTCGAATCTGCCCAGACCCACCAATTGTCGTGGTGCGCAGGCTGATCGAAAGATGGGGCCATAGCTCAGCTGGGAGAGCGCCTGCTTTGCACGCAGGAGGTCAGGAGTTCGATCCTCCTTGGCTCCACCACTTAATCGCCAAGCTCAGAAATGAGTGCTTGTACTGCAACATGCAGTGCGAAACGAGCATTGATTTCTGGTCTTATCGCCAGACGTTCTTTAAAAATTCGGGTATGTGATAGAAGTAGACTGAATGATCTCTTTCACTGGTGATCATTCAAGTCAAGGTAAAATTTGCGAGTTCAAGCGCAAGTTTTCGGCGAATGTCGACATTCACGCACATAATCACAGTCAATCAGATCCTCGGATCACAGATTGCTTGGGGTTATATGGTCAAGTGAATAAGCGCATACGGTGGATGCCTTGGCAGTCAGAGGCGATGAAAGACGTGGTAGCCTGCGATAAGCTTCGGGGAGTCGGCAAACAGACTTTGATCCGGAGATCTCTGAATGGGGAAACCCACTCAGCATAAGCTGGGTATCTTGTACTGAATACATAGGTGCAAGAGGCGAACCAGGGGAACTGAAACATCTAAGTACCCTGAGGAAAAGAAATCAACCGAGATTCCCTTAGTAGTGGCGAGCGAACGGGGATTAGCCCTTAAGCTGCTTGGATTTTAGTAGAAGGCTCTGGAAAGTGCCGCCATAGTGGGTGATAGCCCCGTATACGAAAAGATCCTTGCAGTGAAATCGAGTAGGACGGAGCACGAGAAACTTTGTCTGAATATGGGGGGACCATCCTCCAAGGCTAAATACTACTGACTGACCGATAGTGAACCAGTACCGTGAGGGAAAGGCGAAAAGAACCCCGGAGAGGGGAGTGAAATAGAACCTGAAACCGTATGCGTACAAGCAGTGGGAGCCTACTTTGTTGGGTGACTGCGTACCTTTTGTATAATGGGTCAGCGACTTATATTCAGTGGCAAGCTTAACCGTATAGGGGAGGCGTAGCGAAAGCGAGTCTTAATAGGGCGTTTAGTCGCTGGGTATAGACCCGAAACCGGGCGATCTATCCATGAGCAGGTTGAAGGTTAGGTAACACTGACTGGAGGACCGAACCCACTCCCGTTGAAAAGGTAGGGGATGACTTGTGGATAGGAGTGAAAGGCTAATCAAGCTCGGAGATAGCTGGTTCTCCTCGAAAGCTATTTAGGTAGCGCCTCACGTATCACTCCAGGGGGTAGAGCACTGTTTCGGCTAGGGGGTCATCCCGACTTACCAAACCGATGCAAACTCCGAATACCTGGAAGTGTCAGCGTGGGAGACACACGGCGGGTGCTAACGTCCGTCGTGAAAAGGGAAACAACCCAGACCGTCAGCTAAGGTCCCAAAGTTGTGGTTAAGTGGTAAACGATGTGGGAAGGCTTAGACAGCTAGGAGGTTGGCTTAGAAGCAGCCATCCTTTAAAGAAAGCGTAATAGCTCACTAGTCGAGTCGGCCTGCGCGGAAGATGTAACGGGGCTCAAACCACACACCGAAGCTACGGGTTCATCCTTTGGATGAGCGGTAGAGGAGCGTTCTGTAAGCCTGTGAAGGTCAGTTGAGAAGCTGGCTGGAGGTATCAGAAGTGCGAATGCTGACATGAGTAACGACAATGGGAGTGAAAAACTCCCACGCCGAAAGACCAAGGGTTCCTGCGCAACGTTAATCGACGCAGGGTTAGTCGGTCCCTAAGGCGAGGCTGAAGAGCGTAGTCGATGGGAAACAGGTTAATATTCCTGTACTTCTAGTTACTGCGATGGAGGGACGGAGAAGGCTAGGCCAGCTTGGCGTTGGTTGTCCAAGTTTAAGGTGGTAGGTCGAATTCTTAGGCAAATCCGGGAATTCAAGACCGAGAGCTGATGACGAGCGTTCTTTTAGAATGCGAAGTGGTTGATGCCATGCTTCCAGGAAAAGCTTCTAAGCTTCAGGTAACTAGGAACCGTACCCCAAACCGACACAGGTGGTTGGGTAGAGAATACCAAGGCGCTTGAGAGAACTCGGGTGAAGGAACTAGGCAAAATGGCACCGTAACTTCGGGAGAAGGTGCGCCGGTGAGGGTGAATGACTTGCTCAGTAAGCCCACGCCGGTCGAAGATACCAGGCCGCTGCGACTGTTTATTAAAAACACAGCACTCTGCAAACACGAAAGTGGACGTATAGGGTGTGACGCCTGCCCGGTGCCGGAAGGTTAATTGATGGGGTTAGCGAAAGCGAAGCTCTTGATCGAAGCCCCGGTAAACGGCGGCCGTAACTATAACGGTCCTAAGGTAGCGAAATTCCTTGTCGGGTAAGTTCCGACCTGCACGAATGGCGTAACGATGGCGGCGCTGTCTCCACCCGAGACTCAGTGAAATTGAAATCGCTGTGAAGATGCAGTGTATCCGCGGCTAGACGGAAAGACCCCGTGAACCTTTACTATAGCTTTGCACTGGACTTTGAGCTTGCTTGTGTAGGATAGGTGGGAGGCTTTGAAGTGGAGACGCCAGTTTCCATGGAGCCATCCTTGAAATACCACCCTGGCAATCTTGAGGTTCTAACTCTGGTCCGTTATCCGGATCGAGGACAGTGTATGGTGGGTAGTTTGACTGGGGCGGTCTCCTCCTAAAGAGTAACGGAGGAGTACGAAGGTGCGCTCAGACCGGTCGGAAATCGGTCGCAGAGTATAAAGGCAAAAGCGCGCTTGACTGCGAGACAGACACGTCGAGCAGGTACGAAAGTAGGTCTTAGTGATCCGGTGGTTCTGTATGGAAGGGCCATCGCTCAACGGATAAAAGGTACTCCGGGGATAACAGGCTGATACCGCCCAAGAGTTCATATCGACGGCGGTGTTTGGCACCTCGATGTCGGCTCATCACATCCTGGGGCTGAAGCCGGTCCCAAGGGTATGGCTGTTCGCCATTTAAAGTGGTACGCGAGCTGGGTTTAGAACGTCGTGAGACAGTTCGGTCCCTATCTGCCGTGGACGTTTGAGATTTGAGAGGGGCTGACCTTAGTACGAGAGGACCGGGTTGGACGAACCTCTGGTGTTCCGGTTGTCACGCCAGTGGCACTGCCGGGTAGCTATGTTCGGAAAAGATAACCGCTGAAAGCATCTAAGCGGGAAACTTGCCTCAAGATGAGATCTCACTGAAGCCTTGAGCTTCCTGAAGGGTCGTCGAAGACTACGACGTTGATAGGTCGGGTGTGTAAGCGCTGTGAGGCGTTGAGCTAACCGATACTAATTGCCCGTGAGGCTTGACCATATAACACCCAAACAATCTGACAATTGTTGCGTGTGACAGGCCGAAAGCTTGCATGAACCGCAAATACCGAATAGAAACACCGCTATCACATACCTGATTCGGGATCGCGCCACGGCGAGATCCCAACCGAATTGCTTGACGACCATAGAGCGTTGGAACCACCTGATCCCATCCCGAACTCAGCAGTGAAACGACGCATCGCCGATGGTAGTGTGGGGCTTCCCCATGTGAGAGTAGGTCATCGTCAAGCACCTATACCAAACCCCCGATCAGCAAACGCTGGTCGGGGGTTTCTCTTTGCGCCGAAAATGAACGGCGGCGACGACAAGGACGCAACGCGACGGGGAGGGGCGGCCGGTGGAGGGCAAGGCGGAGCCGCAGGGCGGCACGACGGCGCAGGCGCGGACCTGGTACGTCTATCTGGTGCGTGCCCAGAACGGGGCGCTGTACTGCGGCGTCAGCGACGATCCGGTGCGGCGCTTTGCCGTGCATCGGCGCGGCAAGGGTGCGCGTTTTTTCCACAGCAGTCCGGCGCAGGCGCTGGTGTATGTGGAGGCCTGCCGAGACAAGAGCGCCGCGCTGTCGCGGGAGTGGACGATCAAGCGACTGAGCAAGGCAGCCAAGGAGCGTCTGGTGGCGGAGTGGCTCGGTGTGATCTCTCAATAGATTGCTCATCCGGGGTATTCCCAGAATGCTGGAAGTGCGGCCAACACAGCGTTTGAGCCCCGGATCAACCTGCTACACATGCACGTCTTACCCCGCTGAGGTCGGGCCTTTCTGCTGCAACATATGCTCAACGGCATACGGGGCGAGCACGTAGCACAAGCCACCGTGGGCGGCGGCCGTACTCTCTCATGTCAGACTTTGCCTGATCTGCGCCCTGCCGACTTTGCGTACGGCACTGCTCAGGCCCGCTCCAGAGTGTCCAGATCGAACGGCAGCGACGGGGTCGGCCAGTGCTGGTCGAGGCGCTCGAATTCGCGGGCCAGCAGGCTGGCCAGCAGCAGGTCGCGCAGCCACTTGTGATTGGCCGGCACTATGTACCAGGGGGCCGCGTCGCGGTGGCTGGCGGCGAGGATGCCGGCCCAGTGCGCGTTCTGGGTGCAGAACTGGCGATGGGCGTCGAGGTCGGCAGCGCACAGTTTCCAGTGCTTGCGCGGGTCGAGCAGGCGTCTGCGCAGGCGGGCCTTCTGCTCGGTGCGGGATATCTGCAGGTAGATCTTGAGCAGACGGATGCCCAGTGTGGCCAGCTCGTCTTCGAACTGCGCCAGCTGCGTCAGCCGCCCGGCAAGGCTCGATGCGTCGATGAAGCCGTCGAACAGGTCGCAGGCCACGCCCTCGTAGGGCGTGCGGTTGAATACCGCGATGTGTCCGGGCGCCGGCAGGCAGCGCCGGTAGCGCTGCAGAAAGCCTTCGGCACGCTCTGCGCTGCTCGGCTGGCGAAAGCCATGCACGTTCAGTCCCACGGGGCTCAGGCCGCCGAACACCCGGCGGATGCTGCCGTCCTTGCCGGCGCAGTCCGGCCCCTGCAGCCAGAGCAGCAGAGCCTCCTGGCGGCGTGCCCAGAGCAGTTGCTGCTGCTCGGCGAGCCAGGGTTTCAGCGCGTTGAGGCGGGTGCGGGCCTCGGCGTGGGTCAGGCCGCAGCGACGTTCGGGATCGCCGCTCAGGGGCGTGCGGGGATCGCAGCGGCAGGCATCGAGCAGGGTGTCGGGCAGGCGCAGCATGGCGTGCTTCCACAAAAGACAGAATCCCGGATAGCCCGGAGCGGCCTGCGCAAGCGTTCTTTCCGGCAAGCCAGACGTCTCGCAACTCTCGACCAGCCTTACGCCGAGCCTGCCGCACCGCCAGGACGCCGCGAGGACATCCACTGGCAGGCCCCGGCCCTCGACAGACCATAGCGCCGAATCAGTCCTGGCGCCGCTTGAGCTGGTCCTTCAGCTTGCTCGGCAGCTGGCGGATGATCAGCAGATCCTGGCTCTCGTCGTACTCCACCGCCTTGCCGAGCAGATGCGCCTCGAAGCTGATCGACAGACCCTCGGCGCGACCGGTGAAGCGGCGGAACTGGTTGAGGGTGCGCTTGTCCGCCGGGATCTCCGCAGCCAGACCGTAGTCCTTGTTGCGGATATGCTCGAAGAAGGCGCGCGGCTGCTCCTCGTCGAGCAGTTCGGACAGTTCCTCCAGGGCGATCGGCTCGCCCCGGCGCGCCTGGGTGCTGGCATAGTCGACCAGCGCCTCGGTCTTCTCGCGGGCCTGCTCCTCGGCCAGATCCTCGCTTTCCACGTAGTCGCTGAACGCCTTGAGCAGGGTGCGGGTCTCGCTGGGCGCGTCGACGCCTTCCTGGCAGCCGATGCAGTTGCGGAAGTAGTCGGACACCTTCTTGCCGTTGCGGCCTTTGATGAAGGAGATGTACTGCCGGGAACTCTGGTTGTTGCGCCACTCGGAAAGGTTGATCCGCGCGGCCAGGTGCAACTGGCCGAGGTCGAGGTGGCGCGACGGGGTGACGTCGAGGCTGTCGGTGACCGCCACGCCTTCGCTGTGGTGGAGCAGGGCGAGGGTCAGGTAGTCGGTCATGCCCTGCTGGTAGTGGGCCATCAGCACATGGCCGCCGGTGGACAGGTTGGACTCCTCCATCAACTGCTTGAGGTGCTCCACGGTCTGCCGGCTGAAGGCGACGAAATCGCGCCCGCCGTCCAGATAGTCGGCCAGCCAGACGGAGAACGGATGGCCGGCGGTGTCCTCGTGGAAGTAGCCCCAGACCTTGTTGGGCTTGGCGTTGTAGCTGTCGTTGAGGTCGGCCAGCAGGTTGTCGATGGCCTGCGAGTCGCCCAGCGCGCTGTCGCGGGCATGCAGCACGGCGGGGCTGCCGTCGGGCTTCTTGTCGATCAGGTGGACGATGGCGTGGCGGATCGGCATGGCGGTCTCGTGGCGGAAAACGGGATGCGCCAGTGTAACCGATGGACCGCGAGCGGGCGGGGGCGCGCGCGGTTCCGGACCGCGGTGATATCCTCGCCCTTTGTTTGAGGAGATCCAACGATGAACTCGCTTTGGCGCCACTGTGGCTGGATGCTGCTGGGCAGCTCGCTGATCCTCGCCCTGTCGCTGGGCGTGCGACACGGCTTCGGGCTGTTCCTGCCGCCGATGAGCAGCGAATTCGGCTGGGGGCGCGAGGTGTTCGCCTTCGCCATCGCCTTGCAGAACCTGATCTGGGGCCTGATCCAACCCTTCACCGGCGCCTTCGCCGACCGCTTCGGGGTGCGCCGCACGGTGGTGATCGGTGGGGTGCTGTACGTCGCCGGCCTGCTGCTGATGGCCCTGTCCACCACGCCCGCCGCGCTGTCGCTGAGCGCCGGGCTGCTGATCGGCCTGGGGTTGTCCGGCACCTCGTTCTCGGTGCTGCTCGGCGCCGTCGGCCAGGCGGCGCCGGTGGAAAAGCGCAGCATGGCCATGGGCATCGCCGCGGCGGCCGGCTCCTTCGGCCAGTTCGTCATGCTGCCCGGCAGCCTCGCGCTGATCGCCGGACTCGGCTGGTCGGCGGCGCTGCTGGCGCTGGCGGCGCTGATCGCCCTGATCCTGCCGGCAGCGCTGATCCTGCGCAGCCCGGCGCAGCCGGCGCATCAGGGACCGGCACAGACCCTGGGCGAGGCGCTGCGCGAGGCCGCCGGGCATTCCGGCTTCTGGCTGCTGGCGCTGGGCTTCTTCGTCTGTGGCTTCCAGGTGGTGTTCATCGGCGTTCACCTGCCGGCCTATCTGGTCGACCAGCAACTGCCCGCCCACGTCGGCACCACGGTGCTGGCCCTGGTCGGGCTGTTCAACGTGTTCGGCACCTACACCGCCGGGATGTTGGGCAGCTGTTATTCCAAGCCGCGCCTGCTCACCGGGCTTTACCTGGTGCGCGGGGTGGTGATCGTCGCCTTCCTGTGGGCGCCGCTCAGCGAGTGGACGGCCTATGCCTTCGGCATGGCGATGGGCTTCTTGTGGCTGTCCACGGTGCCGCTGACCAACGGCACCGTGGCGACCCTGTTCGGCGTACGCAACCTGTCGATGCTCGGCGGCATCGTCTTCCTGTTCCACCAGATCGGCTCGTTCTTCGGCGGCTGGCTGGGCGGCTGGCTGTACGACCGCACCGGCAGCTACGAGCTGGTCTGGCAGATCTGCGTCGGCCTGAGCCTGATGGCCGCGCTGCTCAACTGGCCGGTGCGCGAGCAGCCGGTGGCGCGGCTGCGCGCCGCGGCGCAGGCGCAGTGATGCGCGCACGGCGGATCGCCCGGCTGGCGGTCGCGCTGCTGCTGGCGGCGCTGCTGGCGCTGGCCTGGTGGGGCTGGCAGCGCGGCGGCCTGGCGCTGTTGCAACTGGGCGTGGGGATCTGCTGAGGGTTCAGTCCGGGACGGCGACAGGGGTATGCTGGCCGCCACTCATCGTGGAAGGGAGCGCCCATGCGTCGGATATTCCAGGACCTGTCGATCATGCTGCGCGCCAACCTGTGGCTGCTGCCGGTATTCGCCCTGCTGGCGGGCGCGGTGTTCTACCTCGCGGCGCCGCCACCGCCGATGCGCGCCAGCATGGCCACCGGTGCCGAAGGCGGCGGCTACGCCGGCTTTGCCGAGCGGCTCAAGGTCGAACTGGCCAAGAGCGGTTTCGAGCTGACCCTGGTGCCCAGCAGCGGCGCGCGGGAGAACCTGCGCCTGCTGCTCGACGACAAGCAGGATGTCCAGCTCGGTCTGATGCAGAGCGGCCTCGAGCTGCAGCTCGGCGACGACGAGCGTGCCCGGCTGCGCTCGCTGGGCAGCGTCTATCAGGAGCCGCTCTGGCTGTTCCAGCGCCGCGAGCTGCCGATCGACGGCCCGCGCGATCTGTTGCCGCTGCGCCTCGGGCTGGGCACGGCGGGCAGCGGCACGGCGCAGATCAGCGGCCTGCTGCTCGGCCTCAACGGCATCGACCTCGACCAGTACCCGGCCCACTGGCAATTCACCGGCGGCAGCAAGGCCGCCAGCGCCCTGCTGGCCGGCGAGCTGGATGCCGCCTTCTTCATCGGCCCGGCGGAGAACCCGCTGATCCGGCGCCTGGCCCGCGCGCCCGAGCTGGGCGTGACCAGCCTGCGCCGCGGCGCCGCCTATCAGGCGCGGCTGCCCTTCCTGCGCAGCATCGCGGTCGGCGAGGGACTGCTCGACCTGGCCGCCAACAGCCCGGCGCGCGACATCGTCACCCTCGCGCCGGCCGCCACCCTGGTGGTCAACGACAGCTTCCATCCGGCGCTGACGCCGCTGATCCTCGCCGCGGCCCGCGAGGTGATGAAGCAGGGCAGCCTGCTGGATGCACCCGGCGCCTACCCGAGCGCCGAGCCGCCGACCCTGGCGCTGCTCGACGAGGCCGCGTACTTCCACGAGCACGGCCTGCCGCTGCTGCAGCGCTACCTGCCGTTCCGCATCGCGTCGCTGGCCGACCGCTACATCATCCTGCTGATTCCGCTGCTGGTGGTGCTGATCCCGCTGGGCAAGGCGGTCGGCCCGCTGTACCGCTGGCGCATCCGCGCGCGGATCTATCGCTGGTATCGCTACCTGCGCGACATCGACCGACAACTGGAGACGGGCCTGCCGGCGGCCCGCCGCGAGGCCGAGGCGGCGCGCCTGCAACGCCTGGAGCGCGAGCTGGCCGGGGTCGAGGTGCCGCTGGCCTACTCGGGCGAGCTGTACCAGCTGCACCTGCACCTGCGCCATGTGCTCGGGCGCCTGCAGGGCGAGGCGCTCAGGGCACCTGCAGCAGCACCTGACCGCGACTGAGCTCGGCCAGGCGCAGCGCCAGCTCGTCGCGCTGCGCGGCCGGCAGCGCCAACTGCAGCCGGGCGCCAGTGGCGTCGAACGCCTCGCCCTCGATGCTCACCTGCCATTCGCCCAGACGCGCGCGGATGCGCGCCAACTCGGCGAACGGCACATGGCAGTGCCCCTGCAGCCGCGCGACCAGCGCCACCCGCTCGCCGCCCTGCAGGCATTTCGCCGCGCTGCCGCCGTAGGCGCGCGCCAGCCCGCCGGTGCCGAGCTGAATGCCGCCGTACCAGCGGATCACCAGTACCACCATGTTGTCGCAGTCCTGGCCCTCGATGGCGGCAAGGATCGGCCGGCCGGCGGTGCCGCCCGGTTCGCCGTCGTCGCTGAAGCGGTACTGCGCGCCGCACTTCCACGCCCAGCAGTTGTGCGAGGCGGCGCGGTCGCTGTGCGCGGCGATGAACGCCTGCGCCGCCTGCGGGCTGTCCGCCGGCGCGGCGAGGACGAGGAAGCGGCTCTTGCGGATCTCCTCGCGGTACTCGCAGGGCGCGGCCAGGGTGAAGGCCATGGCGTCAGCCCGCCGGGCGCTCGGCGGCCAGCCAGACGGCGCGCGCGGCGGCGTCGTGGAAGCTCCAGGCGACGAAGCGGCTCTGCTTCTGGCCCTGGCTCATCGCCACCGTGCGGGTCGCCTGCGCGCCGCACTGGCGGAGCGCCTGCTCGACCAGCGGCAGGTTGCCGGCCTTGGACACCAGGCAGGTGAACCACAGCACCTGCGCCGCCGCCGCGCGGCTCTCCTCGATCATCCGCCGGACGAAGGCGATCTCGCCGCCCTGGCACCACAGCTCGTTGGACTGGCCGCCGAAGTTGAGCGCCGGCAGCTTGCGCTGCGGGTCGAGCTTGCCGAGGTTCTTCCACTTGCGCCGGCTGCCGGCGCTGGCCTCGGCGGCCGAGGCGTGGAACGGCGGGTTGCACAGGCTCAGGGCGAAGCGCTCGCCGGCCTGCAGCAGGCCATGGAAGATGTGCCGGGCATCGTGCTGCTGGCGCAGCTCGATGGCATGGCCGAGCCGGTTGGCCTGGACGATGGTGCGCGCGGCCGCCAGCGCGGTGCTGTCAATGTCCGAGCCGAGGAAGTGCCAGCCGTATTCGCGCTGGCCGATCAGCGGGTAGATGCAGTTGGCGCCGCTGCCGACGTCCAGCACGCGCACGTGCGCGCCGCGCGGAATGGCACCGCCGCAGTCCTCGGCCAGCAGATCGGCCAGCGCATGGATGTAGTCGGCGCGCCCCGGCACCGGCGGGCACAGGTAGCCGGGCGGAATGTCCCAGTGCGCGATGCCGTAGAACTGCTTGAGCAGCGCGCGGTTGAACACCCGCACCGCCGCCGGATCGGCGAAGTCGATGCTCTCCTTGCCGTAGGGGTTGCGGATGACGAACGCCGCCAGCTCCGGGCAGCCTTTGATCAGCGCGGGGAAGTCGTAGCGACCCTGGTGGCGGTTGCGCGGGTGCAGCTCGCCCTTGGCGGCTGGCGGGCGCGGCGCAGGGGCGGGCTGGGCGGCGCGCGGCGTGGCGGCGGGCTTGCGGGCGCCGGGACGGGGGCGGGCAGGGCGTTGCGGCGGCTGGGACATGGGGAAACGGAGATCGGCTGCGAAGGCGGGCATTTTCCCACAGCGGCGCGGCGGCTGGCGCGGTTTTCCGCCGGGCCGGGCGGATCGCTCCGCCGGTAAGTCCGGCGGTCACGGATGGCGCGGCCCCGTCCCTTCTGTGTGCCGATCCGGGTGATGATTGTGTGCCGGCTCGCGGCAAGACAGCCGCGAAACGGCGCGATTCGGCCGTATCAGAACGAGTCGACGATGCGTCCGAGCAGCTCCATGGCGCGCTCGCTCGGCGCATCCCACGGATGGCCGTAGTTGAGCCGCGCGCAGTTGCGAAAGCGCCGAGTGGCCGAGAAGATCGGCCCCGGCGCCAGGCTGATGCCCTGGGCCAGGGCCAGCTGGAACAGCCGCAGCGAGTCGACCTGTTCGGGAAACTCGAACCACAGGAAGTAGCCGCCGCCCGGGCGGGTCACCCGCGTGCTGGCCGGGAAGTGCCGCGCCGCCGAGGCCAGCATCGAGGCCTGCTGGCTCTCCAGCGCATGGCGCAGCTTGCGCAGGTGGCGGTCGTAGCCGCCGTGCTGCAGGTAGTCGGCGATGGCCGCCTGCGCCGGTACCGACGGCGAGAGGGTGGTCATCAGCTTGAGCCGGCGGATCTGCTCGGCCCAGCGCCCGCCGGCCACCCAGCCGACCCGGTAGCCCGGCGCCAGGCACTTGGAGAACGAGCCGCAGTGCATCACCAGGCCCTCGCGGTCGAAGCTCTTCACCGGCTTGGGCGGCTGGCTGCCGAAGTACAGCTCGGCGTAGACGTCGTCCTCGATCAGCGGTACCTGATGGCGCTGCAGCAGCGCGTAGAGCGCGCGCTTGTGCTCCTCGCCCATGCTCGCGCCGAGCGGGTTCTGCAGGCTGCTCATGAACCAGCAGGCCTTGATCGGCAGGCGCGCCAGACTGTCCTCCAGGCTGGCCAGGTCGATGCCTTCGCGCGGATGCACGGGGATCTCCACGGCGCGCAGCTTGAGCCGCTCCAGCACCTGCAGGGTGGCGTAGAACGCCGGCGCCTCGATGGCCACCAGGTCGCCCGGGGCCGTCACGCACTGCAGGCACAGGTTGAGCGCCTCCAGCGCGCCGTTGCTGATCACCAGTTCCTCCAGCGGCAGCATCACCCCGCTGACCATGTAGCGCAGGGCGATCTGCCGGCGCAGGTCGGCGTTGCCCTCGGTCATGTCGGCGATCACCGCATGGGGCGACAGCTCGCGCACGGCGTGGCCCATCGAGCGTGCCAGGCGGGCGAGGGGGAACAGGTCGGGGCTGGGAAAGGCCGAGCCGAACGGCACGGTGTCCGGGTCCTTCAGCGAGCCGAGCACCGAGAACACCAGCGCGCTGACGTCGACCTCGCTGGTCTGCGCTTCGCGGGCGCTGATCTCCGGCTCCGGCAGCGGGCGTTGGGCCAGCTCGCGGACGAAGTAGCCCGAGCGCGCGCGGGCGAGGATCTGCCCGCGGCTTTCCAGCAGGTAGTAGGCCTGGAACACCGTCGACGGGCTGACCCCGTAGGTGCGGCTGGCGTGGCGCACCGAGGGTAGCTTCTGTCCGGGGGCCAGCACGCCGGTGCGGATCAGCTCGGCGATCTCGTCGGCGAATTTCTCGTAGCGCTTCATCTTGTCCGGGTTGAGCGGGGAGGATGTGGCGCAGTCTAGCGAGTCGCGGCGGTGCATGGCGCGGCCTTCCTCCCGGGCGTTCAGCGCTGGCGCGGCGCGACGAAGGTGCTGGCGGTGACCACCCGTACCTCGGGGCGTTCGAGTTCCTGCACCGCGAAGCGCAGCGGCAGGGTGCTGTCGGCGGCGGGGCCGTCGCGCAGCGCCACGCTCACCGCCACGTCGAGGATCTCGCCGGGCGCCAGTTGCAGCTCGCGCGCGCCCTGCAGGACGAAGGGCCCGGCATCGACCAGCGAGATCGCATAGCGGTGCGCCTGCTGGGTCTTGTTGATCACCTTGAGGCGGTAGATGTTCTCGATCTGCCCCTCGCTGTTCTCGCGGTACAGGCCGCGGTCCTTGGTCACGTCCAGCGACACCAGCGGGCGCGTGTCGAGGGCCCAGCCGAAGGCGCCGAACATCAGCAGCAGGGCGGCGGCGTAGCCGACCAGGCGCGGGCGCAGCCAGCGGGTGCGGCCGCCGGCCAGCTCGCGCTCGGAGCCGTAGCGCACCAGACCGCGGGCGTAGCCCATCTTGTCCATGATGCCGTCGCAGGCGTCGACGCAGGCGCCGCAGCCGATGCATTCCAGCTGCAGGCCGTCGCGGATGTCGATGCCGGTGGGGCAGACCTGCACGCACAGGGTGCAGTCGATGCAGTCGCCGAGGCCCAGCGCCCTGGGATCGGCTTCCTTCTTGCGCGCGCCACGACTTTCGCCGCGCGCGGCGTCGTAGGAGACGATCAGGGTGTCGGCATCGAACAGCACGCTCTGGAAGCGCGAGTAGGGGCACATGTCGCGGCAGACCTTCTCGCGCAGCCAGCCGGCGTTGAGGTAGGTGGCGGCGCTGAAGCAGAACACCCAGAAGGCGGTGGTGGCGTCGAGCTGCAGGGTGAACAGGTCGTGGACCAGCGCGCGGATCGGCGTGAAGTAGCCGACGAAGGCCAGCGCGGTGGCCAGGCTGACCGCCAGCCACAGGCCGTGCTTGGCGCCGCGGCGGGCGAGCTTGGCGGCCGACCAGGGCGCGGCGTCGAGCTTGATGCGCTGCTGGCGGTCGCCCTCGGTGACCTTCTCCGCCCACATGAAGATCCAGGTCCACACGCTCTGCGGGCAGGCGTAGCCGCACCACACCCGCCCGGCGGCCACGGTGATGGCGAACAGGCCGAAGGCGCAGATGATCAAGAGTGCCGAGAGCAGGATGAAGTCCTGCGGCCAGAAGGTGGCGCCGAAGATGTAGAACTTGCGCCCGGCCAGGTCCCAGAGCACCGCCTGGCGGCCTTCCCAGTTCAGCCAGGCGGTGCCGAAGAACAGCAGGAACAGCATGCCGGCGCCGGCCAGGCGCAGGGTGCGGAACAGGCCGGTGAAGCTGCGGGTGTGGATCGGACCGCCGGCCTGGGCGGGCGTCAGGCGCGTCGGCCGCGCCTCGACCGTCTCGACGATCTGCGCGGGAATGCGTTCGCTCATGGGAGGGCTCCATCGGCATCAAAAGATGGCGCCATGATCGGCCGATGACTGGCGTGGAAACAGACTCAGATCCGCGCACAAAAAGCGGATCAGATGCCGGCGGCGCGGCGCTGGCGAGCGTCGTGAGGGGGAGCGGGGCGGCGGCTGATACGCTTTTTTAGGTCGGATCTGCCGCTGTTTTCCCACCTGTTCGCCGGGCATAGTCGCCGCCCCAAGTGCCCGCCGCGACGGTGCGGGCCGGCCGGACGAGGTAGCCCATGTACCGATACGACGAATACGACCGCGCCCTGGTGCTCGAACGGGTCGCGCAGTTCCGCGACCAGATCGCGCGGCGCCTGAGCGGCGAGCTGAGCGAGGAGGAGTTCCTGCCGCTGCGCCTGCAGAACGGCCTGTACCTGCAGAAGCACGCCTACATGCTGCGCGTGGCCATCCCCTACGGCACGCTGTCGGCGGATCAGCTGCGCACCCTGGCGCACATCGCCCGTCACTTTGATCGCGGCTACGGCCACTTCACCACCCGGCAGAACATCCAGTTCAACTGGATCGAGCTGGAGCAGGTCGGCGACATCCTCGAGCGTCTGGCCGAGGTGGAGATGCACGCCATCCAGACCTCCGGCAACTGCGTGCGCAACATCACCACCGAGGCCTTCGCCGGGGTCGCCGCCGACGAGCTGCTCGACCCGCGCCCGCTGGCCGAGATCCTCCGCCAGTGGTCGACGGTCAACCCGGAGTTCCTCTACCTGCCGCGCAAGTTCAAGATCGCCATCTGCTCGGCCGAGCAGGACCGCGCGGCGATCATGATGCACGACATCGGCCTGTATCTTTACCGCGACCAGGCCGGCGAGCTGCTGCTGCGGGTGATGGTCGGCGGCGGCCTCGGGCGCACGCCGATCCTCGCCCAGCAGGTGCGCGAGGCGTTGCCCTGGCGCCACCTGCTGTCCTACGTCGAGGCCATCCTGCGGGTGTTCAACCGCCACGGCCGCCGCGACAACAAGTACAAGGCGCGGATCAAGATCCTGGTCAAGGCGCTCGGCGTCGAGGCCTTCGCCCGCGAGGTGGAGGAGGAGTGGCAGCACATCAAGGACGGCCCGGCCGAGCTGACCGAGGCCGAGTACCAGCGCGTCGCCGCCCACTTCGCGCCGCCGGCCTACGCCGCGCTGGACGATGCCGACCTCGACTACGGCAGCGCGCTGGCCGGCGACTCGGCGTTCGCCCGCTGGGTGGAGCGCAACGTGCAGGCGCACAAGGTGCCGGGCTACGCCGCGGTGGTGCTGTCCACTAAGCCGGGGCCGGCCCTGCCGCCGGGCGACGTTACCGCCGAGCAGATGGAGGGCGTCGCCGAACTGGCCGAGCGTTACGGCTTCGGCGAGATCCGCATCGCCCACGAGCAGAACCTGGTGCTGCCCGACGTACGCAAGGCCGACCTGTACGCCGTCTGGCAGCGTGCCGGCGAGCTGGGCCTGGCCACGGCCAACATCGGCCTGCTCACCGACATTATTGCCTGCCCCGGCGGCGACTACTGCTCGCTGGCCAACGCCAAGTCGATCCCCATCGCCCAGGCCATCCAGGCGCGTTTCGCCGACCTCGACCACCTGCACGATCTGGGCGAGCTGAGCCTGAACATCTCCGGCTGCATGAACGCCTGCGCCCACCACCACATCGGCAACATCGGCATCCTCGGCGTCGACAAGAACGGCAGCGAGTGGTACCAGGTGACCATCGGCGGCGCCCAGGGCAAGGCCAGCGCGCTGGGCAAGGTGATCGGCCCGGCGTTCGGCGCCGAGCAGATTCCCGAGGTGATCGAGCGGCTGGTCGACACCTTCGTCGCCTACCGCGAGGGCGACGAGCCCTTCGTCGACACCGTGCAGCGCATCGGCCTGGAGCCGTTCAAGGAGCGGGTCTACCGCCAGCAGGAGGCTTCGGCATGAACAACCTGATCAAGCTGGGCGCAGACGGTGCGCGCCTGGTCACCGATGATCCGTGGCGCTGGGTGCGCGAACCGCTCGAACCGCTGCCGGACGGCCCGCTGCTGCTGCCGCTGGCGATGTGGCGCGAAAGGCAGAGCGCGGATGTGCTGGCCGGCCGCGGCGATACCCGCGACGGCGTCTGGCTGGCGCCCGACGACGAGCCGGAGGAGCTGGCGCCCTGGCTGGCCGGCCTGCCGCTGATCGCCCTGGAGTTCCCCAGCTTCCGCGACGGCCGCGCTTACAGCCAGGCCTACTTGCTGCGTACGCGCCTGGGCTGGCGGGGCGAGCTGCGCGCCGTCGGCGACGTGCTGCGCGACCAGCTCAGCCACATGCGCCAGTGCGGCTTCGATGCCTTCGCCGTGCGCGAGGACAAGTCGGCCACCGATGCGCTCAAGGGGCTGCAGGGGATCAGCGTGCTGTACGGCCGCTCGGTGCTGGAACCGCGCCCGCTGTTCCGCCGGCGCAGTGGCGCGGACGAAGAGGAATAGGGCATGAGCGTGCATGGCCTGCTCCTGCTGCTGGCCTTCCAGCTGGCCGGCACGGCGCTGAGCCTCTGGCTGCTGCCGGCCCTGCCGGGGCCGATCCTCGGCATGCTGCTGGCCCTGGCCTGGCTGGGCCTCGACGGTCACGGCAGCGAGGCGCTGCGCCAGAGCGCCGGCACGCTGCTCGGGTACCTGCCGCTGCTGCTGGTGCCACCGGCGGTGGGCATCATGGTGCAGTGGCAGCGGATCGGCGCCGATTTCTGGGCGATTGCCGCCGCGCTGGTGCTCTCATTGCTGGTCGGCATCCCGCTGACCGGCGCGCTGATGCAGTGGCTGATCCGCCGCCAGCTGGGTCGGGAGGGGCGCCCATGACGGCGATCTGGACGGCTATCGTCGGCCATCCGCTGTTCGTCCTCGGCCTGACCCTGCTGGCCTACCAGCTGGCCCTGGAACTGTACCAGCGCAGCCGCTGGCTGCTGGCCCAGCCGGTGCTGGTGGCGACCCTGCTGCTGGTCGGCGCGCTGTGGGCCTGCGGTATCGGCTACCCGCGCTACCGCCAGGAGTCGAGCCTGCTCTGGCTGCTGCTCGGCCCGGCCACCGTGGCGCTGGCGGTGCCGCTGCAGCAGAACCTGCCGCGCATCCGCCAGCTGTTCTGGCCGGTGACCATCGCCCTGCTGGTCGGTGGCACCATTACCGTCGCCCTGACCCTCGGCCTCGCCGCGCTGTTCGGTGCCGACCGGGAGATGCTGATGAGCCTGGCGCCGAAGTCGGTGACCTCGCCCATCGCCATCGCCCTGGCCGAGCAGATGGGCGGGATTCCCGCGCTGACGGCGGTGTTCGTGATGATCACCGGCGTGCTCGGCGCGGTGCTGGGGCCGCTGCTGCTCGATCGGGCCGGGGTGACCAGCCCGGCCGCGCGCGGGCTGAGCCTCGGCCTGTCGGCCCATGCGATCGGCACGGCCCAGGCGCTGCAGGAGCATCCGGAAGCCGGCGGCTTTGCCGCCCTGGCGATGAGCCTGGCGGGGGCGTTCAGCGCACTGGCCTTGCCGCTGCTGCTGGGCTGAACGCCCGTCTGCCCGCGCTCAGCGTCCGCCGGGCTTGCCGAGCAGGCCGCGCAGGCTGTCCTGCAGGTCGGCGGGCATCAGCACGATCTTGGCGTTGTCGCTGTCGCCGAGCTTTTCCAGCGCGGCGATGTACTTCTCGCCGAGCAGGTACATCATCGGCCCCGGTTCGCCGCCCACCGCGCTGGTGACCCGGCGGATCGCCTCGGCGCTGGCCTCGGCGAGCATCACCTGGGCGTCGGCGTCGCGCTTGGCCGATTCCAGGCGCGCCTCGGCTTCGAGAATCGCCGCCTGCTTGGCGCCTTCGGCCTTGGTCACCGCGGCCTTGCGCTCGCGCTCGGCGGCGGCCTGCAGCTCCATGGCGCCCTGCATCGAGGCGGACGGCTTGATGTCCTGGATCTCCACCGACTTGACGGTCAGGCCCCAGTCCACCGCCTCGTCGGCGATGCTCTCGCGCAGCCGCGCCTTGATCTTGTCCCGCGAGGACAGCGCCTCGTCCAGCTCCATCTCGCCGACGATCGAGCGCAGGGTGGTCATGATCAGGTTGCGGATCGCCTCGGAGAAGTCGGTGACGCCGTAGACCGCCTTGACCGGGTCGGTGATCTTGATGAAGGCGATGGCGTTGGTGAGGATCACCGCGTTGTCGCGGGTGATCACTTCCTGTTCCTGCACGTCGAGGATGATGTCCTTGGTCACCAGCTTGTAGGCGACCTTGTCCAGGTAGGGAATGAGGATGTTCAGCCCCGGGCGCAGGGTGCTGTGGTACTTGCCCAGGCGCTCGACGACCCACTCCTCGCCCTGGGCGACCAGGCGCACGCCCTGGGCCACGGTGACGACGACGAATACCAGCAGTGCGATGGTGATGGCCAGTCCTGCAGTCATGTTGTGCTCCTTGAACGCTGGGGAATCAGGCGCGCGCTACCTTCAGGTAGCTGCCTTCGATGGATAGCACCTTGACCCGCGTGCCGGCGGGGATTTCGGCATCGGCCATGCAGGCCCACTCCTCGGCGCCGAGGATCGGCCGCTGGAAGCGCACCTTGCCGCGCTGGAAGGGCGCCACCGCGCCGACCAGCAGGCCCACCTCGCCGAGTACCTCGCCGCCGGCGCTGCCGATCAGCGTGCGCTGGCGGCGCGGGCTGAACACCCGCAGCCAGAGCACCAGCATGGCCAGCGAGGCGAGGGTCCAGAGCAGCAGCTGGGCGCTGAGGGACAGCTCGACCAGCAGCAGCGCGCCGGCCACCAGCAGGGCGCCGAGGCCGAACCAGAGGATGAAGAACGAGGGCACCACCAGTTCCAGCAGCACCAGCAGGATGCCGCCGAGGGCCCAGTACCACCATTGGATTGCCATTGCGCCTCCTTGGCGTCGTCGGTCGTGGCCAGCGTAGCTCAGAACGGGAACAGCCAGGGCACCAGCAGCACGCAGGTGGCCAGCACCAGCAGGGTGAAGGGCACGCCGATGCGTACGAAGTCGGCGAAGCGGTACTGACCGGGGCCGAGCACCAGGGTGTTGACCGGCGAGGAGATCGGCGTCATGAACGCCGCCGAGGCGGCTAGCGCCACGGTCATCGCGAAGGGCGCCGGCGAGGCGCCGAGGGCCTGGGCGCAGGCGATGGCCACCGGCGCCATCAGCACCGCGGTGGCGGTATTGGAGATGAACAGGCCGACCAGCGCGGTGACCGCGAAGAGGATGGCGAGGATCGCCCGCGGCCCGGCCTCGCCGAGCACGGCGAGCAGGCCCTGCACCGCCAGGTCGATGCCGCCGGTCTTCTGCAGGGCGACGGCGAAGGGCAGCATGCCGACGATCAGCAGCAGGCTCGGCCAGTGGATGGCGCGGTAGGCGCTGTCCAGGTCGATGCAGCGGAAGGCGCCGAGCAGCAGGCAGCCGATCAGCGCGGCCAGCACGTTGGGCACCGCGCCGCTGACCATCAGGCCGACCATCACCGCCAGGCTCAGCAGGGCGTAGGGCGCCTGGCTCTGCGCCGGGGCCACCTCGTCGATCTCCGCCGGCAGGCTGAGCACCAGGAAGTCGCGGCTCAGGCCCTGCAGGCGGTGGATGTCCTTCCACTTGCCGGCCACCAGCAGGGTGTCGCCGGGCCTGAGCTTCTCGTCGACCAGCACGCCCTCCAGCGCCCGGCTGCCGCGGCGCAGGCCCACCACGTTGAGCCGGTAGCGGCTGCGAAAGCCCAGCTCCTGAATGGTCTTGCCGGGCAGCCGCGAGCCCGGCGGCAGGGCCACCTCGACCAGGCCCAGCTCGCGGGCGTGGTCGGCGTAGTAGGACTGCTTCAGGCCCAGCGGCTCCAGGCCCAGCTCGCGGTAGGCGCCGAGCAGGCCGATGGCCGGGCTGGCCAGGTCGACCAGCAGGATGTCGCCGCCGCGCAGCTCGCTGTCGGCGTTGGCGGCGAGCAGCTCGCGGCCCAGGGTGCGGCGTCGCTCGATGGCGATCACGTTGATGCCGTGCTGCTTGCGCAGCTGCAGGCCGTCGAGGGCCTGGCCGGCCAGCGGCGAGTCGTGGCGCAGGCACAGGCGCCGCTCGCGGCCGGCCAGGCGGTAGCTGTCCACCAGGTCGGCGAGGGTCAGGCGCGGCTCGCCGGCGGCCTCGCGGCTGCGCGCGCTGGCCAGCCAGCGGCGGGTCAGCAGCATGTAGCCGATGCCCAGCACGAGGATCGCCAGGCCGATGGGGGTGAAGGCGAAGAAGCCGAAGCCGGGCTGTCCGGCGCGCAGCAGCTCGCCGTGCACCACCAGGTTCGGCGGGGTGGCGACCAGGGTGAGCATGCCGCTGATCAGGCCGGCGAAGGCCAGCGGCATCATCAGCCGGCTGGGCGCCAGGTCGAGGCGCGCGGCGATGCTCAGCACCACCGGGATGAAGATCGCCACCACCCCGGTGGAACTCATCATCGAGCCGAGGCCGGCGACGCAGAGCATCAGCAGCACCAGCAGGCGCACTTCGCTGTTGCCGGCGCGACGCATCAGCCACTCGCCCAAGCGGTAGGCGATGCCGGTGCGCACCAGCGCCTCGCCGACCACGAACATGGTGGCGATCAGCACCACCGCCGGTTCGGCGAAGCCGGCCAGCACCTCGTGGACTTCCAGCACGCCGCTGAGCGGCAGGGCGGCGAGCATCAGCAAGGCGACCGCGTCCATGCGCGGGCGGTTGCGCACGAACAGCACCACCGCGAGTAGCAGCAGGCCGAGCACCAGGAGCAGTTGCGGGTTCATGGTCGCGGCCGGTCCGCGACGGGGTAGCCGAGCGCCTCGCGCAGCCGGGCATGGTGGGCGGCGACCCAGGCGCGGTCGATGGCGCCCCAGTCGCGGATCGCGTAGTGCCCGGCGTTGTGGCGCTCGCCGGACTCCTGGACGAAGGCGCAGTCGATGTCCAGTTCGGCCAGCGCCGCCAGGGTGTCCTGGGCGGTGCGGCGCGGCATGCCGGTGGCGGCGATCAGCGCCGGCACGCTGGTGGCGATGCCGCTGTCGATCAGCCAGGCGACGTAGAGGCGGCGGTAGAAGCTGCTGCGGGTCTTGCTCAGGTCCATGGCGGTTCCGTCAGTTGAGGGCCAGCAGGCCCAGGTAGGTGGCGGCGCCAGCGCTGTAGCCGAGCAGGGCCAGCAGGCTGACCCGCTTGAGGTACCAGATGAAGCCGATGCGCTCCATGCCCATCGCCGCGACGCCGGCCGCCGAGCCGATGATCAGGCTGCTGCCGCCGGTGCCGGCGCAGTAGGCGAGCATTTCCCAGAAGGTGCCGTCGGCGACGAAGTGGCCCAGCCAGGCCTGTTCGGCGGCGGGCGCGGCGGCCAGGGTCTGGGCGTCGACCAGCGGGTACATCTTCATCGCACCGGCCACCAGCGGCACGTTGTCGACCACCGCCGAGAGCAGGCCGATGGCGTAGTTGATCGCGTAGACGTTGCCGAAGCCGTCGCGCAGCGCGGTGGAGACCTGGGCCAGGTGGCCGGCGCTGGCCAGGCTGGAGACCGCCAGCAGGATGCCGAGGAAGAACAGCACGCTGGGCGTGTCGATGCGCCGCAGCACGCCGGCCACCGACAGCGGGTGCTTGTCCTCGGCGTGCTTGCCGCGGTGCAGCACGTCGGTGACCACCCAGAGCAGGCCGACGCCGAACAGGATGCCCATGTACGGCGGCAGGTGGGTGACGGTCTTGAACACCGGCACGAACAGCAGCGAGCCGAGGCCGAGGGCCAGCACCAGGTTGCGTTCGAAGTCGGTGATCCTGATCCGGCTTTCCTTGGCGTGGTGGGCGAGGGCGCGCGGGCGCGGCGCTTCGCCGCGCAGGGTGAAGCTGAGGATGGTCAGCGGCACCAGCAGGCACACCAGGCTGGGCAGGAACAGCCCGGCGATCACCCCCGGGGCGCTGATCTGGCTGCCGATCCACAGCATGGTGGTGGTCACGTCGCCGATCGGCGACCAGGCGCCGCCGGCGTTGGCGGCGATCACCACGACGCCGACGTACAGCCAGCGCTCGGGACGGCCGCGCACCAGCTTGCGCAGCAGCGAGACCATTACGATGGTGGTGGTCAGGTTGTCCAGCACCGCGGAGAGGAAGAAGGTCATCAGGCCGACGATCCACACCAGATGCACGCGCTTGCGCGTCTGGATGCGTCCGGTGATGGTGCGGAAGCCCTCGTGGGAGTCGACCAGCTCGACGATGGTCATGGCGCCGAGGAGGAAGAACAGGATCTCGGAAATCTCCCCCAGGTGATGGCGCAGTTCGCCGATCACCCCGTGGCCGCCGGCCGCGGCGGCCGGCAGGATGCTGCCTTCGCCGAGCACCAGCAGAGTCCAGCAGAGCACCGCGGTGAGCAGCGCGGCGGCGGCCTTGTCGATGCGCAGCGGGTGTTCGAGGGCGATGCACAGGTAACCGACGACGAAGATCAGGGCCATCCAGGCGTACATGGGGGCAATTCCAGTTGACAGGTGGGGGAGGGGAAGGCGGCCCGAGGGGTTGCCCCGGGCCGGCGGCGGGCGGGATGCACGCCGCGTTTCAGCCGAGCAGCAGGGCGTCGTCGGCGAGCTTCTCGCCGCGCACCTTCTCGAACATCGCCAGAAGGTCCGGCACGTCGAGCCCCTTGCGCTGCTCGCCGCTGACGTCGAGCACCACCTGGCCCTGGTGCAGCATCACCGTGCGGTCGCCGACGTCCAGCGCCTGGCGCATGCTGTGGGTGACCATCATGGTGGTCAGCCGCTTTTCGGCGACGATACGCGCGGTCAGTTGCAGGACGAAGTCGGCGGTGCGCGGATCGAGCGCCGCGGTGTGCTCGTCGAGCAGCAGGATGCGCGAGGGCTGCAGCGCCGCCATCAGCAGGCTGACCGCCTGGCGCTGGCCGCCGGAGAGCAGGCCGATGCGGTCGCCCAGGCGGTTCTCCAGGCCCAGGCCGAGGGTCGCCAGGCTGTCGCGGAAGGCCGCGCGCATCTCCTCGCGTACCGCCCGCGACAGGCCGCGGCGGCCGCCGCGCTGCTGCGCCAGGGCCATGTTCTCCTCGATGGTCAGGTCCTCGCAGGTGCCCGCCAGCGGGTCCTGGAAGACCCGCGCCACGCGCTCGGCGCGCGCCCACACCGGCAGGCGGGTGACCTCGTCGCCGTCGATGAGGATCTGCCCGCTGTCCACCGCCAGATCGCCGGACACCGCGTTGAGGAAGGTCGACTTGCCGGCGCCGTTGGTGCCGATCACGGTGACGAACTGGCCGCTGGGGATGTCCAGCGACAGCCCGCATAGCGCGCGGGTCTCGATCGGCGTGCCGGGGTTGAAGGTGATTTCCAGGTTGCGTGCGCTGAGCATCTCAGGCCCCCTTCTTCGGCGCGGACAGGCGTTTCTTCAGCAGCGGGATGACCAGCGCGAAGGTCACCAGCAGCGCGGTCACCAGGTTCAGGTCCTGGGCCTGCAGGCCGATGAAGTCGCTGTTCAGCGCCAGGGCGATGAAGAAGCGGTAGACGATGGCGCCGAGGATCACCGCCAGGGTGGCCAGCACCAGGCGACGCGACGGCAGGATGCTCTCGCCGACGATCACCGCGGCCAGGCCGATGACGATGGTACCGATGCCCATGGAAATGTCGGCGCCGCCCTGGGTCTGCGCGAACAGCGCGCCGGCCAGCGCCACCAGGGCGTTGGACAGGGCCATGCCGAGCAGGATCATCGCCCCGGTGTTGATGCCCTGGGCCCGTGCCATGCGCGGGTTGGAGCCGGTGGCGCGGATCGCCAGGCCCTTCTGGGTGGCGAAGAACCAGTCCAGGCCGAGCTTGGCGAGGACGACGATGCCGAGCAGCAGCAGCGGGCGCAGCACGTAGTCGCTCAGCCACTCCGGCTGCAGCACGGTGAACAGGGTCGGCTCGCTGATCAGCGGCACGTTGGGGCGGCCCATGATGCGCAGATTGATCGAGTAGAGGGCGATCATCATCAGGATGCTGGCCAGCAGGTCCATGATCTTCAGTCGCACGTTGAGCAGGCCGGTGACGGTGCCGGCCACGGCGCCGGCGGCGGTCGCCGCCAGGGTGGCGAAGAACGGATCGAAGCCGTTGGCGATCAGGATGGCGCAGACCGCGCCGCCGAGCGGGAAGCTGCCGTCCACGGTGAGGTCGGGGAAGCGCAGCAGACGGAAGGAGATGTACACGCCCAGGGCCACGAGGCTGAAGATCAGGCCGATCTCCAGGGCGCCGAACAGGGAAAACAGGGACATGGGGGATTTGCCGGTCAGGGTCGGAAGAGAACCGGAGCGGCCCCGGCCGCGCGCGGCGGGGCGGAGCCGCCGCGCGCAGGGGAGCGCTCGCTCCGGCCGCTGGGCTTACTGGATGATTTCGGCCGCCGAGTCGAGCAGCGCCTGGGAGAGGCTGACGCCCTGCTTGGCCGCGGCGCCCGGGTTGACGAACAGCTGCAGCTTGTCGCTGGTCTGCGGCTGGATGTCGCCCGGTTTCTCGCCGTTGAGGATGCGCACCACGATGCGCCCGGTCTGCTCGCCGAGCAGCCGGTAGTCGACGCCCAGGGCGGCGATGGCGCCGCGCTTGACGCTGTCGGTATCGGAGGCGATCAGCGGGATCTTGGCGTCGTTGCCGACCTTGACCAGCGCCTCGTAGGCCGACACCACGTTGTTGTCGGTGTTGGTGTAGATCGCGTCGACCTTGCCGACCAGGCTGCGCGCCGCCGAACCGACGTCCACCGAGCGCGGCGCCGAGGCTTCCACCAGGGTCATGCCGAGGGTCGGCAGCAGCTCCTTGAGGGCCTTGACCACCACCACCGAGTTAGCCTCGCCGGGGTTGTAGACGATGCCGATGCGCTTGGCCTCGGGGACGATCTGGCGGATCAGCTCGATCTGCTTGTCCAGCGCCAGCACGTCGGAGACGCCGGTGACGTTGGTGCCCGAGGCTTCCCAGCTCGGGGTGAGCTGCGCGCCGACCGGGTCGGTGACCGCGGTGAACACCACCGGCACGCTCTTGGTCGCGGCGACCAGTGCCTGGGCCGAGGGAGTGGCGATGCCGACGATAGCGTCGGGCTGGTCGCCGACGAACTTGCGGGCGATCTGCGCGGCGGTGCCGTTGTTGCCCTGGGCGCTCTGGTACTGCCACTTGAGGTTCTTGCCCGGCTCGTAGCCGGCCTGCTTGAGCGCATCGAGCACGCCGTCGCGGGCGGCGTCGAGGGCCGGGTGTTCGACGATGGCGGTGACCGCCACGGATTTCTCCTCGGCGGCGCTGGCGCCGAACGGAACACCGGCGGTCATGGCCAGGGCCAGACCGAGGGGCAGCCATTTCTTCTTCTGAGCCTGCAGCATGCGGCACTCTCCTGAATGATCTGTCGGCAGGTCGCCGCGGCGCGGCGACGTGGCGGAAACATCGCACGTTTTCCCGTCGTCGTCAGCAATTGTGCGGCGCCGACGGCAGCGCCCCGGCCAGGGGCCGGGGCGCGGTGCGGGGGTCAGAGCGCGGCGATGCGCGCGCGCTGCTCGGCCAGCTTGGCCAGCGCCTGCTCGGCCTCGGCCAGCTTGGCGCGCTCCTTGTCGAGCACCTCGGCCGGCGCCTTGGCGACGAAGCCCTCGTTGGCCAGCTTGCCGCCGACGCGCTTGACCTCGCCTTCCAGGCGCGCCAGCTCCTTGTCCAGGCGCGCCAGCTCGGCGTCCTTGTCGATCAGCCCGGCCATCGGCACCAGCACTTCCATCTCGCCGACCAGCGCAGTGGCGGCCAGCGGCGCTTCCTCGGAGGCGGCCAGCACGCGCACCGACTCCAGCTTGGCCAGCTTGGCGATCAGCGGCTCGAAGGCGGCCAGGCGGCGCTGGTCGGAGTCCGAGGCATTGGCCAGCACCACGTCGATGCGCTTGGCCATGGAGATCTTCATCTCGCCGCGGATCTGCCGCACGCCGAGCATGAAGTCCTTGACCCAGGCGATGTCGGCCTCGGCCGCCGCATCGATGCGCGCCTCATTGGCCACCGGCCAGGGCTGCAGCATCAGGGTCGGGCCTTCCTTGCCGGCCAGGGCCTTGATGCGCTGCCAGATCTCCTCGGTGATGAACGGCATGAACGGGTGGGCCAGGCGCAGGATGACTTCCAGCACGCGCACCAGGGTGCGGCGGGTGCCGCGCTGGCGCTCGACGGAAGCGGTTTCGTCCCACAGCACCGGCTTGACCAGCTCGAGGTACCAGGCGCAGTACTCGTCCCAGACGAACTCGTAGAGCGACTGGGCGGCGAGGTCGAAGCGGAACTGGTCGAGGTGGCGGGTGACGTCCTGCTCGCAGCGCTGCAGGGCGGAGATGATCCAGCGGTCCACCGGCGACAGCTCGACCGCCTCGTCGTCGGCGCCGCAGTCCTTGCCGTCGGTGTTCTCCAGCACGAAGTTGGTGGCGTTCCACAGCTTGTTGCAGAAGTTGCGGTAGCCCTCGACGCGGCCCATGTCGAACTTGACGTCGCGGCCGGTGGAGGCCAGCGAGCAGAAGGTGAAGCGCAGGGCGTCGGTGCCGTAGCTGGCGATGCCGTCGGGGAACTCGGCGCGGGTCTGCTTGGCGATCTTCTCGGCCAGCTTGGGCTGCATCATGCCGCTGGTGCGCTTGGCCACCAGGGTTTCCAGGTCGATGCCGTCGACGATGTCCAGCGGGTCGAGCACGTTGCCCTTGGACTTGGACATCTTGTGGCCCTGGCCGTCGCGCACCAGACCATGCACGTAGACGGTCTTGAACGGGATCTGCCCGGTCAGGTGCAGGCTCATCATGATCATCCGGGCGACCCAGAAGAAGATGATGTCGAAGCCGGTGACCAGCACGTCGGTGGGGTGGAAGGTCTTGAGGAAGTCGGTCTGCTCCGGCCAGCCGAGGGTGGAGAAGGTCCACAGGCCCGAGCTGAACCAGGTGTCCAGCACGTCGTCGTCCTGACGCAGGGCGATGTCGCCCAGGTTGTGCTTGGTGCGCACCTCGGCCTCGTCGCGGCCGACGTAGACGTTGCCGGCCTCGTCGTACCAGGCCGGAATGCGGTGGCCCCACCACAGCTGGCGGCTGATGCACCAGTCCTGGATGTCGCGCATCCAGCTGAAGTACATGTTCTCGTACTGCTTGGGCACGAACTGGATCGAGCCGTCCTCCACGGCGGCGATGGCCTTCTCGGCCAGCGGCTTGGTGGAGACGTACCACTGGTCGGTCAGCCACGGCTCGATCACGGTGCCGGAGCGGTCGCCCTTGGGCACTTTCAGCGCGTGGTCGTCGATCTTCTCGAGCAGGCCGAGGGCGTCGAAGGCGGCGACGATCTGCTTGCGCGCCTCGAAACGGTCCAATCCTGCGAACTGCGCCGGCAGGCTGGCGTCCAGCTCGCTGTTGACGCTGCCGTCGAGGTTGAACACCTGGGCTTTGGCGAGGATCGCCGCATCCTTGTCGAGGATGTTGATCAGCGGCAGGTTGTGGCGCTTGCCGACTTCGTAGTCGTTGAAGTCGTGGGCCGGGGTGATCTTCACGCAGCCGGTACCGAACTCGGGGTCGCAGTAGTCGTCGCCGATGATCGGGATGCGCCGGCCGACCAGCGGCAGCTCGACGAACTTGCCGATCAGCGCCTGGTAACGCTCGTCATTGGGGTTCACCGCCACGGCGCTGTCGCCGAGCATGGTTTCCGGGCGGGTGGTGGCGACGATCAGGTAGTCGAGGCCCTCGGCAGTCTTCTCTCCGTCGGCCAGCGGGTAGCGCAGGTTCCACAGCGAGCCCTTCTCGTCGTGGTTCTCCACTTCCAGATCGGAGATCGCCGTGTGCAGCTTGGTGTCCCAGTTGACCAGGCGCTTGCCGCGATAGATCAGGCCGTCCTCGTGCAGGCGCACGAAGGCTTCCTTGACCGCCTCGGAGAGGCCCTCGTCCATGGTGAAGCGCTCGCGCGACCAGTCCACCGAGGAGCCGAGGCGACGGATCTGCCGAGTGATGGTGCCGCCGGACTCTTCCTTCCACTCCCAGACCTTCTCCAGGAACCTCTCGCGGCCGAGGTCATGGCGCGACAGGTTCTGCGCGGCCAACTGGCGCTCCACCACCATTTGGGTGGCGATGCCGGCGTGGTCGGTACCCGGCTGCCACAGGGTGTTGCGGCCCTGCATGCGGCGGAAGCGGATCAGCGCGTCCATGATCGCGTTGTTGAAGCCGTGGCCCATGTGCAGGCTGCCGGTGACGTTCGGCGGCGGCAGGGCGATGGTGTAGGACTCGCCGGAGCCTTGCGGCGCGAAGTAGTTCTTCGCCTCCCACTCTGCGTACCAGCGGGATTCGATGTCGTGGGGTTGGTAGGTCTTGTCCATGCGCGGCGGGACCCTTGCGGCAGCTGATCGGAAAACGGCGCAGTATAACGAGGATGCCGCGCCGGGCGTAGGCCGGCATGGCGCGGTGCCCGGCGCTTGGGTAACATCGCGTTCCTTTTTTCCAGACTCGGGAGAGCGTGCGTGCTCGACAGGATTCGCGTGGTGCTGGTCAATACCAGCCATCCGGGCAACATCGGCGGGACGGCGCGGGCCATGAAGAACATGGGCCTGTCGAAACTGGTGCTGGTGCAGCCCGAGGAATTCCCCAGCGGCGAGGCCAATGCCCGGGCCTCCGGCGCCACCGACATCCTCGAGGCCGCCGTGGTGGTCGACAGTCTGGAAGCGGCGCTGGCCGGCTGCACCGTGGTGCTCGGCACCAGCGCCCGCGATCGGCGCATCCCCTGGCCGCTGCTCGATCCGCGCGAGTGCGCGCAGACCAGCCTGGAACATGCCGAGCTGGGCGGCGAGGTGGCGCTGGTGTTCGGCCGCGAGTACGCCGGGCTGACCAACGAGGAACTGCAGCGCTGCCAGTTCCACGTGCACATTCCGGCCAATCCCGAGTTCAGCTCGCTGAACCTGGCTACCGCCGTGCAGGTGCTGACCTACGAGGTGCGCATGGCCTGGCTGGCCCGTCAGGGGCAGCCGACCAAGATGGACAAGGTGGAAACCACCGCCATGCTCAATGCGGTGCCGGTCACCGCCGACGAGCTGGAGCTGTTCTACGGGCACCTCGAACAGACCCTGGTGCAGATCGGCTTCCTCGATCCGGAAAAGCCGCGCCACCTGATGAGCCGCCTGCGCCGCCTGTACGGCCGCAGCGGCATCAGCAAGCTGGAGATGAACATCCTGCGCGGTATCCTCACCGAAACCCAGAAGGCCGCCCGCGGCGAGCCCCACAAGCGGAGAGACCATTGATGTTCGAACGCATGCGCGAAGACATCCAGAGCGTGTTCCATCGCGACCCGGCGGCGCGCAACACCCTCGAGGTGCTGATCTGCTACCCGGGCCTGCACGCGGTCTGGCTGCACCGGCTCGCCCACTGTCTGTGGGGCGCCGACTGGAAGCTGCTGGCGCGGCTGGTGTCGCACCTCGGCCGCTGGCTGACCGGCATCGAGATCCATCCGGGGGCGAAGATCGGCCGGCGTTTCTTCATCGACCACGGCATGGGCATCGTCATCGGCGAGACCGCCGAGATCGGCGACGACGTGACCCTCTATCACGGCGTGACCCTCGGCGGCACCAGCTGGAACAAGGGCAAGCGCCACCCGACCCTGGCCGACGGGGTGATCGTCGGCGCCGGGGCGAAGATCCTCGGGCCGTTCACCGTCGGCGCCGGCGCCAAGGTCGGCTCCAACGCGGTGGTTACCAAGGAGGTGCCGCCGGGCGCCACCGTGGTGGGGATTCCCGGGCGGATCATCCTGCGCGGCGGCGAGACCGACGACGTCCAGGAAGCCAAGCGCAAGGCGATGGCCGAGAAGATCGGCTTCGACGCCTACGGGGTCAGCGAGGACATGCCCGACCCGGTGGCGCGCGCCATCGGCCAACTGCTCGACCACCTGCAGGCGGTCGACGGCCGCCTGGAAGGCATGTGCAAGGCGCTCACCGCGCTGGGCAGCGACTACTGCGCCAAGGACCTGCCGAGCCTGCGCAGCGAGGACTTCGCCGCGGTGCAGGGCGAGGCGCGCGGCGCGGCGGCCGACCCGGATGCCGCGAAGGGGTCGTGATGCGCCGGGCGCGGGCGATCTGTTACCATCGCCCGCCGCCGGTGCCGGCATAATCCCAGCGCGCTGCTCGGTCTTATAGTTGACTGTTTTGATCGGGAATAGCATACTTCCGGCACTTTCCGAATCATCGTGGTGCAAGCTCATGCGACTGACCACCAAGGGCCGCTACGCCGTGACGGCCATGCTCGACCTTGCGCTGCATGCGCAGGAGGGGCCGGTGTCCCTTGCCGACATTTCCGAGCGGCAGGGCATTTCCCTGTCCTACCTTGAGCAGCTGTTCGCCAAGCTGCGCCGTGGCAGCCTGGTCACCAGCGTGCGCGGCCCCGGCGGCGGCTACCAGTTGTCGCGCGACATGGCCAGCATCGACGTGGCGCAGGTCATCGACGCGGTCAACGAGTCGGTGGACGCCACCCGCTGCAGCGGCCTGGGCGGCTGCCACGAAGGCGACACCTGCCTGACCCACCACCTGTGGTGCGGTCTGAGCGACCGGATTCACGAGTTCCTCAGCGGCATCAGCCTGGCCGACCTGGTACAGCGCCAGGATGTCCAGGATGTCGCCCAGCGCCAGAACCTGCGCCGCCTGAACGGCAAGGATGCATCGACCCCTGCGCTCGAAAAGATAGAAGCGTCCGCCATCGACTGACCGAATGCCGCGGACCGCCAGCCTGACAGGAGAGACCTGATGAAATTGCCGATCTACCTCGATTATTCCGCGACCACGCCGGCCGACCCGCGCGTGGCGCAGAAGATGTGCGAGTGCCTGACGATGGACGGGAACTTCGGCAACCCGGCATCGCGCTCCCACCTGTTCGGCTGGAAGGCCGAAGAGGCGGTGGAAAACGCCCGCCGCCAGGTGGCCGAGCTGGTCAACGCCGACCCGCGCGAGATCGTCTGGACCTCCGGCGCCACCGAATCCAACAACCTGGCGATCAAGGGTGCCGCGCACTTCTATAGCGGCAAGGGCAAGCACCTGATCACCTCGAAGATCGAGCACAAGGCGGTGCTGGACACCACCCGCCAGCTGGAGCGCGAAGGCTTCGAGGTCACCTACCTGGAGCCCGGCGAGGACGGCATCATCACCCCGGCGATGGTCGAGGCGGCGCTGCGCGAGGACACCATCCTGGTGTCGATCATGCACGTCAACAACGAGATCGGCACCATCAACGACATCGCAGCCATCGGCGAGCTGACCCGCGCCCGCGGCATCCTGTTCCATGTCGACGCGGCGCAGTCCACCGGCAAGGTGGCGATCGATCTGGACGCGCTGAAGGTCGACCTGATGTCCTTCTCCGCGCACAAGACCTACGGTCCCAAGGGCATCGGCGCGCTCTACGTGCAGCGCAAGCCGCGCGTGCGCATCGAGGCGCAGATGCACGGCGGCGGCCACGAGCGCGGCATGCGCTCGGGCACCCTGGCCACCCACCAGATTGTCGGCATGGGCGAAGCGTTCCGCATCGCCAAGGAAGAGATGGCCGTCGAGAGCGTGCGCATCAAGGCGCTGGCCGAGCGTTTCCTGGCCCAGCTCGAAGGCATGGAAGAGGTGTACCTCAACGGCAGCCGCGAGCAGCGCGTGCCGCACAACCTCAACCTCAGCTTCAACTACGTCGAGGGCGAGTCGCTGATCATGGCGCTCAAGGATCTAGCCGTCTCCTCCGGCTCGGCCTGCACCTCGGCGTCCCTGGAACCGTCCTACGTGCTGCGCGCCCTGGGCCGCAACGACGAACTGGCGCACAGCTCGATCCGCTTCACCTTCGGCCGCTTCAGCACCGAGGAAGAGGTCGACTACGCCGCCGCCAAGGTGCGCGAAGCCGTGACCAAACTGCGCGAACTGTCGCCGCTGTGGGACATGTTCAAAGAAGGCGTCGACCTCTCCAAGGTCGAGTGGCAGGCGCACTGACGCCCAAGATTCAGCGAGGAATACCGCCATGGCATACAGCGACAAGGTCATCGACCACTACGAAAACCCGCGCAACGTCGGCAAGCTCGACGCCGAAGACCCCAACGTCGGCACCGGCATGGTCGGCGCGCCGGCCTGCGGCGACGTGATGCGCCTGCAGATCAAGGTCAACGAGGCGGGCGTCATCGAAGACGCCAAGTTCAAGACCTACGGCTGCGGCTCGGCGATCGCCTCCAGCTCCCTGGCCACCGAGTGGATGAAGGGCAAGACCCTGGACGAGGCCGAGACCATCAAGAACACCCAGCTGGCCGAGGAGCTGGCCCTGCCGCCGGTGAAGATCCACTGCTCGGTGCTCGCCGAGGACGCCATCAAGGCGGCCGTGCGCGACTACAAGCAGAAGAAAGGCTTGCTCTGAGGAAAACGCCCATGGCCATCAGCATGACCGAAGCCGCCGCACAACACGTTCGTCGCTCGCTGGAAGGGCGCGGCAAGGGTGAGGGCATCCGTCTCGGAGTGCGCACCACCGGCTGCTCCGGTCTGGCCTATGTGCTGGAGTTCGTCGACGAGCAGGCCGCCGAGGACCTGGTGTTCGAGAACTTCGGGGTCAAGGTGTTCATCGACCCGAAGAGCCTCGCCTACCTGGACGGCACCGAACTGGACTTCACCCGCGAGGGGCTGAACGAAGGCTTCAAGTTCAACAACCCCAACGTGCGCGGCGAGTGCGGCTGCGGCGAAAGCTTCAACGTTTGAGGCCCGCCGTGAGCACCTGCCACTTCGCCCTGTTCGACCTGCAGCCGGGCTTCGCCATCGACCTGGCGCAGCTCGCCGAGCGCTATCGCCAGCTGGCCCGCGAAACCCATCCGGACCGCTTCGCCGATGCGCCGGCCGCCGAGCAGCGCCAGGCCCTGGCGCGCGCCGCCCAGCTCAACGACGCCTACCAGACGCTGAAGAGCCCGAGCCGCCGCGCTCATTACCTGCTCGGCCTGCGCGGCGAGAGCCTGCCGCTGGAGGCCACGGTGCAGGACCCCGAGTTCCTGCTGCGCCAGATGATGCTGCGCGAGGAGCTGGAAGAGCTGCAGGACAGCGCCGATCTGGACGGGGTGGCCGCCTTCAAGCGCCGCCTGAAGCAGGCCCAGGGCGCGCTGGAAAGCGAGTTCGCCGCCTGCTGGGACGTGCCCGCCGAGCGCGAGCAGGCCGAGCGGCTGATGCGCCGCATGCAGTTCCTCGACAAGCTGGCCCGAGAGGCGCGCGAACTGGAAGAGCGCCTCGACGATTAACCCGCGTGGCCCCTGCCTGGCGGCGGGGCGGCGCCCGATACCGCGAAGACCATGGCCCTACTGCAGATTGCCGAACCGGGACAGAGCCCCCAGCCGCACCAGCGTCGTCTGGCGGTGGGGATCGATCTCGGCACCACCAATTCCCTGGTCGCTGCCGTGCGCAGTGCCCGTGCCGAGCCGCTGCCGGACGCCCAGGGGCGGGTCATCCTGCCCTCGGCGGTGCGCTACCTGGAGAACGGCATCGACGTCGGTCACGCCGTGGTCGCTGCGGCCGCCGGCGATCCGCTGAACAGCATCATCTCGGTCAAGCGCCTGATGGGTCGCGGTCTGGCCGACGTCAAGCAACTGGGCGAGCAGCTGCCCTACCGCTTCGTCGCCGGCGACTCGCAGATGCCGTTCATCGACACCGTGCAGGGGCCGAAGAGTCCGGTGGAGATTTCCGCGGAGATCCTCCGCGTGCTGCGCGAGCGCGGCGAGGCGACCCTCGGCGGCGAGCTGGTCGGCGCGGTGATCACCGTGCCCGCCTATTTCGACGACGCCCAGCGCCAGGCCACCAAGGACGCCGCGCGTCTGGCCGGCCTCAACGTGCTGCGCCTGCTCAACGAGCCGACCGCCGCGGCGGTGGCCTACGGCCTGGACAAGGGCACCGAAGGCGTGATCGCGGTCTACGACCTGGGCGGCGGCACCTTCGACATTTCCATCCTGCGCCTGACCCGCGGCGTGTTCGAGGTGCTGGCCACCGGCGGCGACAGCGCCCTCGGCGGCGACGACTTCGACCATGCCATCGCCGGCTGGATCATCGAGCAGGCAGGCATCTCCGCCGATCTCGATCCGGGCACCCAGCGCCAGCTGCTGCAGAGCGCCTGCGCCGCCAAGGAGGCGCTGACCGGCGCCGAGCGGGTCGGCGTCAGTCACGGCGTCTGGTCCGGCGAGCTGAGCCGCGCGCAGTTCGACGCGCTGATCGAGCCGATGGTGGCGCGCAGCCTCAAGGCCTGCCGCCGCGCCGTGCGCGACGCCGACATCGAACTGGACGAGGTCGAGGCCGTGGTCATGGTCGGCGGCTCGACCCGCGTGCCGCGGGTGCGCGAGGCGGTCGGCGAGCTGTTCGGCCGCACGCCGCTGACCGACATCGACCCCGACCAGGTGGTGGCCATCGGCGCCGCCATCCAGGCCGATACCCTGGCCGGCAACAAGCAGGGCGAGGAACTGCTGCTGCTCGACGTCATTCCGCTGTCGCTGGGTCTGGAAACCATGGGCGGGCTGATGGAGAAGGTTATCCCGCGCAACACCACCATCCCGGTGGCCCGTGCCCAGGACTTCACCACCTACAAGGACGGCCAGACGGCGATGATGATCCATGTCCTGCAGGGCGAGCGCGAACTGGTCAGCGACTGCCGCTCGCTGGCGCGCTTCGAGCTGCGCGGGATTCCGCCGATGGTCGCCGGCGCGGCGAAGATCCGCGTGACCTTCCAGGTCGATGCCGACGGCCTGCTCGGCGTCACCGCCCGCGAGCAGGGTTCGGGGGTGGAGGCGAGCATCCAGGTCAAGCCATCCTACGGCCTGAGCGACGAGGAGATCGCCCGCATGCTGCAGGACTCCTTCGCCCATGCCGGCGACGACAAGCATGCCCGCGCCCTGCGCGAGCAGCAGGTCGAGGCCCAGCGCCTGCTCGAAGCGGTGCAGGCGGCGCTGGCGGTCGACGGCGAGCGCCTGCTCGACGCCGACGAGCGCCTGGTCATCGACCACGAGATGCAAACCCTGCGCGAGCGGGCGGCCGGCGGCGATACCGTGGCCATCGAGCAGCAGGTGCGTCGCCTGTCCCAGGTCACCGACGCCTTTGCCGCGCGGCGCATGAACGACAGCGTCAAGGCCGCCCTGGCCGGACGCCAGCTCAACGAAATCGAGGAATAAGCCATGCCGCAGATCGTCTTTCTGCCCAATGCCGAGCATTGCCCGGAGGGCGCGGTGGTCGAGGCCAATACCGGTGAAACCATCATCGAGGCCGCGCTGCGCAACGATATCGACATCGTCCACGCCTGCGAGATGTCCTGCGCCTGCACCACCTGCCATGTGATCGTGCGCGAGGGCTTCAATTCGCTGGAGCCTTCCGACGAGCTGGAGGACGACATGCTCGACAAGGCCTGGGGTCTGGAGCCGGAGTCGCGGCTGTCCTGCCAGGCGCGGGTCGGCCAGCAGGATCTGGTGGTGGAGATTCCCAGGTACACCATCAACCAGGTCAACGAGAGCCACTGAGCCGGAGCCGCCCATGAGCCTGAAATGGACCGATGTGCTGGAGATCGCCATCCAGCTGGCCGACAGCAAGCCGGACGTCGATCCGCGCTACGTCAACTTCGTCGACCTGCATCGCTGGGTGGTGGAGCTGCCGGAGTTCGCCGACGACCCGCAGCGCAGCGGCGAGAAGGTGCTGGAGGCCATCCAGGCCGCCTGGATCGAAGAGGCCGAGTAAGGCCCGGCGCCGTTCCCCGCCCTGCCGTTGCGCGGGCGCTAGAAACGCCTCGCGACGCCTTCGTGCGCCGTGCCCCGGGCGCAGTCCGCGCCGCCCGGCGCGGCGGTACGCATTTCACTGCAACCTGCGTATAATTCGCGCGTTTCATCTATCGGACTTCCTGTGCGCTGCCTCGCCTGCCGATGGCGGCGCGCTCCCGGTTACCCCGTCAACCCCACCTTTTCGGAGCTATTCCATGGCCCTGCAACGCACCTTCTCCATCATCAAGCCCGACGCCGTTGCCAAGAACGTGATCGGCGAAATCACCACCCGTTTCGAGAAGGCCGGCCTGCGCGTCGTCGCTTCCAAGATGGTCCAGCTGTCCGAGCGCGAAGCCGCCGGCTTCTACGCCGAGCACAGCGAGCGCGGCTTCTTCAAGGATCTGGTCGCCTTCATGACCTCCGGCCCGGTCATCGTTCAGGTGCTGGAAGGCGAAGACGCCGTGCTGAAGAACCGCGAGCTGATGGGCGCCACCAACCCGAAGGAAGCCGCTGCCGGCACCATCCGCGCCGACTTCGCCGTCTCCATCGACGAGAACGCCGTGCACGGTTCGGATTCCGAGGCCTCCGCTGCCCGCGAGATCGCCTACTTCTTCTCCGCTACCGAGCTGTGCAACCGCATCCGCTAAGCGGCCTGCGGTGAGGGTGAATCCATGACTGAAACGACCGGCAAAGTGAACCTGCTGGGGCTGACCCAGCCGCAGCTGGAACAGTTCTTCGAGTCCATCGGCGAGAAGCGCTTCCGGGCCGGCCAGGTGATGAAATGGATTCACCACTTTGGCGCCGACGACTTCGACGCCATGACCAATCTCGGCAAGGCCCTGCGCGAAAAGCTCAAGGGCTGCGCCGAGATCCGCGGTCCCGAGATCGTCAGCCAGGACATCTCCAGCGACGGCACCCGCAAGTGGGTGGTGCGCGTGGCGTCCGGCAGCTGCGTCGAGACCGTGTACATCCCGGTCGACGGGCGCGGCACCCTGTGCGTGTCCTCCCAGGCCGGCTGCTCGCTGGACTGCAGCTTCTGCTCCACCGGCAAGCAGGGCTTCAACAGCGACCTGACCGCCGCCGAGATCATCGGCCAGGTGTGGATCGCCAACAAATCCTTCGGCACCGTGCCGGCGAAGATCGATCGCGCCATCACCAACGTGGTGATGATGGGCATGGGCGAGCCGCTGCTGAATTTCGACAACGTGGTCGCCGCCATGAACATCATGATGGACGACCTCGGCTACGGCATTTCCAAGCGCAAGGTGACCCTGTCCACCTCGGGCGTCGCGCCGATGATCGACGAGCTGGCCAAGGTGATCGACGTGTCCCTGGCGCTGTCGCTGCACGCGCCTAACGACGAGTTGCGCAACCAGCTGGTGCCGATCAACAAGAAGTATCCGCTGGCCGTGGTGCTGGATGCCTGCAAGCGCTACATCTCGGGTCTTGGCGAGAAGCGCGTGCTGACCGTCGAGTACACCCTGCTCAAGGACGTCAACGACCAGCCCGAGCATGCGGCGCAGATCATCGAGCTGCTGCGCAACCTGCCGTGCAAGATCAACCTGATTCCGTTCAACCCGTTCCCGCATTCTGGCTACGAGCGGCCGAGCAACAACGCCATCCGCCGTTTCCAGGATCTGCTCCATCACGGCGGCTTCAACGTCACCGTGCGCACCACCCGCGGCGAGGATATCGATGCCGCCTGCGGCCAGCTGGTCGGCCAGGTGATGGACCGCACCCGGCGCAGCGAGCGCTACATCGCCCTGCGTCAGCTGGACGACGACGGCGAGCAGTCCCCCGTGGCCAGCGCCCGCCCCTGAGACAGAAGGACCTGTAATGATGCTGCGTAGTGCGATCTTCCTGTTGTTCGGCGCAGTGCTCGGCGGTTGCGTCGCCAGCGGTCCGCGAGACCCGCTGGCCACCGCCGAGGGGCGCGATGCCGCCCGCGCCGCCTATGTGCAGCTGGGGATCGGCTACCTGCAGCAGGGCAGCACCGAGCAGGCCAAGGTGCCGCTCAAGCGCGCCCTGGCGCTGAACGGCAACGACGCCGATGCGCACGCCGCGCTGGCCCTGGTGTTCCAGAGCGAAATGGAGCCGGAGCTGGCCGACCAGCATTACCGCAAGGCGCTGGCGGCGCGCAGCGAGGCACGCATCCTCAACAACTACGGCAGTTTCCTCTACGAGCAGCGGCGCTACGAAGACGCCTACCAGCGCTTCCAGCAGGCCGCTGCCGATCACCTCTACCCGGAACGGTCCCGAGTCTACGAAAACCTCGGACTGACCGCCCTTCAGCTGGGCCGGCGCGCCCAGGCGCGCGAACACTTCCAGCGCTCCCTGCGGCTGAACCGCAACCAGCCGCGCGTGCTGCTGGAAATGGCAGCGCTGTCTTTCGAAGATCGCCACTATGTGCCCGCACGCGGTTACTATGAGCGCTTCGTCGGCCTCAAGGGCCTCCAGGATGCCCGCAGCCTGCTGCTTGGCGCGCGCCTGGCGAAGGTCTTCGAGGACCGCGCGGGCGCTGCCGCCTACGGCACCCAGCTGAGCCGGCTGTATCCGGGTTCCCCTGAATATCAGCAATACCTCGCGGAGCAACAATGAGCATGTCGCACACCGAAGCAGCCGCAGCGCAGCCGCAGGGCAACCCCGGCGAAATCCTGCGTCTGGCTCGGGAGGAACGGGGCTGGCAACTGGCCGAGGTGGCCGCCCAGCTCAACCTGACCAGTCATTCCCTGTCCCAGCTGGAGGCCGGCGCCTTCGAGCGCCTGCCGGGGCACACCTTCGCCCGCGGCTACATCCGCGCCTACGCCAAGCTGCTCGGCCTCGATCCGGCTGCGCTGGTCGAGGCCTTCGACCGCCACACCGGCACCAGCAGCGCCGCCGGCAGCCAGGTGCAGAGCCTCGGCCGGGTGGTCGAGCCGCGCCGCCTGTCGCGCACCCTGCTGCGCCTGGCCAGCGCCGCGCTGCTGGCCCTGCTGGTGCTGCTCGGCTACTTCTGGTGGCAGGAGCGCCCGGAGCGGCTGAGCGAGTTGGGCATGTTCGGCCTGCAGCACATCGAGGTGGACAGCGCCGACGGCACCACGCAGCTGCACCCGGTCGAGGAGCCCGAGGATCAGGCCGTCGCGGCGGCCCAGGCGCCGGCTCCGGTTGCGCTCGAGCCGGTGGAGTCCGCCCCTGCCTCGGCAGACGCCGGCATCGCGGTGGTCGAGGCGCCCGTAGTCCCGGCCCCGGCCGGCGAGCCTGCGCAACCGCAACCGCAACCGCAACCGCAACCGCCTGCGGCGGCCGATGCCGCCGTGCAGCCGGCCAGTGCCGTACCTGTAGAGACCGGCACCACCGGCACCACCGGCACCGCAGTGCCGGTCGCCGAGCCGGTGGCACCGGCCGCTCCGGCCGTGGCCCCCGGCCAGGGCCTGGTGCAGCTCGGTTTCAGCGCCGACTGCTGGGTGCAGGTGAGCGAGGCGGGCGGCCGCGTGCTGATCAGCACCGTCAAGCGCAAGGGTGAAAGCCTCGAGATCGCCGGCAAGGCTCCGCTGGAGCTGCGCCTGGGCAACGCCCGCGGCGCCACCGAGGTGCGCTACAACGGCGTCCCGGTCGAGCACCTGAAGAACCTCACCGCCAGCGGCACCGCCCGCATCAACCTGGGCCAGTAACATGCACTGCCATTCTCCGATTGTGCGCCGCAAGTCGCGGCAGATCCGCGTCGGCTCGGTGCTGGTCGGCGGCGATGCGCCGATCTCGGTGCAGAGCATGACCAACACCGACACCTGCGACGTGGCCGCCACCGTGGCGCAGATCCGCCGCTTGGAAGACGCCGGCGCCGACATCGTGCGCGTTTCGGTGCCGGACATGGACGCCGCCGAAGCCTTCGGCCGTATCAAGCAGCAGGTCCGCGTGCCGCTGGTCGCCGACATCCACTTCGACTACAAGATCGCCCTGCGCGTCGCCGAGCTGGGCGTCGACTGCCTGCGTATCAACCCGGGCAACATCGGCCGCGAGGATCGCGTGCGCGCGGTGGTCGACTGCGCCCGCGACAAGGGCATCCCGATCCGCATCGGCGTCAACGCCGGTTCGCTGGAGAAGGACCTGCAGAAGAAGTACGGCGAGCCGACCCCCGAGGCGCTGGTCGAATCCGCGCTGCGCCACGTCGAGCACCTCGACCGCCTGGACTTCCAGGAGTACAAGGTCAGCGTCAAGGCTTCCGACGTGTTCATGGCGGTCGCCGCCTACCGCCTGCTCGCCGGGCAGATCGAGCAGCCGCTGCACCTGGGGATCACCGAAGCCGGCGGCCTGCGCTCGGGCACCGTGAAATCCGCGGTGGGTCTGGGCATGCTGCTGGCCGAGGGCATCGGCGACACCATCCGCGTGTCGCTGGCCGCCGATCCGGTCGAGGAGATCAAGGTCGGCTTCGACATCCTCAAGTCGCTGCGCCTGCGCTCGCGCGGCATCAACTTCATCGCCTGCCCGAGCTGTTCGCGGCAGAACTTCGACGTGGTCAAGACCATGAACGAGCTGGAAGGCCGCGTCGAAGACCTGCTGGTGCCGATGGACGTGGCGGTGATCGGCTGCGTGGTCAACGGTCCGGGCGAAGCCAAGGAGGCCCACGTCGGCCTCACCGGCGGCACCCCGAACCTGGTCTACATCGACGGCAAGCCGGCGCACAAACTGGACAACGACAACCTGGTGGACGAGCTGGAAAAGCTGATCCGCCGGAAAGCGGCAGAGAAGGCCGAGGCCGATGCCCGCCTGATCGCCCGCAGTTAAGGAATTTTCGTGAGCAAGAACATCCAGGCCATCCGTGGCATGAACGACATCCTGCCGGAGCAGACCCCGCTCTGGCGTTACCTGGAAGACAGCGTCGCCGGTCTGCTCGACGGCTACGGTTACCGGCAGATCCGCATGCCGGTCGTCGAGTTCACCGACCTGTTCAAGCGCTCCATCGGCGAGGTCACCGACATCGTCGAGAAGGAGATGTACACCTTCGCCGACCGCAACGGCGACTCGCTGACCCTGCGCCCGGAAGGCACCGCCTCCTGCGTGCGTGCGGTGCAGGAGCACGGACTGATCGGCGGCGGCCAGCCGCAGAAGCTGTGGTACATCGGCCCGATGTTCCGCCACGAGCGCCCGCAGAAGGGCCGCTACCGCCAGTTCCACCAGATCGGCGTGGAGCTGTTCAACTTCGATGGCCCGGACGTCGACGCCGAGCTGATCGTGCTGACCTGGCGCCTGTGGGGCATCCTCGGTATCCGCGACGCGGTGCAGCTGGAACTCAACAGCCTGGGCAGCAGCGACGACCGCGCGCGCTACCGCGAGGCGCTGGTCGAGTACCTGTCGGCGCGCTTCGAGCAGCTCGACGAGGACAGCCAGCGCCGCCTGAGCAGCAACCCGCTGCGCATCCTCGACAGCAAGAACCCCGATACCCAGGCGCTGCTGGTCGACGCGCCCAAGCTGGCCGACTACCTATCCGAAGAGTCGCGCGTGCACTTCGCGGGTCTGAAGGCGCGTCTGGATGCCGCCCACATCCCCTACGTGCTCAATCCCAAGCTGGTGCGCGGTCTCGACTACTACGGCAAGACCGTGTTCGAGTGGACCACCGACAAGCTCGGCGCCCAGGGCACCGTGTGCGCCGGCGGCCGCTACGACGGCCTGGTCGAGCAGCTCGGCGGCAAGCCGACCCCGGCGGTGGGATTCGCCATGGGCGTCGAGCGCCTGGTACTGCTGATCGAGACCCTCAACAAGGTGCCGGCCGAGCTGGCCCGCCAGGTCGATGTCTACCTGGCCGCCTTCGGCGAGGCCGCCGAACTGGCCGCTGTGCAGCTCTCCGAGCAGCTGCGCGACGCCGTACCGGGCCTGCGCCTGGTGGTCAACGCCGGCGCCGGCAGCTTCAAGAGCCAGTTGAAGAAGGCCGACAAGAGCGGCGCGCTGTTCGCGCTGATCCTCGGCGAGGACGAATTGAATCGGCAGGTGGTCGGCGTCAAGCCGCTGCGCGGTGACGCCGAGCAGCAGACCGTCGCCTGGGATGCGCTGAGCGCGCATCTCGCCGCTTGCCTGGCGCAAGCCTGAATCTGAACAGAGCTAGGGAGTGACCGGGGTGACCTCGCGTACCGAAGAAGAAGAACTGGCAGCGATCAAGGAGTGGTGGCAGCGCAACGGCAAGCCGCTGCTGGCCGGCGGCGCCCTGGCGCTGGCCGGGGTGCTCGGCTGGCAGCTCTGGCAGGATCGTCAGATCAACCAGAGCCAGGCCGCCTCGGCGCTCTACCAGCAACTGGTGGACATCAGCCTGAACGGCGCCGGCGAACCGGATGCGGCCAAGGTCAGCGAGCTGACCGGCAGGCTGAACAAGGATTTCGCCGGCAGCCACTACGCCCAGTACGCCAGCCTGCTGCTGGCGCGCGTGGCGGTGGACAGCGGGCGCCTCGACGAGGCCGCCGCCGAGCTGCGCAAGGTGATGGATGCGCCGGCCGACGCCACCCTCGGCGAAGTGTCGCGCCAGCGGCTGGCCCGCGTGCTGTCCGCCCAGGACAAGACCGAGGAAGGACTGGCCCTGCTGGCCGGCGAGGCGGCTGCCGTCTTCGTCGCCAGTCGCGAGGAGCTGCGCGGCGACCTGCTGGTCAAGCTGGGCCGCAATGCCGAGGCGCGCGCCGCCTACCAGAAGGCGCGTGCGGCGCAGCCCCAGGAAGCGGGCCTCGGCACGCTGCAAATCAAGCTGGACGACCTGGCCGACGGAGAAGCCCAACAATGATGCGCTGGACTCATGCGGTAATGCTGGCGGCGGCGGTGCTCGCCGTCGGTTGCAGCAGCAATTCGACCAAGGAACTGCCACCGGCCGAACTGACCAAGTTCAGCGAGGAAGTGCGCCTGGACAAGCAGTGGAGCCGCTCGGTCGGCACCGGTCAGGGCGAGACCTGGAACCAGCTGGAGCTGGCCAGCGAAGGCGACAGCCTGTTCGCCGCGGACATCGAGGGCCTGGTGCTGGCGATGAATCGCGAAACCGGCAAGGTGCTGTGGAAGCAGGAACTCGACCTGCCGGTATCTGGCGGTGTCGGCGCCGGCTACGGTCTGGTGCTGCTCGGCACGCTCAAGGGCGAGGTGATCGCCCTCGACAGCAGCAGCGGCGAAGAGAAGTGGCGCGCGCGGGTCGGCGGCGAAGTGCTGTCGGCACCGGCCAGCAACGGCAACGTGGTGGTGGTGCAGACCCAGGACGACCGTCTGATCGGCCTGGACGCCTACGACGGTCGCCAGCTGTGGCGCTACGACAGCACTCCCGCAGTGCTGACCCTGCGCGGCACCGGCTCGCCGGTGGTGACCAACCGCCTGGCGGTGGCCGGCCTGTCCAGCGGCAAGGTGATCGCCGTGGACGTCGAGCGCGGCATCCCGGTCTGGGAGCAGCGCGTGGCGGTGCCCAAGGGTCGCTCCGAACTGGAGCGCATCGTCGACATCGACGGCGGTCTGCTGCTGTCCGGCGGCACCCTCTACGTGGTGACCTACCAGGGCCAGCTGGCCGCGCTGGACCTGCAGAGCGGCCGGCCGCTGTGGCAGCGCCAGGCGTCCAGCTACGTCGGCGTCGCCGCCGGCTTCGGCAACATCTACCTGAGCCAGGCCAGCGGCAGCGTCGAAGGCATCGACGAGCGCTCGACTTCGGCGCTGTGGAGCAACGACGCCCTGGCGCGCCGCCAGCTGAGCAGCCCGGCAGTGTTCTCCAGCAACGTCGCGGTGGGCGATCTGGAAGGCTACCTGCACCTGCTCAGCCAGGTGGACGGTCGCTTCGTCGGTCGCGTGCGGGTCGACAGCGACGGCCTGCGCGCCCGCCCGCTGGTGGTCGGCGACTGGCTGTACGCCTACGGCAACAGCGGCAAGCTGGTGGCCTATACCCTGCGCTGAGGCGCGTTCCGGCGCCGGCCCGCGGGACGCGGCCTGACGCCGGGCGTACTGCCGGGAGGCGGTACATACCCATCAGCGGCCGCTGCATCTAGACTGCAGCGGCCGTTGCGTTTTTCACGAATCACCCTATGGAGAGCCGCATGGTTCCCGTTATTGCCCTGGTGGGCCGCCCCAACGTCGGCAAGTCCACGCTGTTCAACCGCTTGACCAAGAGCCGCGACGCCATCGTCGCCGACTACTCCGGCCTGACCCGCGACCGCAAGTACGGCGAGGCGAAATGGCAGGGCCGTACCTACATCGTCATCGACACCGGGGGCATCTCCGGTGACGAGGAAGGCATCGACGCGAAGATGGCCGAGCAGTCGCTGCAGGCCATCGAGGAAGCCGATGCGGTGCTGTTCATGGTCGACTCGCGCGCCGGGATGACCGCCGCCGACCAGATGATCGCCGAGCACCTGCGCAAGAAGAACAAGCGCACCTTCCTGGTCGCCAACAAGGTCGACACCGTCGATCCGGAAATCGCCCGCGCCGAGTTCAGCCCGCTGGCCATCGGCGACGCCTTCCCGGTCGCCGCCGCCCACGGTCGCGGCGTCAACGCCCTGCTGCAGGCCGCCCTAGGCGCCTTCCCCAAGGACGAGGGCGAGGAAGACGAGCTGGCCGAAGCCGGCGAAGGCGAGGAGGGCGCCGCCCCGGCCGAGCCCAAGCAGCGCATCCCCGGTCCCGACGAGAAGTCCGGGATCAAGATCGCCATCATTGGCCGCCCCAACGTCGGCAAGTCGACCCTGGTCAACCGCATGCTCGGCGAGGAGCGGGTGATCGTCTACGATCAGGCCGGCACCACCCGCGACAGCATCTACATCCCCTTCGAGCGCGACGAGGTGAAGTACACCCTGATCGACACCGCCGGCGTGCGCCGCCGCGGCAAGATCTTCGAGGCGGTGGAAAAGTTCTCGGTGGTCAAGACCCTGCAGGCGATCCAGGACGCCAACGTGGTGGTGTTCGTCATGGACGCCCGCGAAGGCGTGGTCGACCACGACCTCAACCTGCTCGGCTTCGTGCTGGAGACCGGCCGCGCGCTGGTCATCGCCCTGAACAAGTGGGACGGCATGGACAGCCACGAGCGCGAGCGGGTCAAGACCGAGCTGGAGCGCCGCCTGCAGTTCGTCGATTTCGCCGATATCCACTTCATTTCCGCCCTGCACGGCACCGGCGTCGGCCACCTGTACAAGTCGGTGCAGGAGTCGTTCCGCTCGGCGGTGACCCGCTGGCCGACCAGCTTCCTGACCCAGGTCCTCGAGGATGCGGTGAGTACCCACCAGCCGCCGCTGGTCAACGGCCGCCGCATCAAGCTGCGCTATGCCCACCTGGGCGGTGCCAACCCGCCGCTGATCGTGATCCACGGCAACCAGGTCGACGCGGTGCCGCGTGCCTACTCGCGTTACCTGGAGAACACCTACCGGCGGGTGCTCAAGCTGGTCGGCACGCCGATCCGCATCGAGTTCAAGGGCGGCGACAACCCCTACGAGGGCAAGAAGAACACCCTCAGCACCCGCCAGGTGAACAAGAAGCGCCGGTTGATGAGCCACCACAAGAAGGCCGAGAAGAAGCGCAAGGACAAGCGCCGCTGAGCCGCGGCCGGGAAATCTTCTGTGGCAAAGCGTGCGCCGGGCCGGGCTTTTGTGCCTGCCCGGCGCCGTGCCGATCGGCTATCCTCGCCGCTTGCGCTCAACAGGCTCAGGAATTGCGATGATCGTCAGCAAACTGCCCCAGGTCGGCACCACCATCTTCACCACCATGTCCCAACTGGCCGCCGAATGCGGCGCGCTCAACCTGTCCCAGGGCTTCCCCGACTTCGACGGCCCGCAGACCCTGCGCGAGGCGGTCTGCCGCCATGTGATTGCCGGGCACAACCAGTACGCGCCGATGATCGGCCTGCCGGCGCTGCGCGAGCAGGTGGCGGCGAAGATCGAGCGCTGCTACGGCCGGCGCCTCGACGAGACGCGCGAGGTGACCATCACCCCCGGCGCCACCGAGGCGATCTTCTGCGCGGTGCAGGCGCTGGTGCAGCCGGGCGACGAGGTGATCGTCTTCGATCCCTGCTACGACAGCTACGAGCCGGCGGTGCAGCTGGCCGGCGGTCGCTGCGTGCATGTGCCGCTGAGCCTGCCGAACTTCGCCATCGACTGGGAGCGCCTGGAGGCCGCGATCAATTCGCGCACCCGGCTGATCATCCTCAACAGTCCGCACAATCCCAGCGGCGCGCTGATCTCCCGCGCCGAGCTGGACCTGCTGGCGGCGCTGATCCGCGACTACGACATCCACCTGATCAGCGACGAGGTCTACGAGCACCTGGTCTACGACGGCGCGCCGCACGCCAGCGTGCTGGCCCACGAGGAGTTGTACGCGCGGGCCTTCGTGGTCAGCTCGTTCGGCAAGACCTATCACGTCACCGGCTGGAAGACCGGCTACGTGGTGGCGCCGCCGGATCTCACCGACGAGCTGCGCAAGGTCCACCAGTTCGTCACCTTCTGCGGCATCACCCCGCTGCAGTGGGCGCTGGCCGACTACATGAGCGCCCACCCCGAGCACGTCGACGAGCTGCCGGCCTTCTACCAGAGCAAGCGCGACCTGTTCTGCGACCTGCTCAAGGGCTCGCGCTTCGCCTTCACCCCGACGCCCGGCACCTACTTCCAGCTGGTCGACTACTCGGCGATCCGCGACGACCTGAGCGATGTGGAGATGGCCGAATGGCTGACCCGCGAGCACGGCGTGGCGAGCATTCCAGTCTCGGTGTTCTACCAGGAGCCGCCCCAGGACCTGCGCCTGCTGCGCTTCTGCTTCGCCAAGCGCGAGGACACCCTGCGCCAGGCCGCCGAGAAGCTGTGCCGGGTGTGATCGGCAGGGGGCGCACGGCGCCTCCTGCCTTACTCGATGCCCGAGAACTTGCGGAGAACTCCCATGCGTGACCTGACAACCCTGCCCGATCTCAAGCTGGCCCTGGTGCAGACCGCCCCGGTCTGGCAGGACCCGGCCGCCAACCATGCCCACTTCGCCCGTCTGCTGGGGCAGGCCGAGGGCGCCGACCTGGTGATCCTGCCGGAGATGTTCGCCACCGGCTTCTCCATGGACGCCGCCGCGCTGGCCGAGGCCGAGGACGGCCCGAGCCGCGCTTGGCTGCTGGCGCAGGCCGCGCGGCTGAATGCCGTGGTGGTCGGCAGCGTGATCACCCGCGCCGCCGATGGCAGCTACCGCAACCGCCTGTACTGGGCGCGCCCGGACGGCAGCTGCGCCCACTACGACAAGCGCCACCTGTTCCGCATGGCCGGCGAGCACGAGCACTACGCGGCGGGCGAGGAGCGCGTGCTGCTGCAGATCAAGGGCTGGCACGTGCGTCCGCTGGTCTGCTACGACCTGCGCTTCCCGGTGTGGAGCCGCGATCCCCACGACACCGACCTGCTGCTGTACATCGCCAGCTGGCCGGCGGCGCGGCGCAATCCGTGGAACCGCCTGCTGCCGGCGCGCGGCATCGAGAATCTGTGCTACGTCGCGGCGGTCAACCGCATCGGCGAGGACGGCAACGGCTATCCGCACGCCGGCGACAGCCAGGTGCTGGACTTCATCGGCGACAGCCTGCTGGATGCCGGCGATGCCGAGGGGGTGTTCCACGTCACCTTGTCAGCGCAGGCGCTGGCCAAGTTCCGCGCCCGCTTCCCGGCCTGGCGGGATGCCGATGCCTTCGTACTGAAGGACTGAGACTCAGCCGACGGCGAGCAGCGCCGCCACGCTGGCCACGTTGGCGGCCAGATGCGCCGGGTTGATGGTGCCGACGATCGCGCTGCTCACTGCCGGATGGGCGAAGACCAGCGCGAAGCTGGCGCGTACCGGGTCGGCGTCCGTCGCGCCGGCCGCCAGGCAGGCATGGCCGCTGGCCAGCGCCTTCTTGATCAGGATGCCCTTGCCGTGGGCGGCGGCGTAGTCGAGCACCGGCCGCTCGCCCTGCTCGGCAAGGTTGTAGGTGACCATCGCGCAGTCGCCGCGCTCCAGGGCGCGCAGCCCGCCGGCCACGGTCTTGCCGGAAAAGCCGAAGGCGCGGATCAGCCCCTCGCTCTTGAGGCGCTCCAGCTCGCCGTAGACCTCATCGTCCAGTACCGCCAGATCGTTGCCGTCCGAATGCACCAGGACCAGGTCCAGGTAGTCGGTTTCCAGCCGGCGCAGGCTGCGCTGCACCGAGCGGCGGGTGTGCGCGGCGCTGAAGTCGAAATGCGAGAGGCCGGCGTCGAACTCCTCGCCGACCTTGCTGCAGATCACCCAATCCTGGCGCTGGCCGCGCAGCAGCGGGCCGAGGCGCTGCTCGCTCACCCCGTAGGCCGGCGCGGTGTCCAGCAGGTTGATGCCCAGCGCCCGCGCCTGGGCCAGCAGCTCGGCGGCGGCGCGGTCGTCGGGAATGCGGAAGCCGTTGGGGTACTTCACCCCCTGGTCGCGGCCCAGCTTGACCGTGCCCAGGCCCAGCGGCGAGACGATCAGCCCGGTCGAGCCGAGCGGGCGGTGCAGGTCGTGCAGGGTGGCGGATGGCATGGGGCGGAGTCCTCGTGCGGGGATGAAGGCGTGGGAGTATCGTCGATCCTGGCGCGGCCCGTCTGGTGGGCAGTCGCTGCGCGAGTTGTCCACCCTGCACTGCCGGCTGCACCGAGCCGCAGGGTAGAAAACTCGCGTAGCGCTTTCCCGGCGATGGCGGTCGGCGCGCAGGCCGCCCCCGTCTCAGGCAAACAGGCTATCCCAGGGCGCCGGCGACACGCTCGGGCGCGGCAGTGCCGGCAGGGCAGGGCGGTCGCCGGGGCGGATGCCGTCGCGTTCCAGGCTGGCGACCACCCGGTCGGCCAGATCCGGCGCCAGCGCCAGCTTGGTCGGCCAGCCGACCAGCAGGGCGCCCTGCGCCGCGAGGAAGGCATTGTCCGGGCGCACCAGCCCCGACTGCGCCGGCTCGGCGCGATCGACCCGCAGGGTGCGCCACTCGGCGCCCGACAGATCGACCCAGGGCAGCAGCTCGCCCAGCTCGCGCTGTGCGGCGCGCACCTGGGCGGCCTCGTCGCGGGCCACGCCGTCGGCCTCGGCCAGGTCGCCGCCCAGGTACCACACCCACTGGCCATCGGCGGCCGGATGGGTGGTGACGGTGATCCGCGGCTTGGTGCCGCCGCCCAGGCAGTGGGCGTACAGCGGCCGCAGGGTCGGCGCCTTGACCAGCACCATGTGCAGCGGGCGCAACTGCTGCGGCTGCTCTATCCCCAGCGCCGCCAGCAGCCCGGCATTGCCGGCGCCGGCGCAGAGCACCACGCGGCGGGCGCGAATCGCCCGGCCGTCGACGCTCAGCCCGACCAGCTCGCCGCCTTCGCGCAGCGGCTCGATGCATGCGCCGGCCAGCAGGCCGTCGCCGGCCAGCGCGGCCAGGCGGGCGATCAGGCTGGGCACGTCCAGCACCAGCTCGGCTAGCCGGTAGACCTTGCCCCGGAACCGCGCGTCCTGCAGCGCCGGCGGCAGCGCCGCGCCTTTGACCTGATCGACCCGTCCGCGCATCGCCTTGCTGGCGAAGAAGCCGGTCAGGTTGCCGGCGAGGGTGCCGGGCGACCACAGGTAGTGGGCCTCGGAGAGCAGGCGCACGCCGGAGAGGTCCAGTTCGCCGCTGCCGGCCAGCGCTTCGCGCCAGCGCCTGGGCATGTCGGCGATGGCCTCGGAAGAGCCGGTCAGCGCGCCGCTCAGCGCGTACTTGGTACCGCCATGGATGATCCCCTGCGACTTCACGCTCTGCCCGCCGCCCAGCGCCACGCTCTCCACCAGCACGGTCGCATAACCGAGCCGGCGCAGCCGGGCATTCAGCCAGAGGCCGGCGATACCGCCGCCGACGATGAGGATATCGGTACACAGGGCTTGGGACATGGGCAGAGCCTTCAGTGAGCAGAGGGCAAGAAGTACAACTGTTGGTAGCGGCGGCTAGCTATACGGCCTGACTGGTCAGGCCTCCAGCTGCTCCGGCCACTCACCCGTCACGCCCAGACTCTCCGCCAGGCGCTGGTTGATGGTGTTGTAGGTCTCGATGAAATGTGGGATCAGCAGGTTGGCGGCCTTCAGGGCCTGGATCAGATCTTCGGCGGCCGGCTGGTAGTCGTGAACCATGCGGTTACGCAGCGTGCGGGCCGCTAACCAGTCCTGAGCCGACCATAGCAGGCCCAGTTTTTCCGCACGATTAAGGTTGTCCAGCGCGCTTCCGGTGCGCTCAGCCAAGGCGCGCAGGCAGGCGGGAATCAGCTTGTCGCCGAGATTGTCCTGCAAACGAGCGAAGCGCGACACGAACGCTTCCAAGGTTTCGGCGGCAGCATCGTCCTGCTCCAGTCCGTCGAACCATGCGACATCGAGTGGATAGGCGAACAAACGGCGTTGGGCGCGCAGCAGCCAGTTTCCCTCGCGGCGCACCACTTCCAGCAGGCTGAGCAGGCGCAGATATTCTGGGTCGGGTATTGTGGTCAACTCGATGCCCTCGGTTTTGGCAACCTCATGAATCGGCTTGGTCTCGGTACAGGCGTCGACCAGCAAGACATCGAGCTTCTGTTCGCCCAGGGCCATCTGTAATGCCGCATCCAGGCGTGCGGCAGCCAACATGCGGTTTTCAATCACCTGCCCGGTTTCAACAAGCAGATCGATATCGCCGCCACGCAGACGATCGTCGGCTCGTGAGCCGAACAGCCATATGCGTACATCCGGACCCAGTTGCTGGCGGGCGACGTCAACAATGGTACGAGTCTGAAATGGGGTAAGACGCATAGCTGCCTCTGTACGAGTGTCATGAGGGTGGGCAGTATACGCGCTCACCCACATTTCCACATTTACGGGAAGGCGCACCTCTTTGCCGATGAACCGGACCCTCTACAGCTTCCTCCTGCACCTGGCCCTGCCGCTGATCCTCCTGCGCCTCTACCTGCGCAGCCGCCAGGCGCCGGCCTACCGTCAACGCCTGGCCGAGCGCTTCGCCCTCGCGCTGCCGCCGCTCAGGCCCGGCGGCATCTGGGTGCACGCCGTTTCGGTGGGTGAAAGCATCGCCGCCGCGCCGCTGATTCGCGCCCTGCGTCAGCGTCATCCCGAGTTGCCGATCACCGTCACCTGCATGACCCCCACCGGCTCCGAGCGCATCCGCGCGCTGTTCGACGCCGAGATCCGCGCCGGCGACGTGCAGCACTGCTATCTGCCCTACGACCTGCCGTGGGCGGCGGCGCGCTTCCTCGACCGGATCCGGCCGAAGCTCGCGCTGATCATGGAAACCGAGCTGTGGCCCAACCACATCCACCAGTGCGCGCGGCGCGGCATTCCCACGGTGCTGGCCAACGCCCGGCTGTCGGAGAAGTCCGCCCGCGGCTATGCCCGCTTTGCCGGCCTGACCCGGCCGATGCTCGCCGAGATGGACTGGATCGCCGCGCAGACCGAGGCCGAGGCCGAGCGCTTCCGCCGGCTCGGCGCCCGCGCCGAGTGCGTCGGCGTCACCGGCTCGATCAAGTTCGACCTGAGTATCGATCCCGAGCTGCAGCCGCGCGCCAAGGCCCTGCGTGCCAGCTGGGGAGCCGAGCGGCGCCCACTGTGGATCGCCGCCAGCACCCATGCCGGCGAAGACGAGCAGATTCTCGCCGCCCACCGCCAACTGCTCGCCAGCCATCCCGACGCGCTGCTGATCCTCGTGCCGCGCCATCCCGAGCGCTTCGACGCCGTCCTCGCGCTGTGCCGGCGCGAAGGCTTCGCCACCGTGCGCCGCTCCGCTGCCCAGCCGGTGACGGCGCAAGACCAGGTGCTGCTCGGCGACACCATGGGCGAGCTGCTGTTCCTCTACGCCCTGGCCGACGTCGCCTTCGTCGGCGGTAGCCTGGTGCCCAACGGCGGCCACAACCTGCTGGAGCCGGCGGCGCTGGGGTTGCCGGTGCTGAGCGGTCCGCACCTGTTCAACTTTCTGGAGATCGCAGCGCAGCTGCGCGCGGCCGGCGCGCTGGTCGAAGTGGGCGATGGTGCCAGTTTGGCCCACTGCCTGCAGACTCTGCTTGGCACGCCGGCGGCCCGCCAGGACATGAGCCGCGCCGGTCTGGAGGTGCTGCGTGCCAATCAAGGCGCCCTGCAGCGCCTGCTGGCATGCGTGCAAAAGCTCTTGGTATCGTACTGAACGCTTGTCGCCCCGGTCGGTGGTGGCTGGCGCCAGCATGACTAACTTGGCAAAATACGCGCCACTCGAAAGTAGGGGGCTGCTTGTACAAATCTGGCAGACTGCTAACTCGGTAGGTATGACATAGGTCGACAGCGCAAGAGTACCTGTCCATGTCGATCCGAGATACGCATAAAGGAGTGGTAGTTGTGGAGCAAGCCGGCAATCTCGGTCGTTACGACGATGAGATCGACCTTTTTGAACTGTGGGCGGAGTGTTCACCGATCAGCGAGCCAACATCGCGCAGTCGGCCTGCAACCTGGACCGTCCGATCCAGCTTAAGAGTTTCTTGATTCCCAACATCGGCTTCGTTCGCGGCGATATGCTTGGTGTGTTCGTCGCACTGGTTCGCAGTATGCTATGCAATATCCATCCGGCTACTGCCTGACGACGTCGTCGCCTCACTCATTGAGCTGGCAACGATGACTGTCCTTGTGGCAGCAGGTAGCAGCGTAGTCTCATCGTCCTCAGGAAAGCGACGTCAAATCCTGGGGCGGTAGCGTGTCCAGACTACCTAGAAGCACCTATCACTGTCGACATGCATAGCCTGCCGTATGCGGTCGAGCTAAGCACTAAACGGAAGGGGAATAGATGGTGAGAGAGCGTTTCGCAGGCTCTGAATTGCTATAGGCTTGCACCCGACGAGCACCAATCCTGCTGGCTGACAGTAGATGTATAGGCAAGCTTTTCGTGCAAGATTTGAGCGAAATCCTAAGTGAGCATATCATTACACAGATAGCTAAGTGCAGCAGGCCACGAACCTTTAAGGTAATACCCAAGTGCCGGCTTGTGGAGCGCAGCTTCGCTTGGTGAGAAAAGAGCCGGTGGCTATGAAAGAAGCTGCAAGTTTCTGCTTAATGTTATTTCGCAGCTCATCAAGTTAGTGTGCTTAAGTCTACTGCCAGAATAATAAAATAAGCTCTATATGTAAGTGCTATCTGGTCAAGCATAGAATGCTATATTTGATCTGGCAGTAATGCCACTGCAGGTTAAATTAAAAATTCCTGCCGGGTCAGGCTGATTGAAAAGTGTCGTCAGCCGTAAAATCATTGAATAATCCGCTAACGAGATCGTCCTCGATGACCGACTATACAGCAGCAATCATCACAAAACTCAAATCTAAAGAAGCCATCATCGGCATAGTCGGTCTGGGCTATGTAGGGCTACCGCTCATGCTGCGCTATAATTCTATCGGCTACCGTGTGCTCGGTATCGATATTGATACAGATAAGGTCGGTAAGCTCAATGCCGGCCTAAGCTATATCGAACATATCCACGCCGACAAGATCGCCGCAGCGTGTGAAAGCGGTTTTGAAGCGACTACCGACTTCCGTCGCGCCAGTGAGTGCGATGCGTTGATTCTGTGCGTGCCGACCCCGCTGAACAAGTATCGCGAGCCCGATATGAGCTTCGTGATCAATACCACCGATGCTATCAAGCCCTATCTACGTGCTGGCCAAGCCGTATCGTTAGAGAGCACCACATACCCCGGAACCACCGAGGAGGAACTGTTGCCTCGTGTACAGGAAGGCGGACTGGTGGTCGGTGAAGACATCTTCTTAGTCTACTCGCCTGAGCGCGAAGATCCGGGCAACCCAAACTTTGAAACCCGCACCATTCCTAAAGTGATCGGCGGTCATACCCTGGCCTGCCTAGAAGTCGGTATCGCCCTGTACGAGCAGGCCATCGACCAGGTCGTACCGGTCAGCTCGACCAAGGCAGCGGAAATGACCAAGCTGCTGGAAAACATTCACCGCGCGGTCAACATCGGCCTTGTCAACGAGATGAAGATCGTCGCCGACCGCATGGGCATCGACATCTTCGAGGTGGTGGATGCCGCCGCGACCAAGCCGTTCGGCTTTACCGCCTACTACCCCGGACCGGGCCTAGGTGGTCACTGCATCCCTATCGACCCCTTCTACCTGACCTGGAAGGCGCGCGAGTACGGTCTGCATACCCGCTTCATCGAGCTGTCCGGCGAAGTCAACCGCGCCATGCCGGAGTACGTGCTGAACAAGCTGATGGATGGCCTGAACGACAGCGGCAAGGCGCTCAAGGGCAGCCGTATCCTGGTGCTGGGCATCGCCTACAAGAAGAACGTCGACGACATGCGCGAGTCGCCCTCCGTGGAGATCATGGAGCTGATCGAAGCCAAGGGTGGCATCGTCGCCTACAGCGATCCGCATGTGCCGGTATTCCCGAAGATGCGCGAGCACCATTTCGAACTGAACAGCGAAGCCCTGACCGCGGACAACCTCGCCCGCTTCGATGCCGTGGTGCTGGCCACCGACCACGACAAGTTCGACTACGAGCTGATCGCCCAGCACGCTCGCCTGATCGTCGACAGCCGCGGCAAATACCGCACGCCGGCCGAACACATCATCAAGGCCTGATCGTTCACCACGCAGTCACCGCCCGGTCAGGCTACCCAGCCTGCCGGGTCACGCTTTGCAAGGAATAGCCATGAAGAACTTCGCCCTGATCGGCGCCGCCGGTTACATCGCGCCCCGGCACATGCGCGCCATCAAGGACACCGGCAACCAGCTGGTTTCCGCCTACGACATCAACGACTCGGTCGGCATCATCGACAGCATCTCGCCGCAGAGCGAGTTCTTCACCGAGTTCGAGCGCTTCCTGGAACATGCCCAGCGCATCAAGCGCGATCCGGCCACGGCGCTCAACTATGTCTCGGTCTGCACCCCCAACTACCTGCACCATGCTCACATCGCTGCTGGCCTGCGCCTGGGCTGCGACGTGATCTGCGAAAAGCCGCTGGTGCCGACTCCGGAGATCCTCGACGAGCTGGCGCTGATCGAGCAGGAAACCGGCCAGCGCGTCTACAACATCCTGCAGCTGCGTCACCATCAGGCCATCCTCGATCTGAAGAACAAGGTCACGGCGGAGAACGCCAGCCACAAATACGATGTCGAGCTGACCTACATCACCAGCCGTGGCAAGTGGTACATGGAGAGCTGGAAGGGCGATCCGCGCAAATCCTTCGGCGTGGCCACCAACATCGGCGTGCACTTCTACGACATGCTGCACTTCATCTTCGGCAAGCTGCAGCGCAACGTGGTGCACTTCGCCTCCGACTACAAGGCCGCCGGCTACCTGGAGTACGAAAAGGCCCGGGTACGCTGGTTCCTGTCCATCGACGCCAACGACCTGCCGGACTCGGTAAAGGGCAAGAAGCCCACCTACCGCTCCATTACTGTCAACGGCGAGGAAATGGAATTCTCCGAAGGCTTCACCGACCTGCACACCACCAGCTACCAGGAAATCCTCGCCGGTCGCGGCTACGGCATTGAAGATGCACGTCACTGCGTGGAAACGGTCAACACTATCCGCTCCGCCGCCATCGTCGGCGCGCAGAATGACGAAGGCCACCCGTTCCTCAACCGGCTGGTCTGAGCCCCTTTAGGAGCCAGCTTGCTGGCGATCATGTCTTTTGCCTTCAGGAAACGCCCATGCCTCACTACCAGCACCCCAGCGCCATTGTCGATGACGGCGCACAGATCGGAGAAGGTTCGCGCGTCTGGCATTTCGTTCACGTCTGCGGCGGCGCGCGCATCGGCAAGGGGGTGTCCCTGGGCCAGAACGTGTTCGTCGGCAACAAGGTGGTCATCGGAGACCACTGCAAGGTGCAGAACAACGTCTCGGTCTATGACAACGTCACCCTCGAAGAGGGCGTGTTCTGCGGGCCGAGTATGGTCTTCACCAACGTCTACAACCCGCGCTCGCTGATCGAGCGCAAGGACCAGTACCGCGACACTCTGGTGAAGAAAGGCGCCACCCTCGGCGCCAACTGTACCATCGTCTGTGGCGTCACCATTGGCGAGTTCGCTTTCATAGGTGCAGGCGCAGTGGTCAACAAAGACGTTCCTGCCTATGCGCTGATGGTCGGGGTTCCAGCTAGGCAGATTGGTTGGATGAGCGAGTTCGGCGAGCAACTGGATCTGCCGCTTGCCGGGGAGGGGAGTGCGCCATGCATTCACTCCGGAGAGAGCTATGTGCTCGAGGGTGGTGTTCTCAGAAAGGAGCAAGCGCAGTGATCGAATTCATCGATCTCAAAACTCAGCAGACGCTGATCAAAGACAAGATCGACGCCAATATTCAGCGCGTACTGGCGCATGGCCAGTACATTCTTGGTCCGGAAGTGGCGGAGCTGGAGGAGAAGCTGGCGGCCTTTGTGGATGCCAAGTACTGCATCAGCGTTGCCAACGGTACCGATGCGCTGCAGATTGCACAGATGGCGCTGGGCATTGGCCCGGGCGATGAGGTTATCACCCCCGGCTTCACTTATATCGCCACAGCCGAGACAGTTGCTCTGCTAGGGGCAAAACCGGTGTACGTTGACGTCGATCCGCGCACCTATAACCTTGATCCGGCGCTGCTTGAAGCTGCCATCACCCCGCGTACCAAGGCGATCATCCCTGTGTCGCTGTATGGCCAATGCGCTGACTTCGACGCGATCAATACTATCGCTGCCCGGCATGGCATCCCTGTGATTGAGGACGCCGCGCAGAGCTTCGGTGCCACCTACAAGGGCAAGCGCTCATGCAATCTGACGACCATTGCCTGCACCAGCTTCTTCCCAAGTAAGCCCTTGGGTTGTTATGGCGACGGTGGAGCAATCTTCACCAACGATGACGAGTTGGCCACAGTAATGCGCCAGATCGCCCGTCATGGTCAGGATCGTCGCTACCACCACATCCGTGTGGGCGTGAACAGCCGCCTAGACACCCTTCAGGCTGCGATTCTGCTGCCTAAGTTGGAAATTTTCGAATCCGAGTTGGCAAAGCGTCAGCAGGTTGCCGCGAATTATGCCCATTTGCTTGAGCTGCACGGGATCGAAGCGCCATTCGTGACTGCCGGCAACACGAGCGCCTGGGCGCAGTATACCGTTCAGGTGGAAAGTCGCGACCGCATGCAGGCGCAGCTCAAGGTGGCAGGCGTGCCTACCGCAGTGCACTACCCAATTCCGCTCAATCAGCAACCGGCGGTCAAGGACGAACACGCAAGCCTGCCTGTTGGTGATGCGATTGCGCGCAAAGTCATGAGCCTGCCGATGCATCCCTACCTCGGCGAAACCGAACAGCAAGCGATCTGCGCCGCACTGGCCGCCACTACCCGCACTTAATGGAGTAACCCAGCATGAAAGTCAAAGGTTCCAAGATTCTCGTCATCGGCGGCGCCGGTTTCATCGGCAGCTTCGTTGTATCCGAGCTGCTCAAGGAAGGTGCTGAACAGGTCGTCATCTATGACAACCTCGCCCGCGGTAAGCTCAGCAATATTGCCGAGCAGCTCAAGGATCCGCGTTGCACCATGTACCCGCACGGTGGAGACATCCGCGAGATCGACCTGCTCAACGATGCAATGAAAGGCATGGATGGCGTAATCCATCTGGCTGCCATGTGGCTGCTGCACTGTAAGGATTTCCCGCGCACCGCGTTTCACGTCAACATCGAGGGCACTTTCAACGTGCTCGAGGCGTGCGTGAACAACAACATCAAACGCTTGGTCTACTCCTCCTCGGCATCGGTGTACGGCGATGCGGTGCAGGTTCCGATGACCGAAGAACACCCCTTCAACAATCGCAACTTCTACGGTGCTACCAAGATCGCTGGTGAGGCCATGTGCCACGCCTACCACGACCGTTTTGGCCTAAGCTATGTCGGCCTGCGCTACATGAACGTGTACGGCCCGCACCAGGATCAGACCGCCGCCTACACTGGCGTTATTCCGATCATGCTGAACAAGATCGATGCCAACGAAGGCCCGGTCATCAATGGTGATGGTACTCAGGCTTACGACTTCATCTACGTCGAAGACGTTGCACGTTGCAATGTCCGGGCGCTGGAGGCCGAAGTCACTGACCAGTTCTACAACGTAGGCACTGGCGTGCAGACCAGCATCAAGGAGCTGTGCGACACGATCCTCGACCTCAAACAATCGGAGCTGAAGGTGGAATATCGTCCATACAGCGCCGACGATGCCCGCCGCATGGTGCAGAACCGTATTGGCTGCCCGAAGAAAGCCACTGCCGACCTTGGTTTTACCTACAAGTACGAACTGCGTGAAGGTCTGCAGAAGCTGATCGACTGGCGTGCCGAGAACGGGGCTGAGTGATGTCGATGGAAAAGCGCAATATCGCTATTTCCCTGCCTAGCACCGGTGAGGAAGAATGGATGGCCACTCGTGAGCCACTGATGAGTGGCTGGCTGACTCAAGGGCCCAAGGTTGCCGCATTCGAGAAAGCCTTCGCCGAGCGCCATCAGGTTCCCCATGCGCTAGCTGTTACTTCCTGCACCACTGGTCTGCACCTGGCGCTAGCCGGCTTGGGTATCGGCCCGGGCGACGAAGTCATCGTTCCAGCCTTTACCTGGGTGGCCACGGCCAACGTCGTCCTCTACTGTGGCGCCACCCCGGTGTTCGTCGACGTCGACCCGCTGACTTTCAACCTAGACCTTAAGCAGGTCAAGGCCAAGATCAGTGACCGTACCCGTGCAGTGATTGCCGTTCACCTGTTTGGCCGTTGCCTAGACATCGATACGCTGCGTGCCGAACTGCCACCTTCGGTGGCGATTGTCGAGGACGCTGCCTGTGCCGCAGGGGCAAGCTGGAACGGCCGCCCGGCAGGGAGTTTGGGCGATGTCGCAGCGTTCTCGTTTCACCCGCGCAAATCGGTCACCACCGGCGAGGGCGGCATGGTCACCACCGCCAACGCCGAATTGGCCGAGCAGATGAACCAGTTGCGCAACCACGGTGCGTCGCTCTCTGAAGAGCAGCGCCACCATGGCCCGCGTCCGTACCTGCTGCCAGAGTTCAACCTGCTGGGTTTCAACTACCGCATGACCGACCTGCAGGGTGCGGTCGGTCTGGTGCAACTGGCCAAGCTCGATGGTTTCATCGACGAGCGTGAGCAGTGGGCGAAGTACTACGGCGAGCAGCTGGCGGGTATCGACTGGCTGCGTCTGCCCACGACCCCTGAAGGTGGTCGTCATGGCTGGCAGGCATTTGTGCTGTATGTCCACCCGGCCAAGGCGCCAATGCCGCGCAACGAGATGATGGAAATCCTCCAGGCCAAGGGCATCGCTACTCGCCCGGGCACTCACGCGGTGCATATGCTGGCTTACTATCGCGACCGTTATGGCTTGACGCCGGACGACTTCCCGGCGGCGCGTGACTGCAATGATTACAGCATGGCTATCCCTTTGCACAACCGGATGGATGCAGAGGACTATGCCTACGTGGTCGAGGCAATTCGCCAACTGGGTTGAGCCATCAAGCAAGACAGGCCCCTGACCTGGTGTCAGGGGGCATTCGAGGTGATAAGTCGGGAGCAAGCAGTCCCACGGCTCATCGCCTTATCGATTTTCAGGAGCAGCAAAGCGCATGTGCGGCATTACCGGTCTCATTCACCTGGATAACAATCCGGTATCGCCTGTAGTTCTACAGCGCATGACGGACGGCATCGCTCATCGAGGGCCGGATGGCGAAGGCCACTGGATCGAGGGCAACGTCGGCCTGGGCCATCGTCGTCTGGCAATCATTGATCTGTCGCCTGCCGGGCACCAGCCGATGGCCTCCGTATCCCAGCGTCACGTGATGGTCTACAACGGTGAGGTCTACAATTTCCGCGAACTGCGTATCGAGCTGGAGGCCTTGGGCTACCAGTTTCGCTCGCGCACTGACAGCGAAGTCGTGCTTAACGCCTTGATCGCCTGGGGCCCGAAAGCCCTCCAACGCTTCAACGGCATGTTCGGCCTGGCCCTGTGGGACCGTCAGGAGCAGACCCTGCTGCTAGCACGTGACCGATATGGCGTCAAGCCACTTTATTACGCGCGGCAGGGCAATACCCTGGCGTTTGGGTCCGAGCAGAAGGCCATAATGGCCATGCCGGAGTTTCGTCGCAGCCTCGACAAGGAAGCGTTACTGGAATACTTCACCTTCCAGAACATTTTCACCGACAAGACGCTGCTGAACGACGTCAAGATGTTCCCGGCCGGGCACTATGCCGTGCTGGACATGAAGCGCAAGTCGCCGGCACTGCAATTGACGGAGTACTGGGACTACGATTTCCGCGAGCCACAGCAAAAGGCCAGCAGCGAGGAGTACCGGGAAGAACTGGATCGTCTGTTCCGCCAGGCCGTCAATCGTCAGTTGGTGACGGACGTGGAACTCGGCAGCTACCTCAGCGGCGGTATGGACTCAGGCTCGATCACCGCGATCGCGGCTCAGTCGCTGCCCTACATGAAGACCTTTACCTGCGGTTTCGACCTGAATTCTGCCTCGGGCATCGAGATGGGGTACGACGAGCGCAGCAAGGCCGAGTACATGTCCTATCACTTCAAGACCGAGCATTACGAAATGGTCTTGAAGGCTGGCGACATGGAGCGTGTGCTGCCCAAACTGGCCTGGCATTTGGAAGAGCCACGGGTGGGGCAGAGCTACCCCAACTACTATGCTGCGCAGCTGGCATCGAAGTTCGTCAAGGTGGTGATGTCGGGGGCCGGCGGCGATGAGTTGTTTGGTGGCTATCCGTGGCGCTACTACCGCGCGGTGGTCAATGATGATTTCGAACATTACATCGACAAGTACTACCAGTTCTGGCAGCGCTTGATCCCAAATAGCCGGCTCAAGAATGTTTTTGCGCCTATCTGGGATGATGTGAAGCATGTGTGGACGCGCGATATCTTCCGTGATGTGTTCAAGCACCATGCGGACAATCTGTATACGCCAGAGGATTACATCAATCATTCGTTGTACTTCGAGGCGAAGACCTTCCTGCATGGCCTGTTGGTGGTCGAGGACAAGTTAAGTATGGCTCATGGCCTCGAAAGCCGCGTGCCCTTTCTCGACAATGATCTGGTTGATTTTGCGATGCGCTGCCCGGTGCATCTGAAGTTGAACAACCTGTCCAATGTCATTCGACTCAACGAGAACGAAGCTGGCAGCAAGACTGCGAAGTATTTCGAAAAGACCCGCGACGGCAAGCAGATCCTGCGCGATGTTATGTCGAATTACATACCCGGTGATGTCACCAAGGCTGAGAAGCAAGGTTTCTCCGCCCCGGACGCCAGTTGGTTCAAAGGCGAGAGTATCGATTTTCTGAGGGCTACCATCGATAACGACCGGTCGCCGCTATATCAGATCATGGACAAGAAAGCCATCAGAGGCCTGGTGGACGAGCACTTGACCGGTACCAGCAACCGCCGGCTACTGATCTGGTCGCTGCTTAACGTTAATTCCTGGTTGGAGCAATCCGGTGTTTATTGAGGACCATTCAGTCGCTGCGATGGCCGAGGCACTGGATACTTTCGTCATTGGCAGCCCTACTTCGCTTATCTATGCAACATCCGGCTTCATGGGCTTGGTCGCCGATCACCTAGAGGCCCAAGCCCGTTGCCTGTTCTGCCTCGAAGGGGAGCGCGTGGTTGCGGTCCTCCCGTACCTGGTTAAGGAAGGGTACCTCGGTAAGGTCTACAACTCGCTTGCGTACTACGGCAGCAATGGCGGTGTGATTCAGGTCGAGCGCAACGACGAAGTCGCGGGTGCGCTGGTCGAATTCTTCTATCAGTTGGCCGAGCGTGAGGGCGCTGTTTGTGCCACGTTGATCTCAAACCCGTTGGAGCCGTTCGCAGTCTATGAGCGTCACAGCAAGTACGATTGCCGCGATGAGCGCATCGGGCAGATCACCCACCTTCCGGCACTGGCGAACATCGATGAACTGATGAGCAGTTTCAGTGATCCTCGCCCACGCAACATTCGCAAGGCCATCAAGGAGGGCATCACCATTCGTGAAGGCCGCAGCCAGGCGGATGTGGATTTCCTGTTCACTACCCATGTCAAGAACATCACGGCGATTGGCGGGCTGAGCAAGCAGCGCTCGTTCTTCGATGCCATCCCAGCCTTTGTCGATGCGCAGAACTGGAAGATCTTCGTTGCTGAGAAAGATGGCCAACCCGTCGCGGCGTTGCTGTTGTTCTACCATAACCGTACCGTCGAGTACTTCACGCCGGTGATCGTGGAGTCGGCGCGTAGCACGCAGGCGCTTGCCTTGATCGTGTACACGGCGATGCAGGATGCCATAGCCAACGGCTTTGCAAATTGGAACTGGGGCGGCACCTGGCTTTCCCAGGGCGGGGTGTATGACTTCAAGAAGAAGTGGGGTACCACCGACTACCCGTATTACTACTACACCCGGATTTTTGATGCGTCCTTGAAAGCACGCTCCCGACAGGAGCTGTTGGAGGGTTATCAAGGCTTCTTCCTTCTTCCATTCTCCAAGCTGGGGGCGTGATGAAATCAAAAAAATTGGTGATTGTGGGCACAGGGCTGTTTGCTGAGGTGGCCGGCGATTACTTCAATGAGCTCTCCGACTATCAGGTTGTTGCCTACGCCTGCCACCGTGAGTACCAGAACGCCGAGGAGATTTACGGGCTGCCGCTGATCGCCGTCGAGGATCTGCCCGGCCTTTACCCTGCTGCCGAGGTCGAGGTGTTCGTGGCTATTGGCTACGCGAAGATGAATCACGTGCGTCGACGTGTATACGAGGAGATGCTGGCGGAGGGTTACCGCTGTGCGACGTTCGTGCACCCCAGCGTCAAGGTCTGGAGTTCCAATACCTTGGGCGACAATGTCTTCATTTTTGAAGACAATACCTTGCAGCCTTATGTATCCATCGGCAGCAATACCATGCTTTGGAGTGGAAACCACATTGGTCACCATAGTAAGATTGGGCACCACAATTTCATTAGTTCCCATGTTGTGATTTCCGGTTCCTGCGTGATTGGCGATCACGTGTTCATTGGAGTGAATGCGACGCTCAGAGACAGTCTCACAATCGCCGACGAAACATTGATCGGCGCTGGTGCCCTGTTGATGAAGAACACGAAGCCCAAAGAGGTTTACATAGAAGAGAGAACACGCGCCCACAAAATGAACTCTGAGGAAATTGGTTTCTGATGGCCGTCGATTCGCAACTTAAAAAAATTGAAGCGATGTATTCCGATAACCTGCGCAAGATGGGGGAGGATTCGCGTTCAGTAGGTTGGAACACCGAAGCGTGCCAGAAGCTGCGCTTCTCCAAGTTGGCAGCGTTACTCGATGCCGCGGACGAGCCGTTCTCCATCAACGACCTAGGCTGTGGCTACGGGTCCATTCTGGACTTTCTGGAAAAGGACCTGGGCTGCGAAGTGTCCTGCTACCACGGCTATGACGTCAGTCAGGAGATGCTCGATGCTGCGGCCAAGCGTCTGTCAGTCTACCCTGCCGACAAGATCGACCTGCGTCTGGCCAAAGAAGTGACCAGTGTGGCGGACTACTCGTTCGTTTCGGGTACCTACAATGTCCGCTTTGATGCCACTTATGAAGAGTGGGAAGCGTACATTAAAGAAAGCCTCCACGCGCTCGATAAGCACAGCTCGAAAGGCTTCGCTTTCAACTTGCTGACCTCCTACGTCGATTGGGAAGAACCGCACTTGTTCTACGGCAAGTCTGTCGAGTGGTTTGACTACTGCAAGAAGAACTTCTCGCGCAAAGTGGCCCTGCTGCACGATTACGACCTGTGGGAATGGACCATTGTGGTGAAAAAATAATGTGGAAGAAGATCTTTTTCTATCATCTGTCTTCAGGGGTTTTGGCGTCGGCGGTGTCACATGCTCAACTCCCTACAGTATTATGCTTTGCTGACTTTATCAGGGTTTTTTTTGCAGTCCGTGATGGGCGCCAGTATTCCAGTATCTACTCAGTGGATCTGGCGCTACAAGGCGACGAAGTACGAGTGCTCAGCAAAGTTCCTACGCTTTGCTTGGCTCCGGGTGAAATCGGCCATTTCGATGAGCATGGTGTATTCCCAGCGTCGATTATAGCTATCGAAGGTCGTTATCATCTTTATTTCATCGGATGGAACAAAGGTGCGAACCCTCCGCTTTTTTATGCGGCAATTGGTTTGGCGGTCAGCGAAGACGGGCTGAATTTCAAACGCACCTCGGTAGCCCCGGTCATGAGTCGTAGTGAATACGATCCTTGTCTCGTCACTTCGCCCCATGTCTACAAAGATGGTGAGTTGTACAGAATGACCTATGTCTCTGGGGTAAAGTGGACCCGTGAAGTGCACGGATTGCAGTCCCATTACCATATCAAGCATGCGACTTCGGCGGATGGTTTGAATTGGCAGCGTGAAGGCCGAGTTGCCATTGACTTTGCACCTGGTGAAACTAATATTGCTCGCTCTGCTGTGATGAAAAATGGCGAAGGAGACTACGAAATGTGGTTCTCGTTCGTGGGGGTAGAGCATGGAAAGTATCGAATGGGCTATGCATCCTCCACTGATGGTTGGCAGTGGGTGCGTAATGATCGTCAAGCGGGTATTGATGCGGACTGCGATGAGTGTGGCGAAATGATTTGCTATCCCTGCGTGTTCGACTTCAATGGTAAACGATATATGCTTTTCAATGGCGACGGATTCGGTCGCAACGGGTTTGGCGTAGCTATTCTTGATCGGAAGAAAGTGTTTTTATGAAGGCTAGAGTCTATACGTTATTTTGTTGGGCTGCCTATCCGCTCTTCTTCATCGTTGCAATGCTGATAGCGCTCTCTGCTCGCCTATCCTGTCGGCCTATACTGGATAATCCGCGTTTGGTCTGGGGGGAGGCGCCGATAATAAATAACTCTTATTGGGCGCGAGCTATGCGTGCAGCGGGCTACGAGTCGCTGACCTTTACCGATGGTTATTCCTATACGATAAATAAGCGGGAGGACTATGATCGGTTGGTTCAGGAAAGCTATGGACCTATTCCAGTTTTCCTGAAGTATTACCTCGCCTTTTTTGAGAGTCTTTTCAGATTTGATGTGTTCTTTATTTCGTTCAACGGTTTTTTTCTTGGAAAAACTCCCTTTTGGCGCATGGAGGCCCAGCTATTGAAATTGGCGCGGAAGAAGGTCGTAGTTCTTCCATTTGGCCTGGACGCGTTTGTTTACAACAGGGTGAAGTCTACCTCCATGCTGCAGGGGTTGTTGATGTCGGTCCCCGTGCCTTCACGGCAGCAGCGGCGTATCGCTGCGCGCGTTGACTACTGGTGTGAGCACGCCGATGTGGTACTACTTGGATTTTTAGGGCCTGATGGGTTTGGTCGGTGGGACGTCATCATGCCGAATTTCCTTTTTATTAATTATGAGGAGTGGACTCCGTCGACCAGAGCCAGTGATGCGGATGGCGTAAATGATGTGGTTTATATCGCGCATGCGCCAAATCATCGTGGTTTCAAAGGAAGTGAGTTTGTAATTGATGCGGTTGCCCAGCTAAAGCGTGACGGTTTGAAAGTAGAGCTGGTTCTGATCGAGGGTAAGCAAAATTCGGAAGTCAAACGGATCTTCAAGGAAGATGTCGATATTCTGGTTGAGCAACTTATAGCAGTTGGCCATGGGCTTAACGGCCTAGAGGGAATGGCTTCTGGTCTGCCGGTAATTAGCAATCTCGAAGACGAAAACTATGTCTCGCCTCTTCGTCGATGGTCATATTTTTCCGAATGCCCCATCGTTTCGGGGTCTCCAGAAAATCTTGTGGAGATTTTACGCAAGCTCGTTACGCAGCCTGGCATCCGCAGGGAGCTAGGTGCTGCCGGTAGAGCATATGTTCAGAAGTACTATGGTTACGATTCAGCGCAATATTTGTTTGGTGAGATAATTCACTATCTTTACGGTCGTCGCGAGCGCTTGATTGATTTGTATCATCCGCTTTTGAGCGATTACCCCAAGCGTGCCGCCAAGGTTATTCATCCTCTGAAAAATGGGCGGTTGCCTGAGTAGTGTTTTTACGTAAATTAGCCCGTGATAGCGTCATTTATGGCGGCGGCGACTTCCTGCTGAAGCTTCTCGCGTTCTTCACTTTTCCATTGCTCGCTTCCGCTCTGTCGACTGAGGGGTTTGGTGTTATGGAGCTAGGGCTGACCATTGCGACACTTGGCGCTGTTTTTGTTCGTTGCGGTTTGAATAACGCGGTGCAGCGCTACTATTGGGATGCCGGTGTTTCTGAGGCTGAACGGTCGGTATTGGTCTCGACAGGCTTCTGGCTGACGTTCGGTGTCGGCGTAGTGTGTGGAGTATGTGCATTCTTTATCGTGCCGTTGATATTCAAAGCGAGCACTGGCGGAGTGGAGCAACTAGGTTCAATGGGCGTTCTGGCTATCGCCGCTCTTCTTCCGCTTCTCCAATGGAGCCAATACTTGCAGGATGTCTTGAGGCTTCATTTCGCGCCCTGGAAGTTCTTGGGCTACACTTTCACCAGTCGTGCACTTGGATCGCTGATTGCGCTCTTCCTAGTTCTGCATTTTGGTGCGGGCGTTGAGGGCGTACTATTGGCCCAGGCATCAACACTGCTGCTGGCATTACCGCTTGGGATCTGGCTTGTCAAAAAGGACTTCGTCGTAAATCTTGATAGGCCTTGGGCTGGACGGCTTTTGGCTTTCGGTACTCCCTTCATTTTCACCGAGGTTGCTTACTGGTTGTTCGCATCGATTGATCGATGGATGTTGGCGGCAATGGCCGGGGTCTCCGAGGTTGGCATCTATTCAGTAGCATTCAGGTTCTCTACCTTGGCAGTTTTCGTCGCAACTGCATTTGGTATGGCTTGGAGTCCTTATGCGGTAAAAGTCAGGGCGGATCATCCCCAGAGCCATAGGCAGGTCTATGCGGAGGTGCTCTTGATTCTCTTGGTAGTCATGTTGTGTGTGGCCGGATCCATCGCTTTGTTTGCGGGCGAATTTATTGGGGCGATCATGTCGCCCGACTATGCTGCCGCAACTATTCCATTAACGGTACTATGCTTTACCGCAGTATTTCAGGCTACCCAGCAAGTCACTGCCATCGGTATCTCCCTGGCTAATAGAACCAAGATTTTTGCTGGTCTTGCATGGGCGGCCGCCATTTTGAATGTGGCCTTGAATTTTTGGTTGATTCCCTGGTTTGGTGCGACAGGGGCGGCGACGGCTACGTTAATATCTTGCATGCTTCTATCGGGTGGCTTTCTTCTCTTTACTCAACGTCTCTACCCTTTGCCAATCAGCTGGATACGCTTACTCTGGTTGTGCTTGCTAGGTGCGGTGGTTTTTTTTTCAAGCATTCACTGGTTGTCACAAGAGTTTGATTTGGCTGCGTCAGCAGTGAAGCTGTGCATTGCGTTGGTATGCGTGGTGTTAGCCATGCTGTCGCTTAACTTTAGAGTTTTTCGTTCGCTTTGAATCGTACTGCCTGGGGGGGAAATGAGAGCGGCGTATTATTTTTTTCGTTTTGGTTTAGAGTTGCTGGCGTTGCCTTTTTTGTTGCTGTTTTCCTTGTGCTGCAAGTCTTTCCAGCAGCGTAAATTTGATATCGGCCTGGGCCCCTTTCCACTGATCAACAACATATACCACAAACGCGCCCTTGAACTGGTCGGCTATTCAGCAGAAACCTTCGTCAGCCAAGTCTGGCACATCACGAGCAACTTCGACGTGCGCTTTGACCAGCATTGGCTATCGAAGAGTATCCTGACCCGCAAGCTGCTGCTGAATCTATATATATTCTGCTGGTCGGCACGTCGTTATCGTTCTGTGATCATCTATTTCGATGGCGGTGCATTGGGGCAGGGTACGGCGTTTCTCTGGCGCCTAGAGCCTTATCTCTATCGCTTGGCAGGGGTCAAAACCGTCGTCCTGCCCTACGGATCAGATGTACAGGTCATGAGCCGTTCGCCGAACCTGCAGTTCAAGCACGCCATGGCGGTCGACTACCCTCAGCACCGTACCCGGCATAGGCATATTCAAGCCATGGTCGATGTTTGGAGTTCGGCTGGCAGCCATATCGTCGGTGGTTGTGAGTGGGTTGATTACATGCACCACTGGGACAGCCTGATGATCGCCCATTTCTCGATCCAGTTGCCCGAAATGCCAGCCTTTAGGACTGAATCGCAGCCTCTCGAGCGTACGCTTAAATTGCTACACGCCCCAAATCACCGAGAGATCAAGGGTACGAGGCATGTTGTCAAGGCTGTCGAAGAGCTTCGCCAAGAAGGACTCGATATCGAGTTGGTGATGGTCGAACGAGTGTCTAACGATCAAGTAAGGCGGTTGATTCTCGAAGCTGATGTTGTGGTCGATCAGCTGGTCATTGGGTGGTATGCGATGTTTGCTATTGAGGCTATGGCGTCGGGTAAGCCGGTCATTTGTCATTTGCGTCGAGATTTGGAATCGCTTTATGTGGCCACAGATCTACTCAAAGGCTTCGACGAGATCCCGATTATTCGCGCGGATGCCTTCAGCCTCAAAGAGGTGATTCGCAAGCTTTATGACGACCGCTCTGTTCTATCCATCGCTGCCAGCCGTGGTCGTACCTTTGTCGAGCGACATCACTCGGTCGAGGCAATTTCGCTTGAGTTTTCTAAAATTTTCGCCAAATTGATTGGCCCTCGAGAGGGGCGCGGCGAGCAAGCTCAGACAGGTAATAAGGTGGAGCGGCAAATTTGAATATTCTGATTACTGGCGCCAATGGATTGCTTGGTATGCATGCAGTATCCCGGTTTGCAGCGCAGCATCATGTGTATGCTGTGGTTCATTCCATGCCGGCCCGACCGTTACCTGGGGTGATCTACCACAAGGTAGATCTGTCCAGCGACTGGTCCCCTAAGGCGCTGCCGTCCAGCATCGATACCGTTATTCATCTGGCGCAGTCCTCACGTTTCCGGGAGTTTCCCGAGCAGGCCATGGATGTATTTGGCGTCAATGTCGCATCGACCGCCCGACTGCTGGATTATGCTCGTACCGCAGGCGCCCGCCACTTTATTCTTGCCTCTTCCGGAGGGGTGTACGGTGCGGGTGATGAGGCGTTCAGGGAGAACTCGCCTATCCCTCATCATGGCCAACTTGGCTATTACCTAAGCAGCAAGCTCTGTGCCGAAGTTCTCGCGCAGAATTACTCGTCGCTGATGAACGTTGCCATTCTGCGGTTCTTCTTCATGTACGGCAAAGGCCAGAAGCGGCAGATGTTGGTGCCGCGCTTGGTGGATAACGTTCTCGCGGGCAATCCAATCAGCCTGCAAGGCGAGGAAGGTATCAAGATCAATCCAATCCATGTCAGCGATGCGGTGGCTGCGTTGGAGGGCTGTCTGACGCTCGAGGGTAGTCACACCTTCAATGTGGCAGGTACGCAGACCATGTCGTTGCGAGAGATCGCTGGTGTGATCGGGCAGGTGGTCGGGTGTAAACCTGTATTCAAGATTGATGCGAGCGAGCCGCGCCACCTCATCGCGGATATTGGAGCGCTTAGTGAGTCGCTCGTTGTTCCAAAAGTCAGCTTTGCGCAGGGAATTATGGAGCTAATTCCTTGATGGAGGGGTACAAAGTCTTGCACGCCCCAAGCTCGGTGGGCGGAAATCCTCAAGTGCTCAGTCGTGCCCTTCGTCAGTTGGGCGTAGACAGTTGTTCGTTGGTTGTTTCGCAAAATTACCTTAACTATCCAGCAGATCTGGTACTGCACCGTCCGGGGCAAAGTCTGCTGGTACGTGAGTTGAAGAGGCTTTGGGCCATTCTGTTTTTATTGCCTCGCTTTGACATCGTTCATTATAACGCTGGTACCACTCTGGCCTGCGCCTATGCATTTACCTACAGCCGCCGACAGGGGCTAAAAGGAATTCTGCGGTGCATTTATGCTGGCTACTTGCGCTTATTGCAGCGATTCGAGATTTTTTATATTCGCAAGCTTGGAAAGTTAGTGTTCATCACATATCAGGGTGATGATGCACGTCAAGGTGATTACAGTCGTGCAAATTTCGCGATCAATATCGCCAGCCAAGTGGAAGAGGGCTACTACTGCATGGCTTCCGATACCTTCAAGAGGAGCAATATCCGCAAGTTAGGAGGTGTCAGTAGTCAGGTTTATTCAGTGAACCCCGACTTGTTGCATGTGTTGCCCTCTGGGGCACGTTTTACACCTTACTCTCATGTGTTCATGGATGAGTGGCGCCCCTCTTACAGCCAGAGCGAAGACCGGCCACTGCGTATCGTACATGCGCCTAGCAATCGCAGGGTCAAAGGATCTGACATCATTCTTACTGCTCTGGAGCGTCTGCGTTCGCAAGGCTTCGCTTTCGAATTGCTGCTTGTGGAAGGTATGAGTAATGCCGAGGCTCGCAAGTTATACGAGTCCGCCGATGTTCTGATCGATCAACTATTCGCTGGCTGGTATGGCGGTTTGGCGGTAGAGCTAATGGCACTGGGTAAGCCTGTACTTGTTTATATTCGCGAAGAGGATTTGAGGTATATCGAGCCGGAAATGAGGGCCGATCTTCCGTTCATCCAGGTCACGCCATGCTCGCTCGAGCAGACGCTACTTAGAGTGTTGACCATGCCTCGTGAAGATCTGGTTGCGCTCGGGCGAAAAAGCCGATATTTCGTTGAGCGCTGGCATGATCCCATTACTATAGCCCGCAGTATTAAGGCTGATTACGAAAGGGCGCTGGAGCGCCAGAAAAAGGTCACGAAATAGTATGTGTGGAATTACCGGTGGGTTCTGGCAATCCGCACCCGCAGATCTTGACCTGCGTGCAAGATCTGCTTTGGCTGCGATGCGTCTGCGTGGGCCTGATCATAATGGCTTTGACCAATTTTCCGTTGCCGCAGGTACGCTCGTTTTAGGGCATACGAGGCTTGCGATCATAGACCTTTCTCAGGGAGCCCAGCAGCCGATGTACTCGGCTGATCAGCGGTATGTGCTTATATTCAATGGAGAAATTTATAACTACCTTGAACTGCGAGCAGAACTAGAAGCATTTGGTAGGAGGTTCAATACCCGTTCGGACACCGAGGTGTTATTAGCCGCTTGGGCGCACTGGGGTAAGGCCGCGTTGCCGAGGCTGAAGGGTATGTTTGCCTTCGTGATCTTCGATCGCCAGCAGAATTCGCTGACTTGTGTGCGGGACGCATTTGGCATCAAACCTTTCTTTTATGCTTTGGATGAGCAGAGTTTTGTCTTTGGTTCCGAGCTTCCTGCGGTGCGAGCGCTCAGGCGCCAGCGCGCCGCTCTAAATTGGCAAAGGGCATACGACTACTTAGTCCACGGTGAATACGACTTTGGTAATGAGAGTTTCATCGAGGGCATAGTCAGCCTCATGCCCGGCCAGTTGATGAGCGTCGATCTGGCTACGCTAAAGCTTTCAGTCCCAGAGACTTGGTGGGAGCCATCGGTAGCGCCGGCATCATCTATTTCCTTTGCCAGTGCCAGTGAGCAATTGCGAGAGATGTTTCTGGATAGTGTGCGACTGCATATGCGTAGTGATGTCCCAGTCGGCGCTGCGCTGTCTGGTGGTATCGACTCTTCCGCAATCGTCTGCGCCATGCGCCATTTGGAACCCGACGCTGACATCCATACCTTCAGTTACATTGCCCGGGGCAGTGTCGTCAGCGAAGAAAACTGGGTAGACAAGATCAATGCCCATGTCGGCGCCAGGGCACACAAGGTGGTTGTTTCGGGCGACGAACTGGCGGCTGATCTCGAAGACCTGATTACCGCACAGGGTGAGCCGTTCGGCAGCACCAGCATCTATGCTCAGTATCGCGTTTTCAAGAAGGCCAAAGAGCAGGGCATCACCGTGACCCTGGAAGGGCAGGGGGCCGATGAGAATCAAGGCGGGTACAGTGGCTATGCGGGGCAGCGTATCCGTAGTTTGCTGGACAACGGGCATTACAGCAAAGCCTGGAGCTTTCTGAATCAATGGTCGCGATGGCCCGGGCGCAGCCGTCTGGAAGGCCTGAAGCGGGTTGTTGGCGAATACAGTGAAGGGCGATTGCACGATCTGTTGCGTGGGCTCAACGGTATGGACAACTGCCCTGCGTGGATTCGTCCCGGCCCGCTGCGCGAAAGCGGTGTGAATCTTGGTTTTCCGAAGCATGCGCCGCAACAAAGCTTGCCTGGGCGACGCATGATGAGCACGTTGGCAACCTCGTTGAATACACGCGGCCTGCTCGGCCTGCTTCGCCACGGTGATCGCAACTCGATGCGTTTCTCGGTCGAGAGCCGCGTCCCGTTCCTGATCACAGACTTGTCCGACTTCATGCTGTCACTACCAGAGGAATATCTGGTTTCCCCGGGGGGGGAGACCAAGCATCTTCTACGCTCGGCATTGCGCGGAATCGTGCCGGCCGAGGTGCTGGATCGCCGCGACAAGATCGGCTTCGCGACGCCCGAGCAACAATGGTTGATGGGTATGGCCGATACGTTGCGGCCTTGGCTGGAGGAGGATCTGGGTCTGCCATTCCTTGATCAGACCAAGTTGCTTGAGCATTTCGACACCGTGGTTACGGGCCGTCGCGCCTATACGTGGCAGGTCTGGCGCTGGGTCAACTTTGCTCGCTGGTACGGTAGCTTGCGATGAATGATTCATTACCACGGGTGCTTTATCTGCATCCGGCCGCGGCATTCGGTGGTGCTTCAAAGAGCCTTATCGAGCTGTTCACCCGATTGCACTCGCTGGGTGTGCAGGGCACGGTCGTGACCCCTGACGGTCCGGTTTGCGAGGCTTTTGTTAAAGCGGGCATGGATGTGCGCAAGGTCAAAGGGCTGAGCCAGTTCGACAATACGCGTTTCAGCCACTATCGCCGTCTTCGCTGGATTATCTTGCTGCGAGAGATCTTTTTGCTGCCGTTTTCATTGGCTGCGTTCTGGCATTTACGCCACGAGAAGTTCGATTTGTTGCACGTTAACGAAGTGACATTGCTGCCCTTGGCCATTTTCGCCAAATGGCTGTTGCGGGTGCCGATGCTTGTGCATGTGCGCTCCCTGCAGCGCGCGCCCGGGTCCGGCTTGCGTACCCGGCTGGTCAATGCCTGGCTGCGACGTCATGCAGACGCGGTTGTGGCGATCGATCATACGGTCGCAGCAACACTACCGACAGACTTGCCCCTGAGTATCGTGCACAACGGCCTGGGAATTGAAAACGACGTACAGACTCTGTCTGCGCGCCGCGCCGATGACCCCGTACGTGTCGGTTTTCTCGGCGTTCTGATTCCGCTCAAAGGCATTTATGAGCTGATCGAGGCGATGCGCATTCTGAAGGCGCGCAAGGTCAACATCGAGTGTCTGATAGCCGGGGAAAACGCTCGTAAGCTCACAGGGTTGAAGGCATGGGCGCTGCGCAAGTTGGGTTTTGCCGATGACGTGTGTGCCAACGTGGAGCAGATGATCAGCGATTACGGATTGCAGGTACAGGTCCGTATGCTGGGGTTCATTGCAGACGTCAGGTCGTTGTATCCGCAGCTCGATATTCTCTGTTTTCCCTCTCACTTGGATGCTGCTGGCCGACCGGTATTCGAGGCGGCGTTCTATTCGATTCCAAGCGTGGTAGCGTTGACAGATCCTATGCCGGACGCGCTGTTACACGAAGTGACCGGACTGGCGATCCCGCATCCCGACCCGGAGCTGCTTGCCGATGCCTTGCAGCGTTTGGCAGAGGACCACGTCTTCCGCCAGACACTGGGTCGCCAGGCTCGCCAGTGGGCAGAGGAAAACTTTGTGATCGAAGCCAATGCGCAGTTGATGCACGACCTTTACCGGCGTCTTCTTTCCAAATCCTGATTTAGACAAGGCACTCGCGATATGGGCTCTTACGATTGTCTCGTCATCGGCGCCGGTGTCATCGGGTTGGCCTGCGCTTCGCGCCTGGCACGCTCCGGGCATAGTGTGCTGGTGGTTGAAGAGGAGCGCTGGATTGGCTCGCATACGTCCAGCCGCAATTCGGAAGTCATTCACGCGGGCATTTACTACTCGCCTACCTCGTTGAAGGCGCGTCTGTGTATGGAAGGACGTCATTTGCTGTATCGCTGGTGCGAGGACCATCACGTCGAGCATCGGCGGATCGGTAAATTGCTGGTTGCGGTGAGCCCGGATGAAATCGCGGCGCTAGAAGCCCTTCAAAAGAATGCGGTGCAGTCCGGTGTGGACTCATTGCTGGAAGTCAGTGCGGCACAACTTCGTCAAATGGAACCAGCGGTCGCCGGCGTGGCAGCTTTGCTTTCGGTAGATACCGGTATTATCGATAGCCATGCCTACTTGCAGTCCTTGCTCGGTGACGCGCAACGGCACGGTGCGGATCTGGTACTCGCGACTCGAGTCTCGCGGTTACAGCACAATGGCGCGTACTGGCTGGTGGAAGGGGAGAGCTGTGGTGAGCCTTTCTCTGTGGGCGTGCATCGGGTGATAAACGCAGCAGGGCTGTTTTCCAGTCAACTGGCGTCGAACATCGACGGCCTTGAGGCGCGTCATGTACCGCAAACCCAGTGGTGCCGGGGACGCTATTTTTCTTACAGCGGGCGGTCACCATTTTCGCGTCTTGTGTACCCGATGCCAGATGTGAATACGGCGGGCCTTGGAGTGCATGCAACGCTCGATATGGGCGGGCAAGTGAAATTCGGGCCGGATGTTGCCTGGACCGATACCCTCGACTATCAAGTCGAAGAAGTACTAAGAAGTGATTTTGCCATTGCGATCCAACGATATTTCCCGGGGCTTGATCCACAGCGACTTACGCCAGGTTACTGCGGCATTCGCCCTAAACTCTCCGGGCCAGGACAACCCGCTGAAGATTTCCTGATACAAGGGCCAAAAACTCACGGCCTACCCGGACTGGTCAACCTTTATGGGATAGAGTCTCCGGGGTTAACTGCCAGCCTTGCCATTGCCGATCACGTTGCCAGGATCATTGATTGAGTCCCTCTTGTTACCTATGAAGATTCTCGTTCTTTCCCAATATTTTTGGCCGGAAAGTTTCATTATCAACGACATTGTACGCACTCTCTATGAGCAGGGTCATGAAGTCGTCGTATCTACCGGTAAACCCAACTACCCGGATGGCAAAATTTTCGATGGTTACAGTGCCAAAGGGACGCAGTACGAGTGCTATCTCGGGAAGATCGATGTGCTTCGAGTGCCGCTTTGGCCGCGAGGCGAGGGCGGGGCGAAAAACCTGATACTCAATTACCTGTCGTTTGTCCTGGCGGGTTTGTTGTTTCTACCCTGGATGCTGCGCAAGCGAGAGTTCGACGCGATTCTGGTTTTCGCACCGTCGCCTATCTTGCAGGCAATCCCTGCAATCCCACTGAAGTGGCTGAAGAAGGCAAAACTTGCTTTGTGGGTTCAGGATCTGTGGCCGGAAAGCCTCAAGGCCACTGGCTTTATCAGTAATCCTCATGTGCTCAGGGCAGTGGGATGGTTGGTAAGAGGTATCTATCGCTTCTGCGATATCTTGTTGGTGCAATCGCGTGCCTTTTTTGAACCGGTCTCGCGATACGCGGATCGCGAGAAAATTGTTTATTACCCTAACTCCATGGATGCTAACTCGCCTGTGGATCGGGAGCCTATTCCAGCCGAACTTAGCGAACTGCTCGACCAGTATTTTTGTGTTGTTTTTGCCGGCAATCTGGGAACCGCACAGGCTTTGGATACCCTTGTGCAAGCAGCCGTGCACTTGCGAGATGATGTTCAGGTGCGGCTGGTCATTGTGGGTAGCGGAAGCCGCCTAGCGTGGCTCAAGTCCCAACAGCAGGCCCTCGACTTGAATAACCTCATTCTGGCCGGACGCTTTGCGCCGCAAGCGATGCCAAAAATTTTTGAAAAATCGTCTGCGCTACTTGTCTCGCTCAACGATAACGAAGCTTTTGCACAAACAGTGCCGAGTAAGATCCAGGCGTATCTGGCCGCAGGTCGGCCGATTCTTGCAAGCATCAATGGGGAGGGCGCGCGGGTTGTCTCAGAGGCCGGTGCTGGATTGACGTCGGCGGCCGAGGAGGTGTTGCCGTTGGTGGAAAACATTCGCCGTCTGCATGCACTCGGTGTAGCTGAGCGTGAGGCCATGGGAAAATCGGGTCGAGACTACTTTGACGTGAATTTTGATATGCCGTCACAGGTGAAAAACCTGGTTCGGTTATTGTCATGAGTGTTGATTGGCTTTTTCTGTTTTTTATTTTTTAAGTGATGGGAAGGCGTCTCTTGAATAATTTTTTAGTGGGGTTTAAAGCCCTTCCTGTTTTGCTGGTTGGGCTTATTTACTTTCCGGCTGTATTGCTCGGTTTGATATTGTTTCGTGATCGAGAAGCGGTTGAGCTTTTGTTTTTAGTTGTTTTGTTTTCTTTTATTTATTTATGCTCTTATGGTTTTTTTTCGAAGATGTTTTTGTTTTTGGCAGAAAAGTCTTCTCATTTAATTAGCGTCTCGAATGTGTTTTGGTATCGCCTGTCGGTTGTAGCGGTTTGTATATACGCGGCGAGTCTCGGTTATGCCGTATACCTAGCCGATGCTGTGCCTTTGGTCGTGGCGCTCAAGGGCGGTACATTGATGGAAATTGCGCAGGCTCGCGGTCAGTTTTTGGCGGGGTTGGAGGGTTATGAAAGTCTGCTTAGGTATGCGGTTTTTATTTTAGGGCGCTCTGTAATGCCGCTGGTTTTGGTAGCTGCATTCGCTTTCAATTCCAGACTCAGATACTGGCTTTTGGTGGCGCTGCTTATTTTTTCGATGTTGTCGCTAGAAAAGGTTGCACCTGTTTATATTTTCCTGCCCTGTATGCTTTATTTTTTTTCTGCGAAGCGCTGGTCCAGCGTACTTGCTACAGTCATTTTAATGTTAGCAAGTATTGGTGTAATGACTATTCTGGCTATGGGCGGGATTGGGGATTCACAGTCAGGGAGCGTGGGTGGGGGGGGCGATGATTTTTCAGCCCAGCAGGTTTCTATTCCTCCAGACATGCCTATCCAAGAACCTATGGGGCGGCCGGGGCGTTTCTTTTTGCCGAACTTGATTCAAGATAATTTCGGGGTTGGGCAAGTCACGGTTGATGCGAGTCACGTTTCTGGAAAATTATATATTTTGGTGAATCGAATCATATGGATTCCCTACGTAACGGCTTATGACTGGCTAGGTTTCCATCAAACAGTACTCGACGGGAAACTTACTCTAGGGCGCTCGGTTAGTTTTATTCATCATCTTTATGGTGAGCCTAAAATGCTGCTTGAGAAAATGGTTTATGTGTATGAGTTTGGCGCCTCACCCGGTGGTACTGGTGCATCCAATACTGTTTTCTTTGTCGATGCAAAACTAGCGTTTGGATGGGCTGGTGTGGTGGTGTACTGTCTCATCTTTACATTTTGTGCAGCCTGTATATTTTCCTCTGGTAGTCGGGTCTTGATGGTGTCGAGTGTTGTTTGTTTCTTTGTTGCATCTGTGAGTTCACTGACCGCGACGCTACTCAGTGGCGGACTCTTCATCTATGTGGTGCTGGCTTTTCTGCTTTGTGAAAGGCAAGCCACCTCGCCCGCTATTACTCAAGCTGGTGGTGATAAATGAAGCCAGGCATGGCGGTGTCTACATTAAAGACTGCCGTTGGGCAATTTTTCGGTCTGTTGCTTGGGGCGGTTGCCGTCAAGTTGCTGGCGGTATTGACGGGGCCTGCCGGCGTCGGGTTGTACTCGGTGTTGCGGCATTTGCAGCAAATGCTCTCGTCAGTCGCGTCGATAGGTGGACAGAACGCGGTTGTTCAGGGCTTGAGCAGTCATCAGGGCGTGGCCAAGCGGCAGTTCTTTTTGTCGTCCTTCTATGTGTTTGTACTGGCCAGTCTTTTGCTCTCAGCAGCCATATTGATCTTCGCGGACTTCATCGCCGCCTGGATTTTTGCAGGTGAGCACGCTTCTGCTATTCGCTGGCTGGTGATCCCTATTGTTCTCGGGGCACTGCTGTTCTTCTTTCGGGGCGTATTGACTGCTGAAATGCAATTCGGTGCATTGAGCATCGTCACCATGCTGACAGGCTTGGGAGCTGCGCTGGTCGCTCTGCCCATTGGTTTAGTCTACGCTCGCGGATACCCAAATATCATGGTTCTGCTGCTTGCCGGTGGGCCTCTGCTCGGGTTGATTGCTGCGTTCATCTTCGTGCGCCGTCAGGGGTATTTTCAAGGCTTGACGGCGGTTGCGCCGAGTGGCGCTACCTGGAACGCTACCGTGCGGTTTTTGCGAGTGGCGTTGCCTTCATTGCTGTCCTTGTTCCTGACGCTTGGCAGCGTTTTGATCGTGCGTAGTTATATTGTGCGGCTCTATGGACTGGAAGGCGCGGGGCAGTTTGATGCTGCCTGGAGTATCAGTGCCATGTATCTGGCTCTGTTTCTGACTTCATTGCAGAGTTACCTGTTACCGGAGCTTAGTCAGGTAGGCGCCGGCGATGAGATGCACTCGGCGCTCGCCAAGGCGTTTCATTTTTCTCTGTTGATTTCCCTGCCACTGATTACCTGCCTGGTAGTCATGAAGCCATTGATCGTTTTCGTGCTGTTCAGTCATGAGTTTCTCCCCTCTCTAAATGTACTGCGCTGGGTCCTCATAGGGGATTTTGTCAGGGTCTTGGGTTGGGTTATTTCTACGGCACTGGTAGCGCGAGCCGATATGAAGGGCTTCGCGCTGGCTGAAGGTCTTTGGAGTATCATTTTCATGGCGATGTCGTTGTTGCTGTTATCGCATGGGCTGGAGTGGGTTGGTTTTGCTTATTTGGTGAGTTATGTGTTCTATCTTGCATTCCTGACGTGGCGTCTGTTGACTTGTCATGGCGTGGCATTGGAGGGCAGAAGGCTTTTGTACTGGTTCGGTGGAATTGTAATGGTGGCCCTCACCGCCTGGCTTTGCTGGAGCGATCGAGAGCTCTATTCCTGGCATTTCATACTGATTTTTCCAGCATTACTGTTCAGTTTTCTGATCATGCGTTCTGACGAGCGACTCTTCGCTCGGCAACTGTTCGAGCGCTTTAAGCTCAGATTGGCAAGTTTTTCGGGGCGTCGTTAGGCTCTGTACGAAAAGTCCTGAACCGGATTTGAGAGACTTCAAAAGTGATCAGTAAATGATCGGTTTCTGGGGGTCTGGATGCCTTTTCGGAGCTGTTTTTATCTTGTTGCTCAAGGCAAACTGACTTTTCGTACATAGCCTATTAATCCGGCAATACAATAGGGCATAATCAGCGTTTTTCACCATGACCAGCGACGCACGAAGCCTCAGCCCCTTGGAACAGCGCGAAAAACGCGCTATCGCCCTACGCATGCGCGAGCAGGGGTATACCTACAGAGCCATCGGCGAAGCCGTTGGCGTTCATCTGCGCACGGTGGCGCATTGGGTCGCGATCGCGGAGCACCAGGGCAAAGAGGCCGCGATCGAAGGTGGCCAGCGCGGATCGCTGCCGGGGGAGCGACGCAGCCTGTCCTCCGAGCAGGAGTCACTGATTCGCACCCTGTTGCTCGACACCATGCCGGATCAGTTGAAGCTGGACTTCGCGCTCTGGACGCGTGATGCGGTGCGCGCCCTGATCGCCCTGCACTGCGGCTTTCAGATGCCTATCCGGACAGTCGGTGAATACCTCAAGCGTTGGGGCTATACCCCACAACGCCCGTTGAAGCGCGCCTACCAGCAGAAGCCCGAGGCGATAAAGCGCTGGCTGGAAACCGAGTATCCGAAGATCGAGCAGCGCGCCAAGGCCGAGGGCGGCGAGATCCACTGGGGCGATGAAACCGGCCTGCGCAGCGACAGTCATGCAGGGCGCAGCTACGCCCCGGCAGGGCGGACGCCCGTACGCGAAGTCAGCGGAAGCCGCTTTGCCACGAACATGATTTCGACGGTGACCAACCGGGGCAAGCTGCGCTTCATGCTGTACCGGGAAACCATGACAGCGGTCGTGCTGATCCGCTTCCTGGGGCGACTGATCCGGGATACCAGCGGGCGCAAGGTCTTCCTGGTCTTGGACAACCTGCGCGTGCACCACAGCAAGAAGGTCAAAGCCTGGCTGGAGGGGCGGCGCGAACGGATTGAGGTGTTCTTTCTGCCCGCCTACGCCCCCGAGCTCAACCCGGACGAATACCTGAATGGCGATCTCAAGCATCAGGTGCGCAGCGGGCCAAGTTTGAAAAGTCGGGATGCGTTGGAAGGCCGAGTCCGCTCGGTCATGCGGCGCCTTCAATCAAAGCCCGAGCGGATTCGTTCCTACTTCCGACATCCCAAAATCGCGTATGCAGCATGATTTGGGGTATTGGGTTGCCGGATTAATAAGACAATCCGAAGTTAAAGGATAGATATGAAGATTTTGATTCTGGGTGTAACCGGCATGCTCGGCAGCGCCGTGTTTCGCGCGTTCTCTGCCGATGCAGGGCATGAGACATGGGGTACCGTGCGCAGTGGTGCTGCGCTGCGGAACTTCCCGCAACAGAGCCAGGAACGTCTGCTTAGCGGTGTAGACGTGCTTGACCAGGACGCGCTCGTTGCGGTCTTGGGCAAAGTACGCCCGGACGTTGTCATCAACTGTGTCGGGCTGATCAAGCAGCTGGCCGATGCCAAGGACCCGCTCACCGCGCTGCCTATCAATGCCATGTTGCCGCACCGGCTGGCGCGGCTGTGCGAGTTGGGTGGCGCGCGGCTGATCCATGTCAGCACCGACTGCGTGTTTTCCGGGCGCAAGGGTATGTATCTGGAGAGCGATCCATCGGACGCGGAAGATCTCTATGGCAAGTCCAAGTACATCGGCGAGCTGCATGAGCTGCCGCATGCTATTACCCTGCGTACCTCGATCATCGGCCACGAGCTAGGTTCGAGCAACGCGCTGGTGGACTGGTTCCTGGCGCAGCAGGGCAGCGTCAGGGGGTTCACTAAGGCGATCTTCTCCGGCCTGCCGACGGTGGAGCTGGCGCGGGTGATGAAGGACTTCGTGCTTGCGCACCCGCAGCTCAATGGCCTGTATCATGTCGCCGCCGAGCCGATCGACAAGTTCCGGCTGCTCAGCCTGGTGGCTGCGCAGTACGGCAAGTCAATCGAGATTCGTCCGGATGACGCGCTGGTAATCGACCGCTCGCTGGATGGTTCGCGCTTCCGCGCGGCCACCGGCTATGTGGCGCCGGACTGGGTCGAGCTGGTGCGTCGTATGCACCAGCAGCGCGGTTAGTTTCGCAGCCCGGCCGATTGCCGGCGTTTTCATGCTCTTTGCGGTCCTTTCCCGAAAGGGAGAGGGCAGGTACATTCAGCCCTCGGGCCGTGTTCACGTTCAGGAAGGTTCTATGTTCGACAACAAGGTATTGATGATCACCGGGGGCACCGGCTCCTTCGGTCACACGGTGCTCAGGCGTTTCCTCGATACCGACGTGCGCGAGATCCGCATTTTCTCCCGTGACGAGAAGAAGCAGGAAGATATGCGCATCGCCCTGGCCAACGACAAGGTCAAGTTCTACATCGGCGACGTGCGCGACTACGACAGTCTCAAGCAGGCCATGGTCAGCGTCGACTACATCTTCCATGCCGCGGCGCTCAAGCAGGTGCCGTCCTGCGAGTTCTACCCGATGGAGGCGGTGCGCACCAACGTCAACGGCACTGAGAACGTGCTCAATGCGGCCATCGCCAGCGGCGTGAAGCGGGTGGTGGTGCTGTCCACCGACAAGGCGGTGTACCCGATCAACGCCATGGGCATCTCCAAGGCCATGGCCGAGAAGCTGATGGTGGCCAAGTCGCGGATGATTCCCGAGGGCGGCACCGTGGTCTGCGCTACGCGCTACGGCAACGTGATGGCCTCGCGCGGTTCGGTGATCCCGCTGTTCATCGACCAGCTACGGGCCGGCGAGCCGCTGACCGTCACCGATCCGCAGATGACGCGTTTCCTGATGTCGCTGGAGGACTCGGTCGACCTGGTGCTGCATGCCTTCGAGCACGGCCAGCAGGGCGACCTGTTCGTGCAGAAGGCGCCGGCCTCAACCGTCGGCGAGCTGGCCCAGGCGCTCAAGGAGCTGTTCGGCCACGATAACCCGGTGCGGGTGATCGGCACCCGCCACGGTGAGAAGCTCTATGAATCGCTGGTCTCGCGCGAGGAAATGGCCAAGGCCGAGGACATGGGCCGCTACTACCGCATCCCGGCCGACAACCGCGACCTGAACTACAAGAAGTACTTCGTCGAGGGCGAGGAGAAGATCTCCGAGCTGGACGATTACACCTCGCACAATACCGAGCGCCTGGACGTGGCGGGCATCAAGCAGCTGCTGCTCAAACTCGACTACATCAAGGAGCAGCTCAATGCTTAAGGTCATGACCCTGGTCGGCACCCGTCCGGAGCTGATCAAGATGAGCCGGGTAATTGCCGAGCTGGACCGCCAGGTCAACCACGTACTGGTGCACTCGGGGCAGAACTATGACTACGAGCTGAACCAGGTGTTCTTCGACGACCTGGAGATCCGCAAGCCGGACCATTTTCTCGGTGCCGCCGGCGACACCGCCGCGCAGACCATCGCCGAGGTGATCGCCAAGGCCGATGCGGTGTTCGAGCTGGAAAAGCCCGATGCGCTGCTGCTCTACGGTGACACCAACACCTGCCTGGCGGTGATCGCCGCCAAGCGCCGCAAGATTCCGGTGTTCCACATGGAGGCGGGCAACCGCTGCTTCGACCAGCGCGTGCCGGAGGAGCTCAACCGCAAGGTGCTCGATCACCTCTCCGACATCAATATGGTGCTCACCGAGCATGCCCGCCGCTACCTGATCGCCGAGGGCATCCGCCCCGAGACCATCATCAAGACCGGCTCGCACATGCACGAGGTGCTCGACTACTACCGGCCGAAGATCGAGGCCTCCGACGTGCTGGCCCGCGAGGGGCTGGAGGCGGGCAGGTTCTTCATCGTCAGCACCCACCGCGAAGAGAACGTCGACACCCCGGATAACCTGCGCGACCTGCTCGCCACCTTGCGTGCGCTGGCCGACGAGTACGGCTTCCCGCTGATCGTCTCGACCCATCCGCGCACCCGCAAGCGCCTGGAGGCGCTGGGCGAGTCGCTGGAGCATCCACTGATCCGCTTCTCCAAGCCGTTCGGCCTGCTCGACTACATCAAGCTGCAGATGAACGCTTTCTGCGTGCTCTCAGATAGTGGAACCATCACCGAGGAAGCTTCACTGCTCAACTTGCCGGCAGTGACCCTGCGCAATGCCCATGAGCGCCCGGAAGGCATGGACGAAGGCACGCTGATCATGAGTGGGCTGAAGAAAGACTCGGTGCTGGAAGCAGTCAAGGTTATTACTAGCCAGCATCAAGGAGGTCGACGCGTGATTCCTTTGGTGCCGGACTACGAAGGCGGTCCGGTATCGCTGCAGGTTGTTCGAGTGGTACTGAGCTACACCGACTATATCAATCGAACTGTCTGGCGTAAGAGCTGATCCCTCGCATGAATATCTTACTGACCGGGTCTACCGGGTTTCTGGGGCGCTCGCTCGTTAGGCAGCTCAATCTGCAGAAAGGCGTCAGCCTAGCTGTCGCTCTACGTTCGCAGGGAGCGCCGACAGAGCTGGTAGCGCACGTTGTCGGGGAGATTTCCACAGATACTGACTGGGCTTCGGCTGTGGCTGGGCAGCAGGTGGTCATCCACGCCGCCGCTCGCGCCCACATCATGAAGGACGAAGTGGCAGACCCTCTGGCCGAGTACCGACGTGTCAACGTAGAAGGCACCCTGAGTCTGGCCCGTCAGGCTGCGACTGCCGGGGCCAAGCGCTTCATCTTCATCAGCTCGATCAAGGTCAATGGTGAGTCGACTGCGCTTGGAAAACCTTTCCGGGTTTCTGATATACCAGCTCCGGAAGACCCCTATGGGCTGTCCAAGCTGGAAGCTGAGCAGGGTTTGCTGCAGTTGGCCGACGAGACTAGCATGGAAGTGGTGATCATCCGCCCGCCGCTGGTATACGGCCCCGGCGTCAAGGGCAATTTCGCCAGCATGATCAAGCTGGTCGAGAACGGGTTGCCGCTCCCCCTCGGTGCCATCCACAACAAACGCTCTCTGGTCGGCATCGACAACCTGGTCGATCTGATCATCCACTGCATCGATCACCCAGCGGCGGCCAATCGGGTATTGCTGGCCGGTGATGGTGACGATCTGTCCACCACCGAGCTGCTGCGAGCGGTGGGCAGGGCCATGGGTAAGTCGGCGCGGCTGATTCCCGTGCCGGCGGCCATGCTGCAGCTGGGAGCAGGTTTGCTGGGCAGGAAGGCGATGGCGCAGCGCTTGCTGGGCTCGTTGCAGGTGGATATTTCCCAGACCTGCGAGCTGCTGGACTGGAAGCCGCCCTATACGGTGGAAGAGGGCTTGCGGCGTTGTTTTTTGCCGCTGGATTGAGCGGTTTTTTTCGGGGGTGGTTCGGTGATTCGTCTGTTCGATATTGTTTTTTCGCTGCTGGGACTGGTGTTTGGCGCCCCTGTATTGTTGCTGCTTACCGTGATTGGTCTGTTCGATACCGGTTCGCCGATCTTTTGCCAGGTGCGCGTCGGTCGGGAGCAGAAGCCCTTCACCTTGGTCAAGTTCCGTACCATGAAGGTGGATACCGCTTCCGTGGCCACCCATCTGGCCAGCAGCTCTTCCATTACTCGTTTCGGCCATTTCCTGCGCAAGACCAAGCTGGATGAGCTGCCGCAGTTGTGGAACGTGCTCAAGGGCGAGATGAGCCTGGTCGGGCCGCGTCCCGGCCTGTTCAATCAGCAGGAGTTGACCGCAGAGCGCGCCAGGCGTGGTGTGTATGCCGTGCGCCCGGGGATCACCGGTCTGGCCCAGGTCAGCGAGATCGACATGTCCACCCCGGCACTGCTGGCTGAGACCGACCAGAGGATGATCCAGAGCCTGACGGTGGGCGATTACTTCAAGTACATCTTCATGACCGTGGCCGGCAAGGGTGCGGGTGACCGGGTGGTGAAAAAGGACTGAGGCGTGCGCCTCCCGGTGACAAGCTGCGCCGGGCCAGGATGGGATTGGAGTGCTTATGTTCCGTGAAAGACTCTTGGGCCTGAAGCGCCGCCACAAGCGCCTGTTGCAGGTGGTGGTGGATGTGCTGCTGGTCTGGTTGGCCCTCTGGTTGGCCTTTGTCGTGCGCCTGGGGACGGATGATCTGGTCGACCCTCTGGGCGGGCATCTGTGGCTGTTCATTCTGGCCCCCTTGCTGGCTATCCCGTTGTTCATCCGGCTCGGCATGTATCGGGCGGTGATGCGCTACCTCGGCAACGATGCACTGCTGGCCATCGTCAAGGCGGTTTCCCTTTCTGCGTTGCTTATGGCGCTGGTGGTCTACTGGTATCGCGATGCACCGGCGCTGGTGCCGCGTTCGCTGGTGTTCAACTACTGGTGGCTGAGTCTGGTGTTGGTGGGCGGCCTGCGTCTGCTGATACGCCAGTACTTCATGGGCGACTGGTACGCGGCGGGGCTGGGGATTCCCTTTGTCGGTCGCGACGACGGTTTGCCGCGGGTAGCCATCTATGGCGCCGGGGCGGCGGGCAACCAGTTGGTGGCGGCGCTGCGCATGGGCAAGTCTATGCGCCCGGTGGCGTTCATCGACGACGACGACAGCATTGCCAATCGGGCCATTGCCGGTATCAAGGTCTACAAGCCCAAGCATATCCAGCAGATGATCGACGAGACCGGCGCGAGCGAGGTGTTGCTGGCGATTCCCTCGGCAACCCGCGGGCGCCGTCGCGAGATCCTCGCCACGCTGGAACCCTTCCCGCTGCATGTGCGTAGCGTGCCGGGGTTCATGGACCTGGCCAGTGGTCGGGTCAAGGTCGAAGATATCCAGGAGGTGGACATCGCCGACTTGCTTGGCCGTGATGCGGTGGCGCCGCGCGCGGAGCTGTTCGAGCGCTGCATCCGCGGCCAGGTGGTGATGGTCACCGGGGCGGGGGGCTCGATCGGTTCCGAGCTGTGCCGGCAGATCGTCACCCAGGGGCCGACCACCCTGATCCTCTTCGAACACAGCGAGTTCAACCTGTACAGCATCCATCAGGAGCTGGAACAGCAGGTGTGCCGCGAGGCGCTGAACCTGCAGCTGGTGCCGATCCTCGGCTCGATCCGCAACCACGGCCGGCTGCTCGATGTGCTGCGTACCTGGCGGGTGAACACCGTCTACCATGCGGCGGCCTACAAGCATGTGCCGATGGTCGAGCACAACATCGCCGAGGGCGTGCACAACAACGTGCTGGGCACCCTGAACACCGCACAGGCGGCTATCCAGGCCGGAGTGGAGCACTTCGTGCTGATCTCCACCGACAAGGCGGTTCGCCCGACCAATGTGATGGGCAGCACCAAGCGTCTTGCCGAGATGGTCCTGCAAGCGCTCAGTGCTGAGCCGGCGCCGTTGCTCTACGGCGATGACAGTGGTGTGCGCCATGTCAACAAGACCCGCTTCACCATGGTGCGGTTTGGCAACGTGCTGGGCTCGTCGGGGTCGGTGATTCCGCTGTTCCGCGAGCAGATCAAGCGCGGGGGGCCGGTGACCGTGACCCACCCGAAGATCACCCGCTACTTCATGACCATCCCCGAGGCGGCGCAGCTGGTGATCCAGGCCGGCTCGATGGGGCAGGGCGGCGATGTGTTCGTTCTGGACATGGGCGAGCCCGTGCGCATCGCCGAGCTGGCGGAGAAGATGATCCACCTTTCCGGCCTGTCGGTGCGCAGCGAGCAGAATCCGCGCGGAGATATCGCCATCGAGTTCAGTGGCTTGCGTCCGGGCGAAAAGCTCTACGAGGAGCTGCTGATCGGCGATAACGTGACCCCCACGGATCACCCGATGATCATGCGTGCCAACGAGGCCCATCTGCCGTGGAGCGCATTCCGCGAAGTGCTTGTCGAGCTGGTGACCGCGGTGCGCTGCGACGATTTCCAGAGGGTCCGGCAGATCCTCCGCGCTACCGTCGACGGCTACAAGCCGGAGGGCGAGATCGTCGACTGGATCCACCGCCAGCGGCTGAGTACTGTCGCTGCTAGGGAGCGGCGCTAGACGGCTGGGCTGACGAGTTTGTCGTTGCGGAGTGCCGCTTGGCACGCGTGTAGAGTTCTACAGTGAGAGTGAGCCCCCGAATGGTTTGCTTGGTAGCCCGCCTCTTTCTTTCGCCATAGCCTTTTGCTAGAGTTCGCGCCCTCGCACAGCGCGATGCCCATGTAGCTCAGCGGTAGAGCACTCCCTTGGTAAGGGAGAGGTCGGCGGTTCAAGTCCGCCCATGGGCTCCATCTTCTTCAGGTCCTTGCCGTTCGGCACATTCAGTACCTGTTTCTAAGCTTTCCCACACCTCACGTTCCATGTACACGATATCGGCGTGAGCCGCTGTAGTTCTGTGCGCTATGGCTTTGACTCGTGCAACGGCTGCGAATATCCCGCTAATCGCGCTTTTCCCCGTCGGCCTCGGGCCTATAATCGCCGCACGCCTTGCAGACACAGGAGCCCGTCGTGCCCAGTCTTTCACACTGCCTTGCGCTTGCCTTGTGCGCCTCCAGCCTGTGGTTGGGTGGTTGCGCTGCCGTTCATGACAGCCAGGAGCCGCAGGGCTCCGTTGCCGCTATGGTCGCGCAGCCGCGCATGCAGGCGGTCAGTCAGTGGGAGGCGCTGGCGCGTCGGGAGGCCGAGCGGATGTTGGAGAACGAGCGTCTGCGTGTACTGCCGCTGTATCTGCTTGAGGCTTCCCGCAGCGGGAGCGCGGCGATCTTCCAGCGAGGCTTTCGCGACTTGCTGACTAGCGAGCTGGTCGGTCGTGGTGCACGGATCTCGACGACTCCCGAGCATGCTGTCGAAGTGCGTGTTGCGAGCGAGGTGTTCGCGCGGCAGGCAGGTGGTTTTCTGCCACGGCTGGCCGACTCCCTGGGCATGCAAGGCGATGACGAACTGATCGTGACCCTGCAGGTGGTGGAGAACCAGCGGGTGATCTACTCCTCGTCAAGCCTGTATTACATCGATGCCGGCGAGCGCCGGTACTATGAGGCGCCTCGCGCGCCGCTTGGCCAGTCCGCGCCGCTGCTACCGATGATTCCGGTCACCGACCGCTGGTAACTGTCCTTCGAGGAGTCGAACGTGTCGCGTTGTTTTCGTCTGTTGTCCTGTCTGGTGCTGGTTTTATCGCTGAGTGCGTGCGCCGGTTATTCCCAGTATCTGCCGCGCAAGAGTTCGCCGGATGTCGAGCTGTCTGCCCTGATCGACAAGTCCGCAGCGAGGATGCTGCGCAGCAATTCCGAACTGCTCAAGCAGAGTCCGGTGATAGCCGCATCCTTCGTCAATATCGACAGTCTCACCGAGTCATCGACCCTGGGCCGTCTGACGTCCGAGCTGTTCGCCTCGGCCCTGGCCCGCGAAGGCATGTTGGTGCGCGAGGTGAAGATGCGCGACAGTCTGTTCATCGAGGAAAATGTCGGCGAACTGATTCTCTCCCGTGAGGTGCAGCGTCTGAGCGCTGCCCATGCGGCGCGCTCGATCCTGATCGGTACCTATGCAGTGGGGCAGTCGCAGGTCTATATCAGCGTACGCTTGGTGCGCACCAGCGATTCCTTCGTGCTCGGTGCCACCGACCTCCGTCTGCCGCTGAATGCCAACGTGCAGGCGCTTCTGGGAGGCGGAGTACAGCGCTGGTAGCTGCCCCGGCGTCTGCCATGGATATGTGCTCGAAGCCCGGAATGCCACAGGCATTCCGGGCTTCGTCGTTATTGGCGTGCGGTGTCCGGGCCTGAGGCAAGGTCGGCAGGCAGGAAGTCGCGCTGCGGGTCGTAGCCGCTGTCGAGGAAGCCGGTCAGCGCCTGCAGGTCGGCCGGGCTGAGGGTGCCGGCGGTCCGCTTCAGGCGCAGGGTGTCGAGGATGTAGTCGTAGCGGGCGTTGTTGTAGTCGCGCACGCGGGCGTAGAGCTGGCGCTGGGCGTTGATCACGTCGACGGCGTTGCGGCTGCCCAACTGGTAGCCCAGCTCGGTGGCTTCCAGGGCGCTACGGCTGGAGAGGATGCCCTGGCGGCGCGCGGCGATCTGCGCCACGTCGGTGTGGATGGCGCGGTGCAGGTTGCGGGTGTCCTGCACCACCTGGCGGCGCAGGCGCTCGCGCTGGTGTTCGCGCTGCAGCAGGCGTTGCTGGCCCTCGCGGACCTGGGCCTGGGTGAGGCCGCCGCTGTACAGCGGGATGTTCAGCTGCAGGCCGATGGAACTCTGCTCCGCCGGGCCACTGTAGCGCGGCAGGCCGCTCTGTCCGCTGTTGACGAAGCCGATGCCGTCGTTGTCGCCGCGCTGGTAGTCGGCCACCGCGTCCAGCGTCGGGGCGTGCCCGGCCTTGCGCTGGCGCAGTTGTTCCTCCGCCGCGCCGACGGCGAACTGGCTGGCCTGCAGGTCGAGGTTCTGGCGCACGGCGGTGTCGACCCAGCTCTGCGCGTCGGCGGGGCTGGGGGCGAGGATCGGCAGGTCGTGGCGGATGCCGGCCAGGTGTGCGTGGTCGCGCTCGGTCAGGCTGTACAGCGCCTGCAGGGCGTCGGCGAGCTGGCGCTCGGTGCCCAGCCGGTCGGCCTGGGCGCCGTCGAAGGCGGCCTGGGCGTCGAGCCGGTCGGTATTGTCCGCCAGGCCCACCGCGAAGCGCTCGCGCGCCTGCTCCAGCTGGCGCTGCAGGGCGGCTTCCTCGGCGCGACTGGCGGCCAGGTTGTCCTGGCTGCGCAGCACGGCGAAGTAGGCCTCGGCGCTGCGCAGGATCAGCGCCTGCTGGGCGGCGGAGAATTCCAGCGCGGCCTGCTCGCCGAGCGCGGCAGCGGCCTGCAGGGCGAACCAGCGCTCGGCACGGAACAGCGGCTGACTGAGGCTGGCCTGGTAGACGAGGGCGCTGCGCGAGCGGCTGGCGGCGGGGCTGTCGATCCGGCTGTGGCTGTCGCTCAGGCGGGCGCCGGCGGACAGGTTGGGCAGCAGCGCGGCGCGCGCCTGGGGCAACGCTTCGCGGCGGGCCAGATAGTCGGCCTGCGCGGCGGCCAGCTCGGCGTCGTGCGCCACGGCGTCGCGGTAGACATCCAGCAGATTGCTGACCGCGCCGGGCGCGGCGTCGGTGGCCCAGGCCGGCAGGGTGGCGGCAATGGCGAATGCCAGAGTGAGGCGGCGCAGCATGCGGGTGTCCTGCAAAGAGATGACGCGCAAGGCTAAGTGGCGGCGGCAGCGGGGGTCAACCGCGCGCTGGAGCGCCGCTGGCAGGCCGATCCGGCGCGGCGCGCGAGCGCGACAGGCGCCGCGTATGGCCAACGCCTGTACCTTGCGGCCCGCAGGGCTGGCCGCCCGTGGCGTAGCCGATTAAACTGCTCGAGTTTTCTTGTCGGGGTGCCTGGAGTCGCAGGCTGAGATCGGACAGTTCCGAATCCCGTTGAACCTGATCGGGTTAGCACCCGCGTAGGGAACAAGATGTCCTCGCCGTGCGGCGAGGGTTCTCCTGTCTCAGGTTCGCTCCGACATCACCCGCCTGTGCCGTGGAGAGTCCCGTCGATGAGTGCGACCGAACACAAGAACCTGAGCGAGTCCGCCCAGGTCGACCAGCAGTCCGTCCAGCCGCTGCCCAATTCGCGCAAGGTCTACGTCCAGGGTTCGCGCCCGGACATCCGCGTGCCGATGCGCGAGATTTCCCTGGCCGACACCCCGACCGACTTCGGCGGCGAGAAGAACGCGCCGGTGCTGGTCTACGACACTTCCGGCCCGTACACCGACCCGAACGTGAGCATCGACGTGCGCAAGGGCCTGGCCGACGTGCGCAGCGCCTGGATCGACGAGCGTGGCGATACCGAGAAGCTGCCGGGGCTGACCTCCGAGTTCGGCAACCGTCGCCTCAACGACGCCGAACTGACCCAGATGCGCTTCGCCCACGTGCGCAACCCGCGCCGCGCCAAGGCCGGCGCCAACGTCACCCAGATGCACTACGCGCGCAAGGGCATCATCACGCCCGAGATGGAATACGTCGCCATCCGCGAGAACATGAAGCTGCAGGAGGCCCGCGAGGCCGGCCTGCTGGCCCAGCAGCACCCGGGGCACAGCTTCGGCGCCGCCATCCCCAAGGAGATCACGCCCGAGTTCGTCCGCGAGGAAATCGCCCGCGGCCGCGCCATCATCCCGGCCAACATCAACCACGTGGAGCTGGAGCCGATGATCATCGGCCGCAACTTCCTGGTGAAGATCAACGGCAATATCGGCAACAGTGCTCTCGGTTCGAGCATTGAAGAGGAAGTCGCCAAGCTGACCTGGGGCATCCGCTGGGGCTCGGACACCGTCATGGACCTGTCCACCGGCAAGCACATCCACGAGACCCGCGAGTGGATCATCCGCAACTCGCCGGTGCCGATCGGCACCGTGCCGATCTACCAGGCGCTGGAGAAGGTCGGTGGCGTCGCCGAGGACCTGACCTGGGAGCTGTTCCGCGACACCCTGATCGAACAGGCCGAGCAGGGCGTGGACTACTTCACCATCCATGCCGGCGTGCTGCTGCGCTATGTGCCGCTGACCGCCAAGCGCGTCACCGGCATCGTTTCCCGCGGTGGCTCGATCATGGCCAAGTGGTGCCTGGCGCATCACCAGGAGAATTTCCTCTATACCCACTTCGAGGAAATCTGCGAAATCATGAAGGCCTACGACGTCAGCTTCTCGCTGGGCGACGGCCTGCGTCCGGGCTCGATCGCCGACGCCAACGACGCCGCGCAGTTCGGCGAGCTGGAAACCCTCGGCGAACTGACCAAGATCGCCTGGCAGCATGACGTGCAGACAATGATCGAAGGCCCGGGTCATGTGCCGATGCACATGATCAAGGAGAACATGGACAAGCAGCTGGAATGCTGCGACGAGGCGCCGTTCTACACCCTCGGCCCGCTGACCACCGACATCGCCCCGGGTTACGACCACATCACCTCCGGCATCGGCGCGGCGATGATCGGCTGGTTCGGCTGCGCCATGCTCTGCTACGTCACCCCGAAGGAGCACCTCGGCCTGCCCAACAAGGACGACGTGAAGACCGGCATCATCACCTACAAGATCGCCGCGCACGCCGCGGATCTCGCCAAGGGCCACCCGGGCGCGCAGATCCGTGACAACGCCCTGTCCAAGGCGCGCTTCGAGTTCCGCTGGGAAGACCAGTTCAACCTCGGCCTCGACCCGGACACCGCGCGTAGCTACCACGACGAGACCCTGCCCAAGGAGTCGGCCAAGGTCGCGCACTTCTGCTCCATGTGCGGGCCGAAGTTCTGCTCGATGAAGATCACCCAGGAAGTGCGCGACTACGCCGCCAACCTGGAGCGCATCGACGCGGTGGACGTCGACGTCGAGCGCGAGATGCAGGCCAAGGCCGCGGAGTTCAAGGCCCAGGGCTCGCAGCTGTACCACAAGGTGTGACGATCCAGCCTCTACTCTGAACAACGGGCCTACGGGCCCGTTGTTCGTTTCTGCGGGATAGTTCTCGGCAACGACAACCAGCGAGATTAGGTGAGCTTTGCAAACCCTATACTGCGCAACTTGTCGAAGGCTACGCATGCCTAGGCTGCAGCAGCGTAATATTCATCCAGCGGGGCGGATGTCTGGAAATACCAAGCATCTTGAACACGTGCCGATAGGTGCTCTTCTTGTCCCGCTGTTCTGTTTACCGCGGCCGTTGGACAGCAACCGGGGCTGGTTCGTGGCTGTTACAGGAAGTACCGCGACCGTTTGGACGATTGCCTGCCTATTGGAGACGCGCTGGACATGCCCGCAGAGCACATCACCCCGGCGCCTGTGAGCAGGCTGCCGGGCAGAGTCCGCTTTGCGGGCAGCATGTTCGTAGTAGGTCGATGGGGCAATCGGCAGTACCTTGCAGATCGGCTACGACCCCGTAGGCCTCGCGCTCACCGCTATCATGATCGGCCTGGCGTATCCCATGGCTGCGAGAGGCAGCCAATTTGTATCTTGGTGTTACGCGGGGTGTTTGTTATGTATATTATATTCGCTTTTACTATGCTGGTGCGTACTCAATAATAAAACATTCCCGAAAAGTGGTGTTTCGGAAGCTCTTGCATGGGCGTTGATAATGGCGTCTACTTTTTGAAGTAGTTGTCATGGTTAGACTCAGCGCTGGAGGCAGGTATGAAACGGAGGTTTAGCGGGGAGAGTGTCGAGCAGCCAGATCAGGAAGCCAATGATGTTTTGTCTGGTGGAAGCTCGGGTGGCTTATCGATCAATAATTTGGGTGACCAGTTAGGTCTTGATGATCCTTTGAAAGCAGAGGTCATTGAATTTGTCAGGCAAGAGATGCCGGCTGGTATTTCCTGGGGTTTTTTTGTTTTAATCCGGTTTATATTGATGCTAATGAGAATTCATTGTATGACTGTGGCAAGGTGGGTGGAAATGATGGTTTTTCTGAGTCGAGCCCAGCGCCGAGAGCGGATGCTAGGTTTTACGCGCGTGCGGCTGTGCTGCAGGGTTTATTCAGAGTGGGGTCTGTAGATGATATCAGGAAAGGATCAGGATTTGAATTCTTAAATGATCGCAAGGTTATTCGGCTAGAGGATCTGAATCAGATTTTTTCAATGGTGTTTTATGTTCTGAGTCCTCCATTGAGTGCCAGGTCAGTTATTGAGTATAAGAGGGCTCTGAAGCGCATGGCTCTCAGTGGGCTGGGCCCATTAGAGTATGCAGTTAAATTTGGGATTTCACGTGGGACTTTGCGTAAATATCGTGCTGCACACGTGCGCAAGGTTGTCGAGGAAATTTTAATTTTGATCAACTGGAGGATCGAAGAAAAAACTAATGATTATGATGAAGAGATCTATGCTAAGACGACTGAGATTTGCTATTTCTGGAATAAGAGCTTCTGGGGAGCACCTGCGGAGCTGAAGAATTGCTCTGGCTCTCAAAAAAACAGTAAGCGTAAAACGCTGAAGGGTTTGCCATGGAGTTGGCGGGAGCAGTTTCTTGGCTTTATAAGGTCAGATGTGGATAGGGTTTTAGCTGCAGTTATTATCTGTACTGGTTGCCGTCCTAGTGAGGCATGTGGCGGTGTTCTGGTAAGTCGCTCAGAGTATTCGGATGAAATTTTTGAGTTTTATATCATCGGGTCAAAAACATCACTAGCAACTCAGGGTGGGCAGCCATTACGTAAGCTGGTTGTTGATCTTTCGAACTCTCCTATTGTAATAGGAGTCATCAGTAAATGGGTTGATATGCATGGCGGGTATGCGGTTACAGATTCAATGAATGTTAAGAATTTCAGTGCGCGCATGTCACGAGTTGGTAAGCGTTGTGGTTTTTCTGGAGTTACAGCATACAGTATTCGTCACCAGATGTCAGCTGACCTTAAAAAACTGGGATTTTCGCCTGAGCTGGTGAGTGCGGCGATGGGGCATGCCAGTGGAAAATCAAAATCTTATTATGGTCGAGCGGGGCAAGCGCGACTAAAGTCAGGCTCTAATGTTTTGTCTGTCGAATGCTCTCGTGAGGTCATTAATAGCCATAGCGACTGGCTCGATAGAGTTAGAAGTGGACAGCCTAGCTCTACAAATAACGAGGCTGTGCAGATCGAGGTTGCCTCGGATTATGAATCTGAGAGTTACAACTTTGATGATATGAATGAGCCCGGTATTTAAAAGGTTGGTTATTTCAGATACATGCTAGATCGTGTCTCGGGAAATGGTATAACTGAGAGCCGCCAGAATCGCCGTCAGGCGTGAGAAATAGCCTCAACCCAGGGGGTGTGAGAATAGGGACGCTCTGCGGGCGCCGCGCTATCCCACCTCGGCATGAATGCCGAGGTTTCTCGCGTAAAACTTGATGAATCGTTTTGGGTGGGTCTAACAGAGCAGTTTTAAAAGCTTGTTCTGAGCTTCAGCGCGCCGGTAGATACTCCGGCCTGAGCACCCCCTGCAGCCGCGGGTAGGGAATCTCCAGAGTCGGGTGGCCCATGGCGTAGGGCGCCAGGGCGTAGACGTCGTACTTGAGCTGCAGCTTGTCGTGCAGTAGGGCGATGTTGGCGGTGGGCACGAACGGCCAGCTGGCCTGGAAGTCGCGGTTCTGGTCCAGTTGCTGGGCCTTGAGCCAGTCGCGCCGCGCCTCGCGGGCTGCGGTCCAGAAGGCGTCTTCCTGGCCGGGCAGCAGCAGGTCGTCGAGCTGCAGCGCGCGCTGTCGGCTCAGCGAGTAGTTGATGAAACCGCGCCCCGGCATGCCGTGGGCGCCGCCGCTGTACAGGTAGCTGGACAGCTCGATCACCAGCAGGTCGCCATGGCGGTCGACCAACTTGGCCTGCAGCCAGGTTTCCCGGCCCTCGCGCGACTCGGCCAGCAGGGCGTCGGCGTAGCCGCGCAGCGAGGCAGGCAGCGGCTGGCCGTCGGCTTCCCGGGTCATCGCCAGCAGCGCCCGCTCGATCTGCGCATCCAGCGCGGGGACGTCGGAGATACGCAGAGTCTCGACGTTGACCAGGCTGCAGCGCTCGCTCTGGCAGCCCTCGGCGCGCTGCTCCCAGGCGATCTTCTGCACGGCGGGCGAAGCCGGCTGCGGCGCCAGCCATTGGCAGGCGCCGAGCAGCGGCAGGTAGGCGAGGGCGAACAGGGGAAGCGGGCGCATGGGGACTCCTGGGGCGGCGGGGCGTACAGCATCGCTCGCTGGACGCCGCCGCTCAAGAGCGGCGGCACGCCGATAATCCGCGCGCACGACGCGGGCGAGTGCCGTTAAACTGCACGCTTTCGAATGGCCGGCGTGCTCTGGCGGAGGAGTGAGGCATTGACTGCTCTCCGCCCTGAAGGGTAGAGATTCCCAATTCATCGAGATCAGGACAACGGTACTTGACCGATGCCTCTTACGTTCTCTCCAAGGGCTAACACCGCCAGCCCGGCGGCTTTGATATTGATCGCGGCGTTGAGGTCGCGGTCGTGGTGCGAGCCGCACGCCGGGCAGGTCCAGTCACGGACCCTCAGCGGCAGCGAGGCCAGGGTGTGACCGCAGCACGAGCAGCGCTTGCTGCTGGGAAACCAGCGGTCGATCTTGACCAGCTGACGCCCGGTCCATGCCGCCTTGTACTCGAGCTGGCGCACCAGCTCGCCCCAGCCGGTGTCGGCAATGGCCTTGCTCTGGCTGCGATAGCGGATCATGTTTTTTACCGCCAACGACTCGACACAGACCACTTGGTTTTCGTGAATCAGTCTGTGCGACAGCTTGTGCAAGTCGTCGCGTCGGGTGTCAGCGATTTTCGCATGCAGGCGAGCGACCTTGTGCCGGGCCTTGGCCCGGTTCTTCGAGCCGCGCTGCTTGCGACTCAGCGCTCGCTGGGCTTTCGCCAGGCGTGCAGCGTACTTTGCGGTGTGCCGCGGGTTGTCGATCTGCTCGCCCTCGCTGGTGACGAACAACGCCTTCAGGCCCAGATCGATGCCGGTCGTTCGCGGCGACACCGGCAGCGGTGGGGTTTCGACCTCGCACAGCAGCGAAACGAAGTAGCGGCCCGCGGTGTCGCGCGATACCGTCACCGTCGATGGCATCGAGGGCAGGGTTTCTCGGCCTTTCGTCCATCGGATCGCCAAGGGCTCCTTGCACTTGGCGAGAAACAGCTGGCCATCGCGATACGTGAAGGCCGAGGCCGTGAACTCGGCCGACTGGCGGTATTTCTTCGACTTCATCGCCGGGTATCCGGCGCGTTTCTCGAAGAAGTTCGTGAAGGCCTGTTGCTGGTGCCGGAGGCACTGCTGCAGGGGAACGCAGGACACTTCGTTGAGATAGCTCCGTGCCGGGTCTTTCTTCAAGACGGTCAACTGAGCGCTGGCCTCTTTGTAATCGATGCGTTTCTGCTCGGACTCGTAGGCCTGGGTACGCCAGGCGAGGATCGTGTTGTAGGCGGAACGCACGCAGCCGAATGTCTGCGCTAGCAGGACTTCCTGCGCGGGTGTCGGGTAGAAACGGTATCGGTAGGCGCGCTTCGTTTTCATACGTTGACTGTATGCATACACAGTCAGAGAATCAACTCAAGATAGCCTCAACCCAGGAGAAGCGAGAAGAGGGGCACCCTGCGGGCGCCGCGCTATCCCTCCCCGGCATGAATGCCGAGGTTCTCGCGCAAAATTACGATGAGCGATGCAGTGGGCAGCGACGAGCTGCAGGTGGAGATCGTCGAGCGCGAGGCCTGTTTTCGCGGTTTCTATGCGCTGGACCGGCTGCGCCTGCGTCACAGCCTGTTCCGCGGCGGCATGGGCCCGGAGATCAGCCGCGAGCTGTTCGTGCGCCACGATGCGGTCTGCGTGCTGCCCTACGATCCGCAGCGCGATTGCGTGGTGGCGATCGAGCAGTTCCGCGTCGGCGCGCTGGACAAGAGCGCGCGGCCCTGGCTGCTGGAGCCGGTGGCCGGGCTGATCGACAAGGGCGAGTCGCCCGAGGCGGTGGCCTATCGCGAGGCCCAGGAGGAGGCCGGGGTGACGCTGCAGGCGCTGTGGCCGGTGACCTCCTACTACCCTTCGCCCGGCGGCAGCGACGAGCGCGTCTACCTGTTCGTCGGCCGCTGCGACAGCCAGGGCGTCGGCGGCCTGCACGGCCTGGCCGAGGAGGGCGAGGACATCCGCGTGCATGTCATGGCCTTCGACCAGGCTCTGGCGGCGATGCAGGCCGGACGTTTCGACAACGCGGCGAGCATCATCGCCCTGCAGTGGCTGGCGCTGAACCGCGAACAGCTGCGTCAGGTCTGGCGTTGAGTCGCGCCGCCGAGCGTTACCGGGTCGACCTGGCCGCCCTGCAGGCCGCCTGCGCCGCCAACTATGCACGTCTGATGCGCCTGCTGCCGGGCATGCGCGAACAGGCCCAGCGCCGCGAGGTGGCGCTCGGTGCGGGCGAGGCGGTGCTGGTGCTGCAGGTCAGCGCCGCCGGCCCCTACACCAGCAGCGTCGAGCTTCACGAGCGGCGCGCGCTCGACTGGCTGCCGGCGCCGCGCCTGCTGGTGCGCGTCTACCACGATGCGCGGCTGGCCGAGGTGGTCGGCGCCGATCACTGCCGCCGCCTGCAGGCGCGCTATGCCTATCCCAACGCGGCGATGCACCAGCCGGACGAGAAGACCCAGCTCAACCTGTTTCTCGGCGAGTGGCTGGCGCACTATCAGAGTGTCGGGTATCTGGCGGAAGCGACGCCAGGGTGGTCGCCGGCGGCCTGATAGTGTGATGTATTTGGCGTTCCAGGCGTCGAGTGCGTGCCACCATTGCCCTGCGAATTTCTTCCCGACAGCCCTGCTGGAGATGGCCCTTGCCCAGTTTCGCCGCCCACGCCCCCCTGACCCTGGTGCAACTGTCCGACAGTCACCTGTTCGCCGAGGCCGGGCGCACCCTGCTCGGCCTGGATACCGCCGACAGCCTGCAGCAGGTGGTGGCGCTGGCGCGCGCGCAGCAGCCGCGTATCGACCTGCTGCTGGCCAGCGGCGACCTGTCCCAGGACGGCTCGCCGGCCTCCTATGCGCGCTTCGCCGCGCTGAGCGCGGTGCTGGATGCGCCGGCGCGCTGGTATCCCGGCAACCACGACGAGGCCGCCGTGCTGCAGGCGGCCTGCGCCGGCAGCGCGCGGTGCGAGGCGGTGACCGACCTGGGCAACTGGCGACTGATCCTGCTCGACTCCAGCGTGCCGGGGCAGGTCGCCGGCCATCTCGACGCGGCGCAGCTGGCGCTGCTGGAGCGGGCCCTGGACGAGGCCGGCGAGCGCCCGGTGCTGCTGTCCTTCCACCATCATCCGCTGCCGGTCGGCTGCGCCTGGCTCGACCCCATCGGCCTGGACAATGCCGAGGCGCTGTTCGCCATCACCGACCGCTATCCGAACCTGCGCGCACTGCTCTGGGGGCACGTGCATCAGGAACTGGATCGCTGGCGGCACGGCGTGCGTCTGCTGGCCTCGCCGTCCACCTGCGTGCAGTTTGCCCCCGGCAGCGCCGAGTTCGCCATCGGCCGCGAGCTGCCCGGCTACCGCTGG